>NZ_JBQFOK010000007.1:0-218168 GCF_056533365.1 Ruegeria sp. G5 | reverse complement strand
ACAGAACCTGGCCACGCTCAACGCCGTCACGGTCAACACCACGCAGCAGCGCGCCGATGTTGTCGCCCGCTTCACCGCGGTCCAGCAGCTTACGGAACATCTCAACGCCGGTGCAGGTGGTTTTCGAAGTGTCGCGGATGCCAACGATTTCAATCTCGTCGCCAACGTTGATCACGCCACGCTCAACACGACCCGTAACAACAGTACCACGACCCGAGATCGAGAACACGTCTTCGATCGGCATCAGGAACGGCTGGTCAACAGCACGCTCAGGCGTGTCGATGTAGTCATCAACAGCCGCCATCAGTTCCTTGATTTTCTCTTCGCCGATTTCCGGATTGTTGCCTTCCATCGCAGCCAGAGCCGAACCTGCAACGATCGGAATATCGTCGCCGGGGTATTCGTAGCTGGACAGCAGTTCGCGAACTTCCATCTCAACCAGTTCCAGCAGCTCTTCGTCGTCGACCTGGTCAACTTTGTTCAGGAACACGACCATCTTCGGGATGCCAACCTGGCGGCCCAGCAGGATGTGCTCGCGCGTCTGCGGCATCGGGCCGTCAGCGGCGTTCACAACCAGGATCGCGCCGTCCATCTGAGCGGCACCGGTGATCATGTTCTTGACGTAGTCGGCGTGGCCGGGGCAGTCAACGTGCGCATAGTGACGCGCGTCTGTCTCGTATTCCACGTGGGCGGTCGAGATGGTGATGCCGCGCGCTTTCTCTTCCGGCGCACCGTCGATTTGGTCATACGCTTTGAAGTCACCGAAATACTTGGTGATCGCTGCGGTCAGCGTCGTTTTACCATGGTCAACGTGGCCAATCGTGCCGATGTTGACGTGCGGTTTTGTACGCTCAAACTTTTCCTTTGCCATGATGGCCTCCTTTTTCGGTAATGAAGGGAGCCCGTAAACCGGACCCCCTCAAATCTTTGGTTATGCGTATTTCGCCTGGATCTCGTCCGAGATATTCTGCGGAACCGGATCGTAGTGGTCGAACTGCATGGTGAACTGGGCACGGCCCGACGACATCGAACGCAGGGTGTTGATGTAGCCGAACATGTTCGCAAGCGGAACGAACGCGTCGATCGCGATCGCGTTGCCGCGCGGTTCCTGACCAGACACCTGGCCACGACGCGAGGTCAGGTCGCCGATGATACCGCCGGTGTATTCTTCCGGGGTGATCACTTCGACCTTCATGATCGGTTCCAGCAGTTTCGCGCCAGCTTTGCGCATGCCTTCACGCATACACATACGGGCCGCGATTTCGAACGCCAGAACGCTCGAGTCAACGTCGTGGAACTTGCCGTCCAGCAGGGCAACCTTGAAGTCGATCACAGGGAAGCCAGCCAGAGGGCCGCTGTCCATAACCGACTGGATGCCTTTTTCAACACCCGGGATGTATTCCTTCGGAACGGCACCACCAACGATGCGGCTTTCGAACGAGTAACCTTCGCCCGGCTCAGTCGGAGTGATCTCGAGTTTAACCTCACCGAACTGACCCGAACCACCCGACTGTTTCTTGTGGGTGTAGGTGTGCTCGACCGGCATCGAGATGGTTTCACGATAGGCCACCTGCGGTGCACCAATGTTCGCTTCAACCTTGAATTCGCGCTTCAGACGGTCAACCAGGATGTCCAGGTGAAGTTCGCCCATGCCTTTCATGATGGTCTGACCGGATTCCAGATCAGTTTCCACACGGAAGGAGGGGTCTTCGGCGGCCAGACGGGCCAGACCCTGAGACATTTTTTCCTGGTCGCCCTTGGTTTTGGGCTCAACCGCAATTTCGATCACCGGATCGGGGAAGGTCATGGTTTCCAGAACCACCGGATCCTTCGCATCACACAGGGTGTCACCGGTGGTGGTGTCTTTCAGACCCGCCAGCGCGATGATGTCGCCTGCAAACGCTTCTTCGATCTCTTCCCGGTTGTTCGAGTGCATCATCATCATACGACCGATGCGCTCTTTCTTACCTTTGGTCGAGTTCAGGATCGAGTCACCCTTGTTCATGGTGCCCGAGTAGATCCGAGTGAAGGTCAGCGAGCCAACAAAGGGGTCATTCATGATTTTGAACGCCAGACCCGAGAAGGCCATTGCGTCGTCTGCACGACGGGCGATGTCACGAACTTCTTCCTCGTCGCCGGGTTTGAAGCCCATGTAATCAACAACGTCCAGCGGGCTGGGCAGATAGTCGATCACAGCGTTGAGCAGCGGCTGAACGCCTTTGTTCTTGAACGCTGAACCACCCAGAACCGGAACAAACGCGATGTCCAGGGTACCTTTGCGCAGCAGGGCGCGCAGGGTCGGAACGTCGGGCTCATTGCCTTCCAGGTATTCCATCATCGCGTCGTCGTCCATTTCGACGGCCGCTTCGATCATCTTGCCGCGCCATTCGTCAGCCATGTCTTTCAGGCTGTCGCGGATGGGGGCTTTGATCCAGCTTGCGCCCAGATCTTCGCCCTGCCACAGCCACTCTTCCATGGTGACCAGGTCAATCAGACCTTCCAGCTCGGACTCGGCGCCGATCGGAATACCAACCGGAACAGCGCGTGCGCCGGTGCGGTCTTCGATCATGCGAACGCAGTTGAAGAAGTCTGCGCCGATCTTGTCCATCTTGTTGACGAAAACCATACGCGGAACCTTGTAGCGGTCAGCCTGACGCCACACGGTTTCGGTCTGGGGCTCAACACCTGCGTTTGCGTCCAGAACGCAGACGGCACCGTCGAGAACCGCCAGCGAACGCTCAACTTCGATGGTGAAGTCAACGTGGCCGGGGGTGTCGATGATGTTCAGGCGGTGCTTAGGGGTATCGGCGGTCTGACCGTCCTCGGTGCGTTCCCAGAAGGTGGTGGTCGCAGCCGAAGTGATGGTGATGCCGCGTTCCTGCTCCTGTTCCATCCAGTCCATGGTGGCTGCACCATCGTGCACCTCACCGATGTTGTGGGATTTACCAGTGTAATACAGGATACGCTCCGAGCAGGTGGTCTTACCTGCGTCGATGTGCGCCATGATACCGAAGTTACGGTACAGTTCGAGCGGATATTCGCGTGCCATTTTTGATAAGCCTCTGAATTACCAACGGTAGTGGCTGAAGGCTTTGTTCGCCTCGGCCATCTTGTGGGTGTCTTCGCGCTTCTTCACGGCGGTCCCGCGGGACTGTACAGCGTCCAGCAGTTCGCCGGCGAGGCGTTCTTCCATGGTGTTTTCGTTACGGCCACGCGCAGCAGTGATCAGCCAGCGGATGGCCAGTGCTTCGCGGCGCTCGGGGCGCACTTCGACCGGAACCTGATAGGTTGCACCACCAACGCGGCGCGAGCGAACCTCGACCGACGGTTTGATGTTGTCGAGTGCTTCGTGGAACACTTCGACAGGAGCGCGCTTTACCTTGTTCTCAACGCGGTCAAACGCGTTGTAAACGATGCGCTCTGCGACCGACTTCTTGCCGTCGATCATCAGGTTGTTCATGAATTTGGTCAGAACCTTGTCGCCAAATTTGGCGTCAGGCAGGACTTCGCGTTTTTCGGCGGCGTGACGACGTGACATATCAGCCTCTCCTTCTTACTTGGGACGCTTCGCGCCGTATTTCGAACGACGTTGCTTACGATCTTTGACGCCCTGAGTATCCAGAACACCGCGCAGGATGTGGTAACGCACACCGGGAAGGTCTTTTACACGGCCGCCACGGATCAGAACAACCGAGTGTTCCTGCAGGTTGTGGCTTTCACCGGGGATGTACGAGATGACCTCGAACCCGTTGGTCAGGCGCACTTTGGCAACCTTACGCATAGCCGAGTTCGGCTTTTTCGGTGTGGTGGTATACACACGGGTGCAGACGCCGCGTTTCTGCGGGCACTGCTCCAGGTGCATGGACTTCGAGCGTTTTACTTTGGGCTGCCGCGGTTTGCGGATCAGCTGTTGAATAGTTGGCATTCCGGTTTCTTCCCCGTTTTGCAACACACATGACATGCACGCGGGTTGCGTGCGGTTAAATTCGCTGCACTCATGCGTCCACAAGCGCAAAACCCGCGAGCGTTCCCATTCCGAGGTGAACGTCGCGGTTGGTTATCAGAGGACGCGAACTGCAAAATTGTCCGGGTCTTGACCAGTCCATTACTGAGATCGGTTTTGGGGCGGCCCCCGGTACCGAGATGGGCGCGTATTAAGGGGAGTCGGACCAAGTGTCAACAGTACACCCGAGCTGCTTCGCCACAGGCCGTGTTACGTCGATTTATCCACTGTTGCCAGCACATGCCAGCCCCATGACCCGTTGCGGGTTTCGGGACGCGCGGGCATAGTCGCGGCGACGGTCTGAACCACGGATGAATCATGCAAATCATCGGCCTGTGCCGCTTTTCCTACCCTGCCCATGGCGGCTTTCAGGTCGAACATGAAACGATCGAGGAACGCCGCGCCTATCTCTACAACCCCGCGCGGCTTGAGGAACGGTTCCGCCTGTTTGAAACCACCACCCTGCCGTGTTTGCAAGAGCAGACGGACGAAGACTACCAGTTAAAGATCGTCATCGGGGAATGCCTGCCCAAACCCGCCCTTGATCGGCTTCATGACCTGACCGCGGGAATGAAACAGGTTGAGATAATCGCTCGCCGTCCGATGCGTCACCGCCGTGTGATGAAAGACGTGCTGAACGCCGCACGCGACAATCTCGACGCGCCGTGCATTCAGTTCCGTCATGACGACGATGACGCCGTATCGGTGGATTTCATCGAACGCCTGCGCATCGCTGCTGATGAAAACAAAAGCTTGCTGCAAAACAACAAGACCGTCGCCATCGACTACAATCAGGGGTTTCTGGCCAGGTTCGGGGCCGATGGCATTCAGGCGGCGCCCGTCTTTCGGTCCCTGCTGGGGATTGGCTTTGCCATGCATGTGCGCGGGGGATGCGAGCTGACGATCATGAACTTCACCCACAACCGGATCGGGAATTTCATGCCGGCGGTCAGCTACCCCGACGCGCCCATGTGGGTGCGGACGTTGAACCAGTTCAATGACTCTCCGCACGCGCGCAACAGCGCAACCGAGCTTTCCCCCCTGACGCCCGAGCTTGAGGGCGAATTCATCGCGCGCTTTGCCATTGATCAGGATGCGGTTCGGCGGGCTCATTCACCCGCATGAGTCCGTCTTTCACGCAATAGTGTGAACAGCCCGGCCCCGACGACCAGGCCCGCGCCCAGCAGAGTGATGGCATCCGGCCAGTCCCCGAACACCAACCAGCCCAGGGCCAGCGCCCAGATCAGGCTTGAATAGCGAAACGGCGCGATGAACCCCACGTCGCCTTCGCGCATGACCATGACGCTGCACAGATACCCCGCCAGCACGAACACCGCCGCGCAGGCAATCATGGCACCGGCCGCAGGGGGCACCGGCTGCCAGCCTGACACAGACGCGGCGATCCCGGCGGACAGCGTGATGGTCAGCGAGGTCGCAAGGGTCACAGCAAGCGAGGGCACATGGACGGACATCCGCCGCGTAATCAGATCGCGGATCGTAACGGATACGACCGCAATCAGCGCATAAATCGCATAGATATCGAACCCCTCGGGGCCCGGACGCACGATCAGCAACATCCCGATGAACCCCAGTACAATAGCCAACACCCGCCGCCATCCGATCCGTTCACGAAAAAACAGCACCGCCCCCAACGTCACGGTCAGCGGCAAGGCCTGCAATACCGCCGTCACATTTGCCAGAGGCATGTGCAAAAGCGCCGTCAGGAAAAAGAATGTAGCCGACAACTCGGCCACACAGCGCGCGGCAATCAGCCATTTGTCATGATGCGGGAAATTCAGATGCAACGCCCCAAGGTACCGTGCCATCAGAAAGACAAGAAACGTCGCCACCACCCCCCGCATGGCCACCATCTGAAACAGAGGTATCTGATCACCCGCCAGCTTGATCAGACTGTCATTGATGGTGAAACCCGCCATGCTGCCCATCATCAACAGCGCGCCTTTTAAGTTTGGGGTCATCTAAAACGTGCTCAAAACCAAAAAATCTATTTATCCCTGCGCATTCGCGATGATGCAGAGCCACAAGTCAATACGCCTTTAACATGGCAGACCCGTTCAGTGCCTAGCTCGAACAAGCACCTGCATCTGCAACCGCAATGGCTATTATTTTTCCTGATCGTTCAAAAGAAAAAGGATGCGCGAAGTTTGCGCGAAAGTGCACTCTCATTGATGAGAATTTTGTGCGACGTAAAATATCAATTCCTTCCTCGAAGAATTAATTTGCAATTCATGCAGACGTGCGGAAACTGCTCAGAGTTTGAATGTTTATTTTATGGAGTGATTATGTTCGAGAAAGGTTCTCAGGCATTCGCAAAACAACCACGCCGCTATCAAACCAGTTCCCAACAGCCCAAGATTCGTACTCAGAAATCTGCAGCTCCTACCATTAGGCTTGATCTCATGTTTTGGGGTGCTCTCAGCTCGTTTATCGTTTTTTTCCTGTTCTACAACCTTCAGGCAATTTCCGATCTTGCACCGGAATCTATAAAAAACAGCGATTCACCGGGCGCTTTTGGCATGCCAGTTGCTCTACTTTCCGTTGGTTGGTTTGTCTCCATTCCCACCTTGTTTATTAGAGGTGTCTATCGGAGCGCATTTAGCGGAAAGCTCGTCCTGAACTGGTTCGCAACCGGCGCGTTCATCGTGATGTCGCTAGGATTTTTGTTCATTAATCTTGGTTCTTAGAACATCTAATCGATTTTTCTGGTCCAAATCGAAGGGGCTGTTTGGACCATTTGCACAATTAAACTGCTATCAAATTTGACGAACAAAAAAGGCCCCTGCAATTTCGCAAGGGCCTTTTCTACATTAGTACTTATGCGATTTACTCGCGGCTTTCAGGCGCGTCGATTACGATGTCCAGCTCGTCACCGACCATGTCGTCGTCGATGACCGGAGCGGCCAGGGCAGCTGCCGCTTCAGCCTCTTCCCGGCGCGCCTCAATGACGACGTTGTCGCGCGACTGCGCAACCTGGCGCACGGCCTGAGTTGCTCCACCAGTACCGGCGGGGATCAGGCGGCCGACGATGACGTTCTCTTTCAGGCCAACCAGCTTGTCCTTTTTGCCCTGTACTGACGCTTCGGTCAGGACACGAGTGGTTTCCTGGAACGACGCCGCCGAGATGAACGAACGCGTCTGCAGCGAGGCTTTGGTGATCCCCAGAAGGATCGGCTCGCCCTGTGCCGGACGACCACCGCGCTGAAGCGTCTTCTCGTTGGCCGCGTCGAACTCTTGCTTGTCGACATGTTCGCCTTTCAGCAGGGTGGTGTCGCCTGAATCCAGGATCTCCCACTTCTGCAGCATCTGGCGCACGATGACCTCGATGTGCTTGTCGTTGATCTTCACGCCCTGCAGGCGGTAGACGTCCTGCACCTCGTCGATCATGTAATCCGCCAGCGCTTCGACACCCATGATGGACAGGATGTCATGCGGAGCCGGGTTACCGTCCATCAGGTATTCACCCTTCTGGATGAAGTCCCCTTCGGCGACCGGGATGTGCTTGCCCTTGGGCACCATGTACTCGATGGTCTCCATGGACTCGTCCGCCGGTTCGATGCTGATGCGGCGCTTGTTCTTGTAGTCGCGGCCAAAGCGCACGTAACCATCGGCTTCGGCGATGATCGCGTGATCTTTCGGACGACGCGCTTCGAACAGTTCGGCCACACGCGGCAGACCACCGGTGATGTCCTTGGTCTTGGCACCTTCACGCGGGATACGCGCGACAACGTCACCGGCCTCGATCTGCTGGCCATCTTCGACCGACAGGATCGCATCCACCGACATCGGATAGTGAACCGGGTTGCCCGCATCGTTGCGGACCGGCTCGCCATCTTCGCCGACCAGAATAATCTCAGGCTTGAGGTCGCTGCCTTTGGGGGCGGCGCGCCAGTCGATCACGATCTTCTGGGTCATACCAGTTGCTTCGTCGGTCTCGTCGCGGACAGCCAGGCCCGACACAAGGTCAACGTATTTCGCAGTACCGGCTTTCTCGGCGATGATCGGCAGGGTGTAGGGATCCCATTCGAACAGCTTGTCGCCACGGGCAACCTTGGTGCCGTCCTTGACGAACAGTTTCGAGCCGTAGCCCAGCTTGAAGCTGGCACGCTCTTCGCCATGCTCGTCGTTGATCACCAGCTTCATGTTCCGACCCATGACCAGGCTTTCGCCTGCCGCATTGACCAGGATCTGCGGGTTCTCGAACGCGACAACACCTTCCTGGTTGGCTTCCTGGAACGACTGCTGACCACCTTGCGCAACACCACCGATGTGGAAGGTCCGCATGGTCAGCTGTGTACCGGGTTCACCGATGGACTGCGCGGCGATGATGCCGACAGCTTCACCTGTGTTCACCATGGTACCGCGTGCAAGGTCACGACCGTAGCAGGTTGCACAAACGCCTTCCTCGGACTCACAGGTCAGAGGCGAGCGGATGCGCATCGAGGCAACACCGGCTTCGTCGATGGTATCTGCCATGCGCTCGTCGATCAGCTGACCTGCAGCCACGATCACCTCATCGGTGCCCGGACGCAGGACATCGTCTGCGGCCACACGGCCCAGCACACGTTCGGCCAGCGAGGCGACAACCTCACCGTCGTTCACCGCGGCTTCGGCAGTGATCGCACGCTCGGTGCCACAGTCGATCTCACGAACGATGCAGTCCTGCGCCACGTCCACCAGACGACGGGTCAGGTAACCCGAGTTCGCCGTCTTAAGCGCGGTATCCGACAGACCCTTACGGGCACCGTGGGTCGAGTTGAAGTACTCGAGAACGGTCAGACCTTCTTTAAAGTTCGAGATGATCGGCGTCTCGATGATGTCACCGTTCGGCTTGGCCATCAGGCCGCGCATACCGCCCAGCTGTTTCATCTGAGTGACCGAGCCACGCGCACCCGAGTGAGCCATCATGTAGACCGAGTTCGGTTCCTGCTCAGAACCATCCTCTGCCCGATCCGACGACGAGATCGTCGACATCATGGCTTCGGTGACGCGGTCGTTACACTTCGACCAGGCATCGACAACTTTGTTGTACTTTTCGCCCTGAGTGATCAGGCCGTCCATGTACTGCTGTTCAAAGTCCTTCACCTGACCGCGGGTGTCATCAACGATGCCCCACTTGTCATCGGGAATGACCATGTCGTCCTTACCGAACGAGATGCCCGCCTTGAACGCTTCTTTGAAGCCCATCGACATGATCTGGTCACAGAAGATAACCGACTCTTTCTGACCGCAATAGCGGTAGACGGTGTCGATCACCTGCTGCACTTCTTTCTTCCGCAGCAGACGGTTGACCAGTTCGAACGGCGCTTTGTTGTTCATCGGCAGCAAGGCACCCAGACGCAGACGGCCCGGAGTGGTCTCGAAACGCTTCTGAACTTCGTTGCCTTCGTCGTCGATCTGTGTGATCCGCGCGGTGATTTTGGAGTGCAGATGCACTTCGCCAGAATCCAGCGCGTGCTGAACTTCGTCGATAGACCCGAACACTTTGCCTTCGCCCGGCATGCCTTCGCGTTCCAGGGTCACATAGTACAGACCCAGGATCATATCCTGCGACGGAACGATGATCGGCGCGCCGTTTGCAGGCGACAGAACGTTGTTCGTCGACATCATCAGAACACGGGCTTCCAGCTGCGCCTCAAGGCTCAGCGGCACGTGAACGGCCATCTGGTCACCGTCGAAGTCGGCGTTAAAGGCCGAACAGACCAGCGGGTGCAGCTGGATGGCTTTACCTTCGATCAGAACCGGCTCGAACGCCTGAATGCCAAGACGGTGCAGCGTCGGCGCACGGTTCAGCATGACAGGGTGTTCGCGGATCACCTCGTCGAGGATATCCCACACTTCGGGACGCTCTTTTTCGACCAGTTTCTTCGCCTGCTTCACGGTCGAAGACAGACCCTTGGCCTCAAGGCGCGAGTAGATGAACGGCTTGAACAGCTCCAACGCCATCTTCTTGGGCAGACCACACTGGTGCAGCTTAAGCTCCGGACCGGTCACAATAACCGAACGGCCCGAGAAGTCGACGCGCTTACCCAGAAGGTTCTGACGGAAGCGACCCTGTTTCCCTTTCAGCATGTCCGACAGCGATTTCAGCGGGCGCTTGTTGGCGCCGGTGATCACGCGGCCACGACGGCCGTTGTCGAACAGAGCGTCAACGGATTCCTGCAGCATCCGCTTTTCGTTGCGGACGATGATGTCAGGTGCGCGCAGTTCGATCAGACGCTTCAGACGGTTGTTCCGGTTGATGACGCGGCGATACAGATCGTTCAGATCCGAGGTCGCGAAACGGCCACCATCCAGCGGAACCAGCGGACGCAGTTCCGGCGGAATGACCGGGATCACGGTCATAACCATCCACTCGGGCCGGTTGCCCGACTCGAGGAAGGATTCAACAACCTTCAGACGCTTGATGATCTTTTTGGGCTTCAACTCGCCGGTTGCTTCGGCCAGATCAGCGCGCAGCTGCTCGGCTTCGGCTTCCAGATCGATCTGGGCCAGCATCTCACGAATGGCTTCCGCACCGATATTGGCGGTGAACGCGTCCATGCCATAGGCATCCTGCGCATCCATGTACTCTTCTTCGGTCAGCATCTGGCCGTAGGTCAGGTCGGTCAGACCGGGCTCGATGACGACGTAGTTTTCAAAGTAGAGAACGCGTTCCAGATCACGCAGCGTCATGTCCAGCATCAGACCGATGCGGGACGGCAGCGATTTCAGGAACCAGATGTGTGCAACAGGCGCGGCCAGTTCGATGTGGCCCATACGCTCACGACGTACTTTCTGCAGGGTGACTTCCACGCCGCATTTTTCGCAGACAACGCCGCGATACTTCATCCGCTTATATTTGCCGCACAGACACTCGTAGTCTTTGATCGGGCCAAAGATACGCGCGCAGAACAGACCGTCACGCTCGGGCTTGAACGTCCGGTAGTTGATGGTTTCGGGTTTCTTGATCTCGCCATAGGACCAAGACAGGATCCGCTCGGGCGACGCCAGCGAGACCTTGATCTCGTCAAAGACCTTCGGGGGCGTCAGCGGGTTGAACGGGTTGTTGGTGATTTCCTGGTTCATTTGTTACCTCAAATCTTGCGGAAGGGGGGACGGGAGAAAGGGCAGCGCCCTTACTCCTCAACCTCCGCATCCAGGAGTTCCATATTTAGGCCGAGGCCACGGACTTCTTTCACCAGAACGTTGAACGATTCCGGTACGCCCGCTTCAAAGTTATCCTCGCCCTTGACGATCGACTCATAGACCTTGGTCCGGCCGGCGACGTCATCCGATTTCACGGTGAGCATCTCCTGCAGGGTGTAGGCGGCGCCGTAAGCTTCCAGAGCCCAGACCTCCATCTCACCAAAGCGCTGACCACCGAACTGCGCCTTACCACCCAGCGGCTGCTGGGTAACCAGGCTGTACGGCCCGGTCGAACGCGCGTGGATCTTGTCGTCCACAAGGTGGTGCAGTTTCAGCAGGTATTTGATGCCCACGGTCACCGGACGTGCAAATTGCTCACCGGTGCGACCGTCGAACAGAACCGACTGACCGCTTTCCGAGAAGCCCGCACGCACCAGCGCGTCGTTGACGTCCGCCTCTTTGGCACCGTCGAAGACAGGGGTTGCGATCGGAACACCGCGGGTCACGTTGCCCGCAGCCTCGATCAGGTCATCCTCGTCCAGACCGGTGATGCCTTCTTCGTAGACATTCTCGCCATAGGCCAGCTTCATCGCTTCGCGCACCGGGGTCAGGTCGCCAGAACGACGGTATTCACCCAGAGCATCATCGATGTTCAGACCCAGACCGCGTGCGGCCCAACCCATGTGGGTTTCAAGGATCTGACCAACGTTCATACGCGAAGGCACGCCCAGCGGGTTCAGACAGAAGTCAACCGGCGTACCATCGGCCAGGAACGGCATGTCTTCCATCGGAACAACCTTGGAGATCACACCTTTGTTCCCGTGACGACCGGCCATCTTGTCGCCCGGCTGCAGCTTGCGCTTCACGGCGATGAAGACTTTGACCATCTTCATCACACCCGGGGGCAGGTCGTCGCCACGGCGGACTTTCTCGACCTTGTCTTCGAAACGGGCGTCCAGAGCACGCTTTTGCACTTCGTACTGCTCGTTCAGAGCCTCAACGATCTGTGCGTCTTGCTCGCCTTCCAGCGCCAGCTGCCACCACTGACCGCGGGTCAGGGTTTCCAGCAGATCCTCGGTGATCACCGACCCTGCCTTGACGCCTTTCGGGCCTTTGACAGCGGTTTTGCCAAGGATCAGGCCCTGCAGACGCGCATAGATGTTGCGGTCCAGGATCGCCAGCTCGTCGTCCCGGTCACGGGCCAGACGTTCGACTTCCTCACGCTCGATCTGCAGCGCACGCTCGTCTTTCTCGACGCCGTGACGGTTGAAGACGCGGACCTCAACGACCGTACCGTAATCGCCCGGCTTCACGCGCAGCGAGGTGTCGCGCACGTCAGATGCTTTCTCACCAAAGATGGCGCGCAGCAGCTTTTCTTCCGGAGTCATCGGGCTTTCGCCCTTCGGAGTGATCTTGCCGACCAGAATATCGCCCGGCTCAACATCCGCACCGATGTAAACGATGCCAGCCTCGTCGAGGTTGCGCAGCGCTTCTTCACCCACGTTCGGGATGTCGCGGGTGATCTCTTCCGGGCCCAGCTTGGTGTCACGGGCGGCGACTTCAAACTCCTCGATATGGACCGAGGTAAAGACGTCGTCCCGCGCGATACGTTCCGAGATCAGGATCGAGTCTTCGTAGTTGTAACCGTTCCACGGCATGAACGCGACGACCACGTTCTTACCAAGGGCCAGTTCACCCATATCGGTCGACGGACCGTCGGCAATGACCTCACCCTTTTGGACGGTGTCACCCACCTTGATCAGCGGACGCTGGTTGATGCAGGTGTTCTGGTTCGAACGCTGGAATTTGCGCAGACGATAGATGTCAACGCCAGCGTCGCCCAGTTCCAGATCCTCGGTCGCGCGGATAACGATACGCTGGGCATCGACCTGGTCGATGATACCGGCGCGTTTCGCCTGAATCGCAGCACCTGAGTCGATCGCAACCTTTTCCTCGATCCCGGTACCGACCAGCGGTGCCTCGGCCCGCAGCAGCGGAACCGCCTGACGTTGCATGTTCGAGCCCATCAGAGCGCGGTTGGCGTCGTCATTTTCAAGGAACGGGATCAGCGATGCAGCAACCGAAACCAGCTGTTTCGGCGACACGTCGATCAGGTCTACATTCTCGCGCGGGGCAAGGGTGTAGTCACCGGCCTGACGGGTCGACACCAGATCGTTGATGAACTTGCCATCCGCATCCAGAGTCGCGTTCGCCTGCGCCACGGTGTGACGCATTTCCTCGGTTGCGGACATGTAGTGAACCTCATCGGTCACCTCGGCGTCTTTGACAACGCGGTAGGGTGTTTCGATGAAGCCATACTTGTTGACGCGGGCAAAGGTGGCCAGCGAGTTGATCAGACCGATGTTCGGACCTTCGGGCGTTTCAATCGGGCACATCCGGCCATAGTGGGTCGGGTGCACGTCGCGCACCTCAAAGCCCGCACGCTCACGTGTCAGACCACCGGGGCCAAGCGCCGAGAGGCGGCGTTTGTGGGTGACTTCCGACAGCGGGTTGGTCTGGTCCATGAACTGCGACAGCTGCGACGAGCCGAAGAATTCGCGAACAGCAGCCGCAGCCGGTTTCGCGTTGATCAGATCCTGCGGCATGACAGTGTCGATCTCGACCGACGACATACGCTCTTTGATCGCGCGCTCCATACGCAGCAGGCCAACGCGGTACTGGTTTTCCATCAGTTCGCCGACCGAACGCACACGACGGTTGCCGAGGTGGTCGATATCGTCCACATCGCCTTTGCCATCACGCAGTTCCACCAGCGCCTTGATGCAGGCCACGATGTCTTCGCGGCGCAGGGTACGCAGGGTGTCCGGCGCGTCCAGAGCCAGACGCATGTTCATTTTCACGCGGCCAACGGCGGACAGGTCATAACGCTCGCTGTCGAAGAACAGGGTGTCGAACAAGGCCGAGGCCGCTTCGACGGTGGGCGGTTCGCCCGGGCGCATGACGCGGTAGATGTCCATCAGCGCGGTTTCGCGGCTCATGTTCTTGTCCTGAGCCATGGTGTTGCGCATGTAGGGGCCGACATTGACGTTGTCGATGTCCAGAACCGGGATATCGGTGATGCCCGCATCCATCAGATCCTTGACAGTGCCGCCGATCAGGTCGCCGTCCTTGTCATATTCCAGCGTCAGCTCATCACCGGCTTCGACATAGATCGCGCCGTTTTCTTCGTTGATGATGTCCTTGGCGACATACTTGCCGACGATGTTATCGAAGGGCACCAGCAGGTCGGTGACAGCACCTTCGTCGATCAGCTTTTTGACCGCGCGCGGGGTGACTTTCTTGCCCGCTTCGGCAATCACTTCACCCGATTTCGCGTCGATCAGATCGTATGTCGGACGGGTGCCGCGCACACGCTCGGGGAAGAACGGCGTGACCCAGCCTTTCTTCTTGTCCAGCTTGTAGGACACGGTGTTGTAATACGCGTCCATGATCGCTTCCTGATCCAGACCCAGCGCATATAGCAGGGTCGTTACAGGCAGCTTGCGGCGACGGTCGATACGGGCGAACACGATGTCCTTGGCGTCGAACTCAAAGTCCAGCCAGCTGCCGCGATACGGGATGATGCGGCAGGCAAACAGCAGCTTGCCCGAGGAATGGGTCTTGCCCTTGTCGTGGTCAAAGAACACACCGGGCGAACGGTGCATCTGGCTGACGATCACACGCTCGGTACCGTTCACGATGAACGTGCCGTTCGGTGTCATCAGGGGCATATCGCCCATGAACACGTCCTGTTCTTTGATGTCTTTGACCGATTTCGCGCCGGTGTCCTCATCCACATCAAACACGATCAGACGCAGAGTAACCTTCAGCGGCGCGCTGTAGGTCATGTCGCGCTGCATGCACTCTTCGACGTCGTATTTGGGTTTTTCCAGATCGTATTTCACGAACTCCAGAACGGAGGTTTCGTTGAAATCCTTGATCGGGAAAACCGACTGGAACACACCTTTGATGCCTTCGCCGTCTGTGGGCTGTTCAGCATCGCCGGAGCGCAGGAAAAGATCATAAGAAGATTTCTGGACCTCAATGAGGTTCGGCATCTCCAGCACTTCGCGGATTTTGCCGTAATATTTACGAAGACGTTTCTGGCCAAGGAACGTTTGAGCCATGTCAGATGTCACCTTTCGATGTTCTCAGCGGGCAAAGACACCGTCGGGCCCCGGCATCTTGCACATTCGAGACGACACGTCCGGATCAATTCGTGGCCACCGTCCCGAAGGTGGCCTCCCGATCCGAAAACCGTGCCTTAGAAAACGCCCCCTTGATTGAGGCCCTTTCTAAGACAGGTTCGGCTGGACCCGGATTTCTCCGGACCCAGCCAAATTGTTCGACACATCAGCGATGTGCCTGTAAGCAGGCTTAGGCCAGCTCGACTTCGGCGCCAGCTGCTTCCAGCTTGGCTTTGACTTCTTCGGCTTCTGCCTTGTCAACGCCTTCTTTGATCTTGCCGCCAGCTTCAACCAGCTCTTTGGCTTCTTTCAGGCCCAGACCGGTGATGCCGCGAACTTCTTTGATCACGTTGATTTTCGAAGCGCCGGCGTTCTTCAGAACGACGTCGAATTCGGTTTTTTCTTCCTCAGCTGCGCCACCGGCGTCGCCACTAGCTGCAACCATTACGGCGCCGCCAGCTGCGGGCTCGATGCCGTATTCGTCTTTGAGGATGGTTTTCAGTTCTTGTGCTTCCAGCAGGGTCAGACCCACGATGCTTTCTGCGAGTGCTTTCAGATCAGCCATTTTATCAGCTCTTTCCGTTTACAGTGTGTGTTCCAACGTCAGGGAGTATTCCCTACGCAGATCATTCAGTGCCAACCGCTTACGCAGCTTCCGCCTTCTCTTCGATGGTGGAAAGGATGCTTGCGATGTTGCTTGCAGGTGCGCCAATGGCACCGGCGATGTTCGAAGCAGGCGCGCCGATGCAGCCCACGATCGAAGCAATAAGCTCTTCACGCGACGGCATTTTCGACACGGCTGTAACACCAGCCCGGTCCAGAGCGTTCTCGCCCATTGCACCGCCAAGAATTTCGAACTTTTGGTTCTCTTTGGCGAAGTCCTCTGCCACCTTGGCTGCTGCCACGGGGTCTTCGGAATAGGTCAGAACGGTCATACCCGTCAGCAGGTCACCAATGCTTTCACATGGCTTTCCGTCGAGGGCGATTTTGGCAAGCCTGTTCTTGGCAACACGCACGGAGCCACCCGCGTCACGAGCACGTGCGCGAAGGTCCTGCATCTCGGCAACTGTCAGACCGGCGTAGTGAGCAACCACTACGACGCCAGAGCTTTCGAAGATTTGGCCGAGTTCCTCGACCACTTTCTCTTTCTGGGCTCTATCCACAGTTCTCTCCAAGTTTGGGATGTTGGACATCCCGGCTCATATTTGCTGCGGTCGAAACCACAGCGTTCAGGTCCGTTGTTACGGGATTGGCCAAAATGCGCCCGAGGAATGCGACCCTCAGAATTCTTTGGTCTTACCCGTCTCAGGCAGGAGATTAAGGGGCCAGATGGCACCACCCACCGTCTTGGACGAAACGAAATAAAGCGCACGACGAATCGCACGCTTTACTCCGCAAGTCTCTTTAGGGCAGATGGCATAGGTTTCCAAGGGGTAAATCGCACAAATGTCGGGCTTTTCAACCATTGTTCCAAGCGTCGTTTCCAAAGGGCAGCCGCTGTATTGACACACCTTGCCGGCTGGGGTCCTGTCAGCGCGGAACGCTTCCTGTTTAGAAATTGCCGCCAGACCGTAAATGCCAACCCTGTCACCAAAAGAAAACCGTCTGGTTTCGCAGTTAATCAAAGAGTTTGCGCAGCATGGGCCAGCAGGAGAGGTTTCCAGGTATGAGTGTGTCTACCGTTCTCATGACTTTGGCGACACCCGTTTTTTACTTCGGCTTGCCACTGCAAACGGCGACTATGCACTGAAGATCGACACCACCTCGCCTCAGACCGGTCGGCTTCAAGGTGAATTTGACTTCCTGAACCAGCTTGCAACCTATTTTCGAAGCTTCAAGGCGTCTGGGGTCGTACAGCCGGTCTACATGTCCACGAACAAGGCGTTTTTCGTGACCGAATATGTCGACCGACCAACGGCTGCCGATGTGATCCACAGCAGCCCCGACGATGATCGTGTCGCACAGATTTACCGACGCGCCGGGGAATGGCTGAATGATCTGCATAACTACCAACCGGTGAAAGAGTATGGTTTTCGACCCAAATGGATGACCGACAGCATTCAGGAATTGACGCAAACAGTACCTTTGCCCATCCAACAAGAAAGCCGTGCAATGCTGGATGAATTGCAGGCCGATATACCACGCCTGAAAGGCATCCCGGAAACCCAAGTCTTTAGCCACGGGGATTTTCACGCTCAGAACCTGATCGTGGGGCAAGGTCAAATGATCGGTCTGGATTTCACCGAAGCGCGCACCAAGCTGGCCGTGTACGATATCGTGGATTTTCTAAAATCAGACGTGTTCCGGGATGGCGCGTCTGACAGCGTTGATCGCAGCGGAATCCTCAAAACCAACAAAGAGATGTTCTTCCGCCGTTACAGGCATCCTGTACATATGGGTATTCTGGACTTTTGCATCAGGGGTCGGTTGTTGAAAGACTGGCTGGCACTTTGGCAAATAGACCATACCTGCAGCCCATACGAGACCGATAAACGCACACGACTGGGCCAAAGATTACGCTCAGCGTTTCAGATTTCCGGCCCGGATTAACCGATGATCGCATCCTGACGAAAATGTGTGGTCCGCCTACTTTAAAATACTGGCGCCAAGGAACTCACATCAGATAACTCTTTCGTTGAAAGAGGGTTTTTGCGGCAGCCGTCGGCACAGACCGCATCCGCTGATTTCTACAAGGTTGTTGAACACACATGGTCATTCGCAGTTTTTTCGCTCAGGACAGTTCCAGCCTTGTCGTCACCTCAAGTCCCAATGGCGCTATAGTGGGCGATCCGATCATCAATAACTCGGACACACCCGACGGCACGATATTTGCCTATTCCGGTGGAACGGGCACCACAGTCACGTTGGACGACACCGGCGGAAGCCCGGATGTGTTCAACGACGACCAAGCGGGCGCTCATATCATAACGGACGGTGGCGGGCTGGTTGCAAACGGAACGCCGGTTGAATCTGAGTCCATTATCGTCGTGCGCGCCCTTGATGACGACGGAAACCCGACCGGGCCTGAAATCGAGGTTTACGTGTTTTCCCAAAACGGGATCACATCTGACGTATGGGGTTATGCTACGTCCGCTCCTTTGGTTTCGGGCACGTCCTACATCAAAGTGTCCGGTTCCAATGCGGGCAGCTCACCTTATGATGACTACATTCCCTGCTTTGGCCCCGGCACGTTTATTCAGACCGACGATGGCGAAGTCGACGTCGCCGATCTGAAACGCGGCCAATCGGTTTGGACCCGGGACGCAGGATATCAACCTATCCTCTGGATTGGCACAACCAAAGTGACAGGCCATGGAGCCTTTGCACCCGTCGTGATCGAAGCGGGCGCAACTGGAAACGCCAGCAGGCTAGTCGTATCGCAGCAACACCGAGTATTGGTTTCGTCACCCGCGACCAGTATGTTGTTCGGCGCGTCCGAAGTGTTCGTTGCCGCCAAGCATCTTTGTGGCTTGCCCGGTATTGCGGTGCAGGAAATGGACGAAGTGACCTATACCCATTTCATGTTTGATCGACACCATATCGTGCGGTCAAATGGTGCACTGACCGAAAGCTATTACTACGGCGGCAGTGCAAAGCACGCGCTGTCAAAGGCTCAGCAATCCGAGATCCTTGCCTTGTTTCCTGAACTCGAATTTGGCGAACATTCTTTCGGAGAAACCGCGGCTGCAACGATCAACGCCCGAGAGGCTAGTGTTTTACGCGCCTATTTCTGATCAGGCATGAAAAAACCCGGGCCGCGCGGGCGACCCGGGTTCTATTCATACGGTAACAACCAGGCTTATTCGCCTGCAGCAGCCGCCACATCCAAAGTCACGCCCGGGCCCATGGTAGAGCTCAGCGCGATTTTCTTCATGTAGGTGCCTTTGGCGCCCGACGGCTTGGCCTTGGCCACAGCCGAGACGAATGCGCGAACGTTTTCAGCCAGCTTGGCTTCGTCAAACGACGCTTTGCCAACGCCTGCGTGCACAACGCCGCCTTTTTCCGCCTTGAACTGAACTTCACCGCCCTTTGCTGCTTCCACGGCTGCTTTAACGTCCATGGTCACGGTGCCAACTTTGGGGTTCGGCATCAGGTTGCGGGGGCCCAGAACCTTACCCAGACGACCGACGATCGGCATCATGTCCGGGGTGGCAATGCAGCGATCGAATTCGATGGTGCCGCCCTGAATGGTTTCCATCAGGTCTTCTGCGCCAACGATGTCTGCGCCTGCTTCTTTCGCTTCGTCAGCCTTGGGGCCACGAGCAAATACTGCAACGCGCATCGCTTTACCGGTGCCGTTGGGCAGGCCAACAACGCCGCGAACCATCTGGTCAGCGTGACGGGTGTCAACGCCCAGGTTCATTGCGATTTCGATGGTCTCGTCGAATTTCGAGGTTGCGTTGGCTTTGACCAGGGCAACAGCGTCTTCGATCGACAGGTTTTCCTTGCCGGCGACAGCTTCGCGCGCAGCGCGGGTGCGTTTTCCAAGTTTTGCCATCTTACTTCACCTCGATGCCCATAGAGCGGGCCGAGCCCAGGATGATCTGCATTGCGCCTTCGACGTCGTTGGCGTTTAGATCTTTCATTTTGGCTTCGGCGATTTCGCGAACCTGCTTCGAGGTCACGGTGGCCACGGTCTCACGACCGGGGTTTTCCGCGCCACGGGGGCGGTTACGCTTACCAACCGGCTTCAGACCTGCGGCTTTTTTCAGGTAATAAGACGCGGGCGGCGTCTTGATGTCCATGGTGAAGGACTTGTCCTGATAATAGGTGATCACGGTCGGGCACGGTGCGCCGGGCTCCATGTCTGCGGTCTTGGCGTTGAACGCCTTGCAGAATTCCATGATGTTGATGCCGCGCTGACCCAGCGCCGGACCAACTGGCGGCGACGGGTTCGCCTGACCTGCAGGAACCTGCAGCTTCATTGTACCAGCAAGCTTCTTGGCCATTTGGTTTTCCTTTCAACGTAGGTGAAACGCGTTCCACCCGGTTTATGTTGCGTGGTCCGATCCGGGATCGCGATCCCTGCAATCTCCCACGAGAGAATCTCGCCCGAAGACGATAGAGGCGGCGTTTACAAGGGAATGTTGGGGTTGGCAAGAGGGTGAAGACCCAACGTGTGCTATCGAATCAGCCCCGGCTGAAGTTTGCCAGGGCAATCTATACTAACACCCGCAATTGCGGGTGGTTTTCCGAGCCAACCCCCTGAACAAAAAACGAAATCGCTTTGTCGACAGGGTGAAGATCACATCTTGCCCATTGCGCCTCCGCAATAGGAACAGCTGTGCTATAGTTCCGGAAATAAGGTATTTTTGGCGGAGGTTTATTATGATTTTTCGATCAATCGCAACGCTGGGTACTGCGTTCTCGCTTGCTGTTACCGCCCCGCAGATCGTTCGGGCGGACGCGGGTGAAATCCTGGGCGGTGCCGTTGTGGGTGGTGTCATCGGCTACGCAATCGGTAAAGAGCAAGGAAAGAAGCAAAGCCGCACGACGACGACAACGCGGACTTACCGACCGGGCATTCCTTCAACCTCACAAGGCGCACAGACCCAGACGGCGCTCAACTATTTTGGGTATAATGCCGGGCGCGTCGATGGTCAGGTTGGACGCGGCACACGGTCGGCCATCGAACGCTATCAGGCTTCGATGGGCTATCCGGTGAATGGATACGACTTTCCGCCCTACCAAAGTGACTTTCTGAATCAGGCGTACTTCTGGGCGACAAGCGGTGGTCAGGCCGCAACGCAATTGTCGGGCCAGCCGCTTTTGTTCGCTTATCGCCAACAGGTCCATAGCGGAGCTGCGCTGGCAGCCGCACCACAGGCACCTGCCCCGGTCACGCCGGTCGCGACGCCTCAGCCAGAGGCCGTTCCAGCGGCTGCACCGGTCGAGACCGCGTCGACTGAAACCGCATCGAGCGGCAGTCTTCCAAGCTTATTTGCTGGTGGCACGGCGCGGCCTTCTCTGGCCAACCGTTGCAGTGCGGTGATGCTCCAGACATCGACCAATGGCGGCTACACGACCTTGGCAAACATGTCTGACCCCGATTTCGCACTGAGCGAGCAGTTCTGCCTTGCTCGCAGCTATGCAATGGCGCGTGGAGAAGACCTGATACAGGATATTCAGGGGCTTACACCCGACCAGATCACTGCGCAATGCAATTCCTATGGTGAGATGATCAAAGCCCAGGTCGATGCCTTGGCCCTGCACTCCAAGACAGATGCCGAGACGCAAATGCGCAAGCTTGCCTTGGATTCTGGCCTGAGCCCCGAGGACCTTGCCGCAACCAGCAAGGTTTGCCTCGCGATTGGTTACCGCCAAGACAACATGGACACAGCAGTTGGATCTGCCCTGATGCTGGTCGCAATGGGCGAGCCTGCCTATGGCGAGTTGATCGGCCATCACCTGCGCGAAGGGTTCGGAGTGCCAGAGCGCCGGGACCTTGCCATGCAGTGGTATGATTCAAGCCTGTCAGCACTGGACGCTGGATCGCAGGCCGTTTTCCTGCCATCTCAAACTGATCGACCCGAGCTCTTGCGTGCCGCGATGGTGCAGGCGCAATAAGGCGGATCACACAAGGCTGGCGACGCCAGCGTTACCAGAATGAAAAACGCCGCGGTTGCTTGTGCATCGCGGCGTTTTATTCATGCAGCAGGGCTTGATCAGCTCTGCTTGGTGACCTGCGTAAAGTCCAGCTCGACTGGGGTTTCGCGACCGAAGATGGAAACCGAAACTTTCAGCTTCTGGTTCTCGTCGTCCACGCCCTCGACCATACCGTCGAAATCCTCGAACGGGCCGTCGTTGACCTTGACCTTTTCGCCGACCTCGAAACTGATCATCAGCTTGGGCGCTTCTTCGCCTTCCTGAACGCGGTTGAGGATCTGGTTCACCTCGGCATCACGCATCGGCATCGGGCGGCCTTGCGGGCCAAGGAACCCGGTGACACGGTTGATCGAGTTCACAAGGTGATAGCCCTGATCCGACATCTCCATATGCACCAGAACATAACCGGGCATGAAACGGCGTTCGGTCGTGACCTTTTTGCCCCGGCGCACTTCGATCACCTCTTCGGTGGGCACCAGAACTTCGTCAATGTCATCCTCAAGGCCGTGCTCTGCCACCGACGTGCGGATCTGCTCTGCGATCTTCTTTTCGAAATTCGAAAGAACGCTGACCGAGTACCACCGTTTCGCCATGAACCTGTCGTCCTTGTTTGCCTTTGGGCCGCGACTGCGCCCGTCGTTGAAATTCTATTGCGTCACCCGGAATAAAAAGCGGCGCGCGGTCCGAATCGCCGCACGCCCATTCCGAATAGTTCCGCGTGACCTACAAGGACATCGCGCGCGGTGCAAGGGGGAAGCAGTGATTACACCCCACCTGAGCAGGTTTAGCCAAATGCCCCAAGGATCAATTGCAGGCCGCCCCGAATACCCAGATCGACCAGCGCAAAGAACACGGCAGTCAGGGCCGCCATGATGAACACCATGACCGTGGTCAGCAGAACTTCGCGCCGCGTCGGCCAGACGACCTTTGCGACTTCGGCACGGACTTGCTGAATGAACTGGATCGGGTTTGTGGTGGCCATTTGGCGTGGTTCTCTCTGCTAGCGGATACGCGGGACATAACCGGGCATTGCGGCAATTTCAAGGGCTGTCAAGGCTTGGGCTTGTCATCCCATTCGTCACTCAGGATGCGCCGCGCGTCACCTTCGGGGTCGTCATACTGGTTCGAGCGGACCGTGTACACAAACGCCACCAACCCAACCCCGCCCAGGAACAGGGAAATCGGTATCAGATAGGCCAGAACTTCCATATGCTTACCTTACACGCAGGGCGTTCAGAGACACGGTGATCGACGAGGTCGACATCGCGAGCGCCGCAATCAGCGGAGTTGCCAAGCCTACCACAGCCAAGGGCACTGCAATGATATTATAAACAGTCGCAATGCGGAAGTTTTCCCGAATCCGTTTCGTGGCCTTCACAGCCGTGTCACAGGCATCTGCTATCGGCGAGAGGTCATTGCCCAAAAGCACGATGTCCGAAGCAACCCGCGCCGCATCCAACGCCGACGCCGGAGAGATCGATACATGCGCCGCAGCCAATGCGGCCGTATCATTCAAACCGTCACCCACCATAAGGACGTGCCGACCCTGATCGCTCAAGCTCTGTACGCGTTTGGCCTTATCTTCCGGCAGCGCCTGTGCGATCCAGTTTTCGATGCCCAACTTGCCAGCCAGCGCCTGAACCGCACCCTGTGTGTCGCCTGAGATCAGGATGACCTCTTTGCCGGCATCGCGGAACGCTTGTACGGCCTCGGTTGCGCCCGGGCGCAGACTGTCTGAAAACAGGAATGCAACGGGCTCCTGCCCAGCGACAGAAAGCCATGCTGCGGTCTGATCACCCTCTTCAGCACCCGTCCATTGCGCGCGCCCCAGGCGAACAATCTGACCGCGCCAATTGCCTTCGGTACCATACCCCGGAACCTCGGTGACGTCCCTAAGGGTTGCCGGTTTAACACCGGCCGCGCGTGCGGACCTGGTCAAAGCAACGGACAGGGGGTGCGATGACGCTTCTGCCAAAGCCAATGCGATCTCAAGGTTGGCGCGGGAATGGTCGCCCAAATTGGTCAGCTCTGGCGTGCCCGTGGTCAAGGTGCCTGTCTTGTCGAAGACCACCGTGTCGACCTCGGCCAGACGTTCCAGTGCGGTGGCATGTTTGATCAGCATCCCCTTCCGGAACAACCGACCCGAGGCCGCCGTGGTCACCGCAGGCACAGCCAGACCAAGCGCACAGGGGCAGGTGATGATCAGCACGGCAGCGGCGATGTTCAGCGCGGTACGGATATCGCCGGAATAGATATACCAGCCCACAAAACTAAGCGCCGACAGGATGTGAACCCCCGGCGCATAGAGCTTGGCCGCCTTGTCGGCCAGCGAGGTGTAACGCGACCGCCCGGATTCAGCGATGGCCACAAGATCAGCCATGCGATGTAGCGAGGTATCTTCGCCCACCGCAGTCGCCCGAATGGTCAGGGGGCCGGTCAGGTTGACCTCACCCGCGCTGACAGGTTGACCCGTTTGCGCAAAGACAGGCAGTGTTTCCCCAGTCAGCAAAGACCGGTCCAGTTCGGACTGACCCGCAACGATTTCACCGTCCACGGGCATGCGCCCGCCGGGGCGCACAAGGATCAGATCGCCCACATTCAGCGTGGCAACGGCGACTTCTTCTTCGACACCTCCCACCACGCGAATGGCACGCGGGACCTCCAGCGCGGTCAACTCTTCGGCCGCAGATCGGGCCGCAGCGCGTGTGCGATAATCAAGGTATCGACCAGCCAGAAGAAAAAAGGTCAATGTAAGGGCCGCGTCGAAATAGGCATGCTCGCCACTCAGCGCGGTTTCCCAAAGGGACGTCATTAGGGCCAGAAGGATCGCCAGCACAATGGGAACGTCCATGTTCAGTCGACGAACCCGCAGCGCGCTCCAGGCATTGACGAAAAAGGGCTGCCCGGCAAATGCGATCGCGGGCAGCGCGATAGCAGCCGAAATCCAATGGAACATGTCTCGGGTGGCATCTGCCGCGCCGGACCAGACCGAAACGGACAACAGCATCACGTTCATTGATGCGAAGCCCGCGACTGCCAACCGCATCAGCAGATCGCGCCCCGCCCTATCAGATTGCGTCGCCGACAATGCGCCGGGATCCAATTCATGCGCTTCGTACCCAGCGCGTTCCAGCACGGGGATCAGATCGGCGGCACGCAGGTCCGCGCTCGCTTTGATCATCGCGCGTTTCAGCGTCAGGTTGACGCGCGCATCTTCGACGCCGGGCTGCGCGTTCAGTTCCCGTTCAACTGTCGCGATACAAGCCGAGCAGTGAATTCCGGGCAGTGACAACGCAATCTGCACATCCTGCGGGATCGGACGTGCCGGTTCCACCGGTGCCGCAATGCACCCCGGACAGGCCGCAGTACCAGAGGTCATCTGCGCCGTCATACGTTACCCTTTCACATACAGCGGCACCCGCTGCGCAAATTCGGCACCATTGCTGTCTTTGGCTAGCATACGGATGTTCCAGTTGCCCTGCCCCAAAGATGCAGGGGTGGTATATGCCCCGCCATCAAAGGTGAAATCAGGCGAAAAATCCTCTTTGACATGCGTGGCGCGTCCTACGACGGCCTGCAGTTCAGCGACCTCGACCGGTGCGCCGGTTTCATCCGTGATGTGCAGGATCAAAAGGCCGCCCGATACTTCGGCGCGGATAAACCACCCCAGAGCCTGCTGTTCCTGCAGACGTTCATTGAACTCCTGACTCGCGACATACGAGTTCTTGACCTCAAGCCCGGGGAAGGTTTTTACCGCGCTGTAGGCCAGCACAAGGTTCACAGCGATAATCACGCCGAAGGCTGCAACAAATACAGCCAGAGCATGCTTGCCGGTAAATTGACGTTCAGCCATCTCAGTTACCTCGACCGTTAAACGTGGTGTCTTTGTAGGCGCGCTCGCCGCTTTGCAGGTCTTCGACCCAGATCCGAACCGGCGTCACATCCGCCGCTGCGGGGCCCGTTTCACCATCGGCCACAATGTAAACACGGGTCAATTGTGCCGTATCCGCGGTGACATTGACAGTGTCTCCTTCTGCCCCTTCGATCTGAACCTCAAGGGCCGGATCGCCTGCGAGTGACAGTTTGAATGCGCGTTCTTCGCCATGTTTGTTCCGCAGCCGCACGTCATAGGTGTTGCGGATTGTGCCGTCTGACAGCGTTACAAAGGTTGGATTGCGGACAGGCGCTACGGTCAGGTCGATATCGGACCGGATGAACAAGGCAAATAACAAGGCAAGACCAACTGCAGACCACATCGCCGTATACATAATCGTCCGGGGCCGCAGAATGTGTTTCCAGATGTTCCGGGGTGGCTTACCTTCGCGCTCACGGGTTTCGTCGCTCAGCGCCATATAGTCGATCAGCCCGCGCGGCTTACCGATCTTGGCCATCATGTCATCGCAGGCATCAATGCACAGCGCGCAGGTGATGCATTCCAGCTGCTGACCATCGCGAATGTCGATGCCAACAGGGCATACGTTCACGCAGGCCATACAGTCGATGCAATCCCCAAGCTCGGAATCCGCCGTCCGTTTACCCTTACCTCGCGGCTCACCCCGCCATTCGCGGTAGCCGACCACAAGCGTGTCTTCGTCCATCATCGCCGCCTGAATACGAGGCCAGGGACAGGCGTAGATACAAATCTGTTCCCGCGCGAACCCGCCGAACAGAAAGGTCGTCCCCGTCAGGATCAGCATCGTGGTATACGCCACAGGATGCGCGTTTCCGGTGACCAGATCGCGCAGCAACGTCGGCGCATCGGCGAAATAGAACACCCACGCACCGCCCGTGGCCAATCCAATCAACAACCAAGCGGTCCATTTCGTGACCCGAAGCCGCGCCTTGCGAAAGTCCATCTTTTCCTGACGGTGCAAGCGCAGTCTGGCGTTCCGGTCACCTTCAATCCAGCGCTCGACCAGGATGTAAAGGTCAGTCCAGACCGTCTGCGGACAAGCATAGCCGCACCACACACGCCCAAGCGCCGAGGTGAACAGAAACAGCCCCAGACCGGCCATGATCAACAGGCCCGCCACAAAGTAAAATTCGTGTGGCCAGATTTCGATCCAGAAAAAGTAAAACCGGCGGTTGGCCAGATCCAGCAACACCGCTTGATCTGGCAGGCTGGGTCCGCGGTCCCACCTGATCCACGGTGTGATGTAGTAGATGCCCAATGTCACCGCCATGATGATCCATTTCAGATTACGAAACGGACCGGACACGCGCCGGGGGAAAATCGGCTCTCGTGCGGCGTAGAGACTGGGGGCGGGGTCGGAATCGCTCACGGAATGGCTCCAGATGTAGCTGTTTTTTCGGCGTCTTGTCCCAGATCACAAAGGTAAGCACTTTGACATGGGTCAAAAGCGCATCGTACAGACACCTTTTGTCACAGTTGGTCAGATTGCTTTTTCAGCCAACGCACAAAGGTTTTCACAGCAGGTCTTTGCGGCGTGTCATTGGTAACAATAAAGTAACCCGTTGTGTCCGGCTCGCGATACAGTTCGACGATGCGGCCTGAGGCTATGTCCGGTTCGACAAAATGCCGCGCCGTCACCGTTACACCCTGCCCCGCGCGCAGCCCGTCCAGCAGCAGATTACCCGGCACCGAGATCCGCCCCGCTCTTGGGCCGTGTTCAACGCCTTTGCGCGCCAGCCAGGTGGTGGCTTCGGTTGTGCCCAACTCCTCCAGCCAGGGCAACTGGCTGAGCTCCTCTGGCGTCCAGGTCTCGCGGTTTCCAAGTAAGCTTTGCGCTGCAACGATGACCATCGGGCTTTGCAGCAATAACTGAGCATTGACGCCTGGCCAGCGACCGTTCCCGTAACGGATCGCAATGTCGACCCCACCTGGCCGTAAGTCGACCAGCTTCGGCGTTGGATCGATGGCCAGTGGAACCTCGGGATGTTCAGCCTGAAACGCAGGCAGGCGCGGCATGAGCCACGACGCCGCAAATGATGGGGTAAGAGACACATGAACCGGACGCTCGCTAGCCGTTTGCACAAGTTCCGAGATCGCGGTCCCGATTGCACCGAAACCCAGATGCAATGCCCGCGCAAGGTGTTCGCCCTCTGGGGTCAGCGTCATTGATTTTCCCGAGCGATCCAACAGGCTGACGCCAAGATGCTTTTCCAACGAACGCAAATGCTGGCTTATGGCAGCGTGGCTAACATTAAGCGTTCCACCTGCCTGCACAACGTTCCCGCATTCAGCAAACGCAGAAAAAGCGCGCAAAGACGCCAAGGGGGGAAATCTCATCCAATTCATCTGTAAGTCCAACTTACATTTCAGAATTGATATTGAGTCGCATTTCTCATGCCAAAACTCAATCCTTTCTTGGAAAGAACCGCATGAAAGGAATGCTCAGATGATTTCGATCCTTGCACGCAGCTTCATGGTCGCCAGTCGGAACGCGCCTGAACCCTGGCATCGTGACAGCCAAGACATCGAGTGGCTGCCGAAAAACCATTGGTGGAAAGAGAAAGACACCGACCGTAAGGGGATGTTTGCAGATCGCCCTAAAACCGACGGATGACTTGAGGAATGAGCACCGGCCGTTCAGGAAACGCGCGAACAGATAGAACAGCCGGTGCTACAGCCTTCGGGCGGTCAAACCGCCCGAAGGTGTTCTTTTGGCCTTATTGGCCGCCACCCAGTTGGTGAACGTATGCCGTGACCGCGCGGATTTGCGCTTCGGTCAGACGGTTTTCCCATGCGGGCATCACACCAAAGCGGCTGTAGGTGACCGTTTCAGTCAGTTCTTCTTCGCTGCCGCCGAACAACCAAATCGCATCGGTCAGGTTCGGAGCGCCCTGAAAGACGTCGCCCTTACCATCTTCGCCGTGGCACGCGGCACAATTGTCTTCATAGACAACCTTGCCTGCCTGCGCGGCTGCGTCATCGGTCTGTGCGTTGGTCAGCGACATCACGTACTGGACCACCTGAGCGATCTCTTCTTTCTCGAGCAGCTCTCCGAATGCAGGCATCTCGGAATAGCGCGCGTCGTCGCTTTCTTCATTCCGAATACCATAGGCAACGGTGTACTCG
This sequence comes from Ruegeria sp. G5, assembly GCF_056533365.1. Lineage (NCBI taxonomy): Bacteria > Pseudomonadati > Pseudomonadota > Alphaproteobacteria > Rhodobacterales > Roseobacteraceae > Ruegeria > Ruegeria sp. G5. The sequence goes on along the minus strand of NZ_JBQFOK010000007.1, from coordinate 189,187 downwards.
ATATCCTCGAGTGACCCACCCCAGAGCCATGCGTCATCCAGCAGGTTCGGGAACCCCGGTGCGCCTTGTGCGCCGGACCCGTGGCACTGTGCACACCACGTGCGGAAAACGGCACCGCCCGAGTTCACTGCAAATTGCTGCAGTTCAGCATCGGCCGAGATTTCCTCGAGCGGTGTTTCCACCAGCTTGGCGTTCCAGGGTGCGTTTGCCTCTTGGGCGGCCACGATTTCTTCCTGGACTTCTCCGCGAGAAGACCAACCTGTGACCCCGGCTGTTGCCGATTGAACCAAAGGCCATGCTGGATACATGATCGTGTAGATCACACCCCAGAAAATACAGGCGTAAAAGGTCCACAGCCACCAACGGGGCATCGGGTTGTCGAACTCTTCCAGACCGTCCCAGCTGTGTCCGGTTGTTTGCGGATCACCCGGCAGTTTTTCAGGTGTCTTACTCATGGCCGCGCCTCCTTGGATTCGGCGGGTTTATCTTGATGCCGGAAGGGGATGTTGGCGGTGTCTTTGTATTCCTTGCTGGCACCGGGGCGGAAAACCCAGATCACGATGCCAATGAAGAACGTAAAGAGCAGCAGCAACATCCAGCTATCCGCGAACTCTCGAAGAAGTGTGTAAAGTTCCATCTCACCCTCCCTCAGCGGCTTGCGTCCGGGGTGAAGGTCGAGAAGTCGACCAGCGTGCCCAGCATCTGCAGATAAGCGATCAGCGCGTCAGCTTCGGTCAGATCGGACTGACCGTCGAAGTTACGCACGTTGACCTTTTCGCCATAGCGTTCCAGCAATCCGTCAAAATCGCTGTCCGGATCGGCCTGCGCGCGGAAGTCAGCCTCGGCGTTGGCGAGCATTTCCTCGGTATAGGGCGTGCCCACAACCGCATTGGCCTTCATGATGTCACCAATGTATTCGCCGTTCAGCTTACGGGTTTCGAGGAAGCCATATTTTGGCATCACCGATTCCGGCACCACGGATTGCGCGTCGCGCAAGTGGCGAACATGCCAATCATCCGAATAGCGACCACCGACACGCGCCAGGTCAGGCCCGGTCCGCTTTGACCCCCACTGGAACGGATGGTCATACATCGACTCTGCCGCCAGCGAGTAGTGGCCATAGCGCTCAACCTCATCCCGCATTGGACGGATCATCTGGCTGTGGCAGACATAGCAGCCTTCACGCAGATAGATCTCACGTCCCGCCATTTCGAGAGGGGTGTAAGGGCGCATGCCCTCCACCTTCTCGATGGTGTTCTCAAGATAGAACAGCGGGGTGATCTGAACGATGCCACCGATGGTTACGACCAGAAAGCTGAATACCAGCAGGAGGGTCGCGTTGGTCTCGAGGATTTTATGTTTGTCGAGAATTGCCATTGCTCCGGCCCTCCTTATTCAGCCGGGACCGCAACGGTCAGGCTGGCCTCTTTGGCCGGTGCCTTCCGCACAGTCATCCACAGGTTGTAGCACATGATCAGCGAGCCAGCGACGAACATCACGCCACCCAGCGCACGCACCACGTACATCGGGAATTTGGCAGCCACGGTGTCAGCGAACGAGTTCACGAGGAAGCCGTTGGCATCCACTTCACGCCACATCAGGCCTTCCATGATACCGGTGACCCACATCGACGCGGCGTAAAGCACGATGCCGATAGTGGCGAGCCAGAAGTGCCAGCTGACCAGTTGCAGCGAGTACAGACGCTCGCGCTTCCACAGAACAGGCACCAGGAAGTACAGCGCACCGAATGTGATCATACCGTTCCAGCCCAGCGCGCCTGAATGCACGTGACCAATGGTCCAGTCGGTATAGTGGCTCAGCGAGTTTACGGCGCGGATCGACATCATCGGACCTTCAAAGGTGGACATGCCGTAGAAGCCAACCGAGATCACCATCATCCGGATAACCGGGTCGGTGCGCAGCTTGTCCCATGCGCCCGAAAGCGTCATCAGACCGTTGATCATACCGCCCCACGAAGGCATCCACAGCACGACCGAGAACACCATGCCCAGCGTCGAGGCCCAGTCAGGCAGCGCGGTATAGTGCAGGTGGTGCGGACCCGCCCAGATATACAGGAAGATCAGGGCCCAGAAGTGGATGATCGACAGCTTGTATGAAAAGACCGGACGCTCGGCCTGTTTCGGGATGAAGTAGTACATCATGCCCAGGAAGCCCGCAGTCAGGAAGAAGCCCACAGCGTTGTGGCCGTACCACCACTGGATCATGGCGTCTTGTACACCCGACCAGACGATGACCGATTTCGAACCCCAGATACTGACCGGAATGGTGATGTTGTTCACCACGTGCAGCATCGCAACGGTGACGATAAAGGCCAGATAGAACCAGTTCGCAACGTAGATATGCGGCTCTTTCCGCTTGACCACAGTGCCCAGGAAAACGGCCAGATAGGCCACCCAGACAATGGTCAGCCACAGGTCGACATACCATTCGGGTTCTGCATATTCCTTGGACTGCGTTCCGCCCAGGATATAGCCGGTGGCCGCCAGCACGATGAACAGCTGATACCCCCAGAATACGAACCATGCGAGGTTCCCACCCCACAGACGCGCGGCGCTGGTGCGCTGAACGACATAGAACGAGGTCGCCAGCAGCGCGTTACCGCCAAAGGCAAAAATCACGGCCGAGGTGTGCAGCGGGCGCAAACGGCCAAAGTTCATGTATCCCTGCGCCCATTCGAAGTTGAGCACCGGAAAGGCCAATTGAAACGCGATAAAGGTCCCCGCAAGGAACCCGACCACACCCCAAAAAGCAGTAGCGATCACGCCGTAGCGGATCACACCATCCATGTATTCGCCCGAGCGGTCTACGAACGTATCTGGCTCATCCGTGTTTCTAAGCGTCCAGATGAACAAACCGCCGGCGATCAACATCACCAGAATTGCATGCACCTGATACGCCAAATCGCGTGCATAATTGGTCGCGATCGCTGCGAAGACCGCGATCAGACCAAGCACGATCAGCTTGATGTAATTTGACATATTGCGTCCCTTTGCCATGCCCGACACGATTCTTCATTTCGGTCGGGCCCTTTTGACTGGGTGCTGTTTTGTCCGAGGGCAGCCGCAACTGCTTTGATCTGTGTCAAGACAGATCGCGGAATACTATGACAATGCTTAAGAAACGACTGGGCTGGAACGTCGCATGCGCCCTGGCCCTGAAGGCAAGAGGGCACCATGGCTTACAAATCTCTTCTCACTGTCATGACAGATGCAAAGCAGTCAAATTCGGCGCTTGAACAAATGGTTGCGCTGGCTTCGGCGCAGGACTCGCATGCCGAAGCCTTGTGCCTTGGCGTGGATCGCAGCCAGACCGGCTACTATTATGCGGGTGCGAATGCTTTGATCCTTCAGGAAACCCTGAGCCGTGCTAACGCCGAGGCCGACGAAGTACTGGCCTACGCCAAGGATTACCTTGGCAAATCCGGCGTCAGGTGGTCGGCTGAAAGCGGGGTTGCCCAGATTTCCGACCTTGGGCGTCACGTCGCACACAGGGCGCGGTTTTCGGATCTTGTCGTGCTGCCTCAGCCCTATGGCGAAGGCCGCGGCGTGGAAGCAGAGCCTATCGTCGAAGCAGCGATGTTTGATGGCCACGCACCCGTTCTGATCGTGCCTGACAAAGCGACGCCTTTTGGGCAACCCGGCACCGTTTTGATCGGCTGGAACGAAAGCGTCGAGGCCATGCGGGCCATTCGATGTGCGTTACCGTTTCTGATTGCGGCAGAACAGGTGCGGATCGTGGTCATTGACCCACCCCGTCACGGGCCGGATCGCTCCGACCCCGGCGGGATGCTGTCGCAGATGCTGTCCCGTCACGGCGTGAAATGCGAGATTGATGTTCTGAGTAAAACCATGACCCGCGTGTCGGACATACTGAACCGCCATGCCATGGATACTGAGGCCGACATGATCGTCATGGGAGCTTATGGCCATTCGCGGTTCCGCGAAGCCATCCTTGGCGGCGCGACGCGGAACATGCTGGAACAATCGGCTGTTCCCGTGTTTCTGGCGCACTGAGGGACGGCGGGCGGCCGCTATCCCTTTTTCACCAGCCCGATCAGGAACAGTAGAATTATCGCTCCAATCGTGGCTGAGAAGATCGACGAAAACAGGCCACCGCCTACAGCAAAGCCCAGCGCAGGAAAGATCGTGCCCGCCAGAAACGCGCCCACGACGCCAACAATGATGTTTCCAATCAGGCCAAAGCCACGGCCTTCCATGATCTTTCCTGACAGCCATCCGGCGACTGCGCCAATAAACAACATGGCCAGCAAGCTGCTGAACTGCATGGCTTTCTCCTGATTTTGTTAGCGTCCAGGCAATTTAATCACGGCTTGCCCGCTGCGTCACCCTGCAAGCGCGTCAGACAAGGAACCCGCCGTCAGAATCATCACCCGCCTCTTCCATCAAGCGCCCCATGTCAGGGATCGTGACGTGGCGCTTGCCTTCCAACGCAATCACTTCGTCTTTTTTCAACGCCGAAATCTGACGGCTGACCGTTTCCAGTGTCAGTCCCAGATAGTCTGCCATCGCTTCGCGCGTCAGGGGCAGGTCAAACACAATTGGTCCGGTATTGCCTTTCTGGTTAATCGAGGCATCCCGACGGGCGATGATCGACAACAGGCTGGCAATCTTTTCACGCGCGGTCTTGCGGCCCAAGACCAGCATCCATTCCCGCGCCGCATCGAGTTCGTCCAACGTCATCTGCAATAGGCGATGGGCGATATGGGGCGTTTCGCTCATCAGGACTTCAAAAGGCTTCTTGCGGAAACAGCACATCACCAGATCGGTGGTCGCCTGAACATCATATGGAGCCGAATCGCGACCGGGCCGACCAACAAAGTCGCTGGGCAGCAAGAGACCCACCATTTGGGTCCGTCCGTCTTCCATCGTCTGCGTCAAGGACGCGATACCAGACACAACCGAGCCCACAAAGTTCATCTGATCCCCTGACCAGATGATCGTCTGCCCTGCCTCGAAACTGCGATAATACTTAATTTCTTCAAGTGCTTGCAGCTCATCGGCTTCGCAGTGCGCACAAACAGCCCGGTGGCGAATCGGGCAATCAGCACAGTTGGTGTGGTCGATCTTGAATATCGGTGTCATGCGCGTTCCCACTTGATCTCTGTCAAGGCAGCTTGGTTGGCCGTGCTCTAACGGTATCGCTATGATAGTGAAACCACAACTGGCACGGCTTGGACTATTTGACGCTAAAGTTCCGCGTTACACAAGCTATCCCACCGCACCCCACTTCAGCAATGATGTGGGGTCAAGTCATTTTGAAGATTGGATTTCCGGGATCAAACCCGGCAGTGCCGTCTCGCTTTATGTCCATGTTCCATTCTGCCGTCGCCTGTGCTGGTTTTGCGCTTGCCGGACGCAGGGAACCCAAACCGACAACCCGGTTATCGCCTATGTCGACGTTCTGAAGGCCGAGCTGGACTTGCTAGCAGCCCGGTTGCCCGAAGGCGTAACCCTATCGCGCCTGCACTGGGGTGGCGGTACACCGACACTGCTGAACGCCGATCTGATGCGCGATCTGGCCTCTCGGATCCTAAGCATTGTTCCGTTTGGTCCGGGCGCTGAATTCTCGGTCGAGATTGATCCGAACGAGATCGACGAAGTGCGTCTGGATGCGCTGGCCGAGGCAGGCATGAATCGCGCCTCGATCGGAATTCAGGATTTCGATGACGAGATTCAGAAAACAATAGGTCGCATTCAAAGTTACGATACGACGCGCCGCGCAGCCGAGATGATCCGAGCCCGCGGGATTAACAGCCTGAACGCCGATATTCTTTACGGCCTGCCCCATCAGACCAAGTCACGGATGACCGAAAGTGTGCAAAAGCTTCTTTCGCTCAGCCCTGATCGCGTCGCGCTGTATGGATATGCGCATGTTCCCTGGATGGCCAAACGGCAGCAGATGATCCCGTCTGACGCCCTGCCCACCCCCGAAAAGCGGTTGGACCTGTTCGATACAGCACGTCGCCTTTTCATGTGGGACAACTATGCCGAGATCGGTATCGACCATTTCGCCACGCAGTATGACGGCCTGACCCACGCCCTGAAGGCTGGACGGCTCAAGCGGAACTTCCAGGGATACACAGATGACCAGGCTGAGGTTTTGATCGGCGTTGGTGCCAGCTCGATCTCGCGTTTCCCGCAGGGTTATGCCCAGAATGCTCCTGCGACGTCTGCCCATACCAAGGCAATCCGCGAAGGGCGTTTCTCGACATCGCGCGGACATGTGTTCAAAGGGCAGGACGTGTTGCGAGGGCGCCTGATCGAGGCACTCATGTGCGATTTCCAGATCAAATCGGCAGAGATTCTAAAAGACCACGACATCACGGCATCCCAATTGCAAGAGATGTACCGAGCGGCAAATGCAGCGTTCGACAACCTTCTGACGGTCACCGAGGATGGGTTGTTCATTCCGCCCGAAGCCCGTGCCTTGACGCGCATGATCGCCCGCAGCTTTGACGCCTATGACCTTAGCAAAGCTGGTCACAGTTCTGCGATCTAAGCCGGTTTACGCGGGCCCGGTCTGAGCCTTCACGTTGAAAAACGGCACAGGGGCTTGACGCGGGCCTCTGGTTTTCTCCACACTCGAACGGTGCGATCCGCACCCTGAGGCAGGTGAATTCGCAGACAGTTCATGCCAACGCATCTGCGTGGGACAACCCTTTTCGTGCAGGTATTTCTGCAACCTGAAAGAGGGACAGCACCTATGCGCGTTTTTACCGTCCTCGGCCCCAGCCAATCGGGCAAAACCACTCTGGTCGAGGCCATCAGCCGCCTCGACGGGCGACCCACGACATTCGATGTTTCAGGAACCGTGCATTTGCACGGTTTTTCTTACTTGGACGAACCCTGGTGTGCGATCGACGTTGATGGCGGCGGGGATAATCTGGGCTATGTCGGCCCGGCGATGGCAATCTCGGACGCGGCCGTGGTGGTGGTTCCACCCGACCCGGACGCCGCCGTGTTATGCGCGCCTTACCTGCGACTGGTCGAAGAGGCCGGGATCCCGTGTTTCCTGTTCATCAACCGAATGGACAGCCCCAATGGCCGAATTCGCGACATCATCGCCACCCTGCAGACCTATTGCACGCATCACATTGCCCTGCGTCAGGTTCCGATCCGCGAGGGCGACACGATCATCGGTGCGGTTGATCTGATCTCGGAACGCGCGTGGAAGTACCAAGAGGGCCAACCGTCAGCCCTGATCGAACTGCCGCAATCCGTCGAAGATCGCGAACAGGAAGCGCGGGTCGAGCTGCTGGAAACGCTGTCTGACTTTGATGATCATCTGCTCGAGCAACTGATCGAGGACAAACAACCAGCCAGTGCAGAAGTCTATGACCTGGCCGCACAGGTGCTGAAGAACCATCAACTGATCCCGGCCTGTCTGGGGGCCGCAAGTCACGGCAATGGCCTGACCCGTCTGATGAAGGCGCTTCGTCACGAAGCACCGGAATTTGACATTGCCGCCGGTCGCGACGAAGCCGCCGAGAACGCACGCGCCATTGCCGGGTTCGCGGACGTCAAAAAGCACATCGGCAAGATTATCGTACTCCGCGGTCTCGGGGACGGTGTACGCGCGCATGAGGCTCTGGGGGGCGAGACGGTCGGCAACCTGACTACGCTGGACGCGAAAACACAAATATCACAACTGGAGGCCGGGCAAATCGGTCTGGCTGTGAAATCCGACCACCTCAATCCCGGCAATATCTATGACAGCAAGGGGGCCGCGTCCCTGCCGGAATGGGCCTCGTCGCACCCAGCCGCGCACCGTCAGGTCGTATCGCCCGCGCATGAACGTGATGATGTTCGCCTGTCAAACGCGCTGACCCGCCTGGTCGAGATCGATCCCGGCCTACATCTGGGACAAGACGAATTGAGCGGCCACGCCGTTCTGGGATCTCAGGGCCCACAGCATCTGCGGCGCGTTACGGCCAAACTGGCCGAAGACTTTGGGATCGAGATTGTTACCGATCCGGTTGAAACCGCGTACCGCGAAACCATTCGTGCGCCAATCGAGCATCGACACCGTCACCGCAAGCAATCCGGCGGGGCTGGTCAATTTGCCGATGTGGTGATCTCGGTGACTCCGATGCCGCGTGGCTCGGGCTTCCAGTTCGAAGAGATCGTCAAGGGCGGCGCGGTTCCCCGCAACTATATCCCGTCTGTCGAGCATGGGGCGAAAGACGCTTTGGAACAGGGGCCCGAAGGGTTCCCCGTGGTCGATGTCAAAGTCACGCTAAGCGACGGCAAGCACCACAATGTGGACAGTTCGGATTTCGCGTTCCGAACGGCTGGCAAGAACGCGGTACGTGAGGCACTGCCTCAGGCCAAGCCCGTCGTGCTTCAGCCAATCCTCAACGCCGAGATTCACCTGCCGTCGAACTTCGTCGGTGATCTGGTTCCCACGATCAGTTCCTTGCAGGGGCAAGTGCTGGGGTTCGAAGGCAACCCGAACGCCTCAGGCTGGGAGATATTCAATGCCCAACTGCCCGCTGTTGCCGAAGATGAACTGCACAGAAGTCTCGCCAGCGCTACGCGTGGTACCGGTTGGGTCAAACTGAGCTTTGATCACTATGAGGAATTGCGCGGCCCGGTTCCCAAACCTGCTGTTCGGGAACCGGCAAACGCCTGAAAAGAACGGGCGGGCTGAAATCAGCCCGCCGCCGAAATCAGTTCGCGTGTGTAGTCGGTTTGCGCGTTTTCAAACAGGTCTTCGGCCGCGCCCATTTCGATCACGTCACCGTTTCGCATCACGATAACGTTGTGCGACATGGCGCGGACAACTTTCAGGTCGTGGCTGATGAACAGATAGGCGAGCCCATATTTGCGCTGCAAATCGCGCAACAGATCCACGATCTGCACTTGCACGGTCATATCCAGGGCACTGGTCGGTTCGTCCAGCACCAGCAATTTGGGGCGCAAAATCATCGCGCGCGCGATTGCGATGCGCTGACGTTGTCCGCCCGAGAATTCATGCGGGTAACGATCCATCGCAGCCGGATCCAACCCGACTTCGGTCATGACCTCAGCCACCAGCTCGCGCGGGGCGCGGTGCGGATCAACCTTATGAATCGCAAGCCCCTCGGCGATGATCTGCATACAGGTCATCCGAGGGCTCAGGCTGCCAAACGGGTCCTGAAAAACAATCTGCATGTCCTTGCGCAAACGCCGCAACTCTTTGGTGGACCAGCTGCGAACGTCTTGATCGCGGAAAGTAATCCCACCCTCAGACGCAATTAGACGCATGATCGCCAGAGCCAGCGTCGTCTTGCCTGATCCACTCTCGCCCACAATGCCCAATGTTTCGCCGGCCCGTACACTCAGGGTCGCGTCGTTGACCGCCTTCACATGGCCAACAGTGCGCTTCAGGAAGCCACGTTGGATCGGAAACCAAACCTTCAGATGATCTGTCCGGGCAACCTCTTCAGCATCGGATGCCACGGGATCGGGATGCCCGGATGGCTCGGCCGCCAATAGCTTGCGCGTATAGGGATGCTGGGGGTTGTCAAAAATCTCGGTCGTGATGCCCGTTTCGACAATTTCGCCGTCCTTCATCACACAGACGCGATCGGCAATTCGGCGCACGATGCCAAGGTCATGGGTGATAAACAACATCCCCATGTTTTCCGACTTTTGCAGATCGGCCAACAGCTCGAGAATCTGGGCTTGGATTGTGACGTCCAGCGCGGTGGTCGGCTCATCCGCGATCAGAATGTCAGGCTTGTTGGCCAAGGCCATAGCAATCATAACACGCTGCCTTTGCCCGCCCGACAATTGATGCGGATAGCTATCCAGCCGCTCTTGAGGGTCGCGTATGCCGACTTTGTCCAACAACTCGATAATGCGGTCACGCGCATCGTTGCCGGTCAGACCCTGGTGCAAAGCCAGAGACTCGGCCATCTGCTTCTGAATTGTGTGCAACGGGTTGAGCGAAGTCATCGGCTCTTGGAAGATAAAGCTGATGTCGTTGCCGCGCACGTCCATTAGCTTGTCCTGAGACGCGCCGATCATCTCATCTCCGTCGTAGGTGACCGACCCTTCGACAAGTGCACTGTCTCCCAGCAACGACACCGTGCTTAGGGCCGTTACGGACTTGCCCGAACCCGACTCACCCACCAATGCAACGGTTTCGCCGCGATCAACGGTGAACGAGACGCCCTTGACCGCCGCGCTGATCTGCCCATCCTGCTTGAACGAGACCTTGAGGTTGTTCACATCCAAAAGGCTCATGAGAAGGTCTTTCTGGGATCAAACGCATCGCGCACGCCTTCAAATATGAAGACCAGCAGCGACAGCATGATGGCAAAGGTGAAAAACGCGGTAAAGGCCAGCCACGGCGCCTGCAGGTTCTGTTTGGCCTGTAAGGTCAGCTCACCCAAAGACGGGGCCGAGGACGGCAGACCGAACCCAAGAAAGTCCAGCGAAGCCAGCCCGCCAATCGTGCCTGTCACGATAAAGGGCATGAACGTCAATGTGGCGACCATGGCGTTTGGCAGCATATGGCGGAACATGATGGTCATGTTGCCGACGCCCAGCGCACGCGCGGCGCGCACGTATTCCAGATTACGCGCCCGTAGGAATTCGGCCCTGACCACGCCAACCAAGCCAGTCCAACTGAACAAGATCATAAGGATCACCAGCAACCAGAAACTTCGGCCCAGAATGGCGAACATTATGATGATCACGTAAAGCGAAGGCGTGGATGACCAAATCTCGATTATACGTTGGAAGATCAGGTCCAGCCAGCCACCGAAAAACCCCTGGATGGCGCCCGCAAAAATCCCGATCAGGCTGGCGGCACCAGTCACGATCAGAGTGAACAGGATTGATAACCTGAAACCATAGATGACACGCGCCAGTACATCGCGTTTGGTATCGTCGGTGCCCAACAGGTTCTGGCCATTTGGCGGCAACGGGGCAGCGCCGGGGCGATCAACGCTGGTGTTGAAGGAATAGGGAATCAACGGCCAAATGGCCCAGCCACGCTCAAAACCGTCGGCCTGGAAGGTCCCGGCCTTGATCTCATCAATGATCCCTTCCGGGTCATCAAAGCACTGATCCAAACCACCACTGTCGATCAGGCACATAACCTCGGGGTCGCGATAGATCGCTTCGGTCTGGAAATCACCGCCAAATTCAGTCTCGGCATAGAAATTGAAGATCGGCGTATAGAACTCGCCCCGGTAGTGCACCAGAATTGGTTTGTCATTGGCGATGAACTCGGCAAACAGTGACAGACCGAACAGCACCGAAAAGATGATCAGCGACCAGAACGCGCGGCCATTACGCCGGAAATTGCGCCAGCGGCGCTGATTGAGTGGGGAAAGCGCCATTTACCCCTCCCGCTTTTCAAAGTCGATGCGCGGATCGACCAGCACATACATGATGTCGCTGATGATCCCGACAACCAGACCCATAAGGCCAAAGATAAACAGCGTGCCAAAAATCACCGGGTAATCGCGCGCGACAGCGGCCTCAAAGCCCAGACGCCCAAGCCCATCCAGCGAGAAGATGGTTTCGATAATGATCGAACCTCCGAAAAATACGCCGATGAATACCGCGGGAAATCCTGCGATGACGATCAGCATCGCATTTCGGAACACATGACCGTAGAGAACGCGCCCTTCGCTCAGGCCCTTTGCACGTGCCGTCATGACGTACTGCTTTTTGATCTCGTCCAGAAACGAGTTTTTGGTCAACAGGGTCAGCGTCGCAAAAGCTGAAATTGTCAGCGCGGTGATCGGCAGGGCGATATGCCAGAAATAATCTGCGATCTTTCCAAACAGGCTGAGGCTGTCCCAATTGTCTGAGGTCAGTCCCCGCAGCGGGAAGATTTGCCAATAAGATCCACCGGCAAACAGCACCAGCAACAGAATCGCGAACAGAAAGCCGGGAATGGCATAGGCCACGATAATGGCGCCACTGGTCCATGTGTCGAAATTGGACCCGTCCTTGATCGCTTTGCGAATGCCCAGCGGGATCGAGACCAGATACGCAATCAAAGTGGACCACAGGCCCAGTGAAATCGAGACCGGCATCTTTTCCAGCACAAGGTCGATCACGCTGATTGATCTGAAATAACTCTCGCCAAAGTCCAGCGTCAGGTAGTTGCCCATCATGTCGAGGAACCGCTGCACCGGAGGTTTGTCGAACCCAAACTCCTTTTCCAGCTCTTCGATAAATTCGGGTGGCAAACCGCGTGCGCCAATGTACCGGTCGTTTACACCCCCGGTTTGTTGGTCAATGTCGCTGCCGCCACCGGCAATACCTTCGAATACGTCACCGCCGCCTTCCATCTGGGCGATGATCTGTTCAATCGGCCCGCCCGGAACGAACTGAACCAGCGTAAAGTTGACGATCATGATCCCAAGCAAGGTTGGAATGACCAGCAACAAGCGTCTTAGAATATATGCTCCCATGTGAGCGAATTACCTCAACGCACCCGAGGATTTCAACTCGGCTTCTTTGTCGGCGTTGATCCACCAAAGGTCTTCCACGCCCAGAGCATAAGGTGGAAGGTTTTCGGGGTATTCGTACATGTCCCAATAGGCAACCCAGTGTTTGCCCAGGTACCACGTGGGAACCATGATCCGCTTGGCTCGCAGTACACGGTCCAGGGCACGGACATTGGCGTTCAGCTCTTCGCTTTCCGTCGCCGCGACAATGTTGTCGATCAACGGCTCAATGTCGGGGCCGTGCGCGCCCGATGGGTTGAACACCGAATACGATGCCGCCTCAGTTCCGTATTGCTGATACAAACCGGTAGATGGTTGCAGTGATTTTCCATACCCACCGTTGATCATGTCAAAATCGCGATCACGGCGGCGCAGCGTGAATTGCGCGTTGTCCACCCGGTTGTATGTGGCATCAATTCCCATGACGCGCAGATTATCGACGAACGGCTGAATGATCCGGTCCAGTGTCGGTTGATCCGACAGGAATTCAATCGACAGGACCTCACCGTTCGCATTCCGGCGGATACCATCGTCGCCCACCAGCCATCCGGCCTCATCCAACAGGCTCATGGCTGCGCGCAGGTTGCGACGATCATTCTGCCGGGCCGGACGGGATTCATGCGCGCTGACGGGTTCTTCGGTGAGGACCGATGGGTCTAGTGCATCGCCCAGCGCCTCAAGCACCTCAAGCTCACGGCCCTCAGGCAGACCGGTTGCTTCTAGATGTGTGCCTTCCCAGAATGAACTGCGTTGCTGAAACAAGCCATACTGCAGGCTTTCATTCGTCCACTCGAAATTATAGCCGAGTTGAACAGCCTCGCGGACACGCGGATCCTGAAACTGTGGACGGTCGAGGTTCATGATGAACCCGCTTGCAGAGGGAACGGTACCATCCTCCAACTCAACGCGGAGTACATTGCCGTTCGAAATGGCTGGAAAGTCGTAAGCCGTAGCCCAGCTTTTCGAGTTGTTCTCTTGCCGGAGGGTAAAAGTTCCCGCCTTGAAGCCTTCCATCGCGGCAATTGAATCGCTGAAATACTCAATCCGGATGGTGTCATAGTTATTGCGGCCGACATTGACGTTGACGTGATCCCCCCAATAGTCAGGGTTCCGCTTGTAAACGATCCGCCGGTTGATGTCGTAGTTGTCCAGCACATAAGGGGCCGAGCCGATCCCCGGCTCCAGGCGTGATTTGTCCAGGCGTCGGTTTTCAGGATCAGCCTCAAACCAAGCCTTTGAATACACAGGCGTTCCGCCGACCTGCGAGATGAGTGCCCGACGCGGAATATCCGGAGCAAAGTAAAATTTGACCCGATGATCATCCAGCGCCTCGGCGCGCGGTATCCGTTTGCGCACGGCATCCGCATAGGATTTCAGCCCCTGATCCAACAGAAGATTGTGCGAAAAGACGACGTCATGCGCCGTCACCGGCGTTCCGTCAGAAAAGCGTGCTTCGGGGCGCATGTTGAAAATGACCCAGTCCTGGCTTTCTGGGTATTCAAGGCTTTCGGCCAGCAAACCGTAATAAGATGCGGGCTCATCATAGGAAGGCACAAGCAAAGATTCGTATTGATCAGCCGAGCGTGCGCCTGCACGACCTTGCCGCGTAAACGGATTGAAACTGTCAAACGTGCCTTGCGCGGCATAAGACAGCTCGCCACCGCGCGGCGCATCCGGGTTCACATAGTCGAAATGTGCAAAGCCTTCGGGGTATTTCAGATCACCAAATTCTGAAAAGCCGTAGCTTTTGATAATCTTCTCTTCAGCAAACAGTTGAGTCGCTGCCAGCAATAGCACGAACAATCCGACCACCGTCGCATTCAGCCACATCCTGAAATCCATTTCGCGCGCTTTTGCGGTTACTTTATTGGATCCCATATTGCTCATCCCCTGCTTCGACTGTGACTTTATCTTGTATCCGCCAGCTAAAAGGCCAGCACTGTCAGATTCAAGTTTAGAATGCGTGAACGCTTTGTGAAGTTCTTCTTAGACAAAAAATAAAGCCGCTGCACAGGGCAGCGGCTTTAAAATTCGGGCAATCCAAGATCAGGATCAGTTGCCGATGGTCTGCAGATAAGCAATCAGGTCTGCACGTTCCTGAGGTTTCTTCAGACCAGCAAAGCTCATCGATGTTCCGGAAATATAGGCGCTTGGGCGCTCAAGGAATGCGTCAAGTGCTTCTGGCGTCCAGTTGCCGCCATGCGCCTGCATCGAGGCCGAGTATCCGGTGAAACCCTTCGCCGAAGCGACTGGGCGGTCAACGATTGCATAAAGGTAAGGTCCGGTTCCGTTCGCGCCGTCTTCCAGTTTGTGGCAAGCGGTACACTTACGGAAGACGCGTGCGCCTTTCTCAGGGTCGGCGGCGGCCAGCAGATCTTCGAACACCACTTCTTCACCGTCAGCGCTTTCGCCTGCGCTTTCGGTTTCGATGATGTACGAGGCCGTCTCGCCGTGACCATCGGCGTGGTACAGGCCTTCGGCGGCCCATTTGGCCAGAAGCAGCACCAGGAAGGTGCCAAACAGGCCTGCGGCGGCCTTGGTAACTGTCATCGTGTCGAACATTGATCGCGAGTCCATTTAGCTGTCTTGGGGGTGTCTAAGGCTTCCCCTGACAAGAGGCAAGGTATAGACACCGCGACTAAACGCCCAATCTTGGAACTTGTTGCACGGAATCGACCAAATGACCAAACGTATCGCATTTCAGGGAGAACCCGGCGCCTATAGCCACGAGGCCTGCCGCAACGCGCGCCCGGACATGGAGGCCCTGCCCTGCCGTACATTCGAGGATGTGATCGAATCAGTTCGCGTTGGCGAGGCTGACCTTGCGATGTTGCCGGTCGAGAACACGACGTACGGTCGCGTTGCCGATATTCACCGTCTGCTGCCGCATAGCGGCTTGCATATCATTGATGAGGCCTTTGTCCGGGTTCACATCAACTTGCTGGGCGTTCCGGGTGCAACACTTGCCGATATAACCGAGGCGCATTCCCACCTGGTCTTGCTTCCCCAATGCGCGGGGTTTCTCAAGGAGCACGGCATTCGGGGGCGTGTCAGCCCCGACAATGCCCGCGCCGCGCGTGAGGTTTCCGAACAGGGCGATGCGCATTCCGCCGCCTTGGCCAGCGAACTGGCCGGGGAAATCTACGGCCTGAACGTCTTGGCCCGGCATATCGAAGACAGTGACGACAACACGACGCGCTTTTTGGTTATGTCGCGCGAGGCCGATACGTCGCGACGCGGGGATCACGGAATGATCACCAGCTTCGTCTTCCAGGTGCGCAACATCCCAGCGGCCCTTTACAAAGCCATGGGCGGGTTTGCGACCAACGGCATCAACATGACCAAGCTGGAAAGCTACATGGTCGATGGATCGTTCACGGCGACGCAGTTTTACGCTGATATCGTGGGCCATCCAGACGACCGCAACGTGCAGCTTGCCATGGATGAGCTTGAGCATTTCACAACCAACGTGGAACTGCTGGGGGTATATCCGGCAGCGCAACCGCGCGGATAGATTCTACAGGGAACAGGGCGCGCCCAAACCCTCTGGTCTGGTCCGCATGCCAATTTAAGCCCCGTGCTGATACCGCTCTTCGATCTCTCTGGCGAATTCGTTCAGCCGGGATTGAAGACGGCGTCGGAAACGGGACTTACCCAATCTGAGCGATTGCAGGAAAAGCCGCGCGGGCAACGACTTTGCTGACAGGCTCAGCTCTAGGCTCAACCGTGTTCGCCGCTGCGATAGCGCCAGAAATTCAACCGAGGTCGTGCCGCTCATTCCCTTGCCCGTGGCCTCAAACCGCATTTGCGAGGCTGGATCACACTCGACCATTTCAATATCGACCCGCCGCGTTTTCCCACGCAGTTGAAATTCGGCCTGCCAAGTGGTGCCCGGTACGACGGCCATGTGGCCGGACAGACGATGCACCTCGATCCCACGACGCATTGCCATACGCTCAAAACGTTCAAAATCGGCAACCATCTCAAACACCGTGTTGATTGGCGCCTCGATATCTTCGTGAGCTTTAAACTGCATGTTCGTCCGTAAAGCTGGTTCTGCAAGCGCAGTTATTTGGTCAGTCCAAAGTATCCGCAAGCCAGTGCTGTAATATGAAATGTGCAATAGCACCTTTACGGGCCGGCTTCAGCGTCGGATGTTCCCCCGCAAAAGCCTGCATCATTTCGGATTTACTGACCCACATCGCATCCTCAATCTCGACGGGATCTATCGTGATTTCGCGCGAAAGGGCTTGGCCCGCGCATCCAAACATCAACGAGGCTGGAAACGGCCAAGGTTGACTGGACAGATACGTCACGGCACCGACCGGGACCCCGGCTTCCTCCATCACCTCGCGACGAACCGCGGCTTCCAGCGTTTCGCCGGGCTCAACAAATCCGGCAAGCAACGAATACATCCCATCGGGCCATCCCGGTGAACGCCCCATCAGCACCGCATCCCCATGTGTGATCAACATGATCACAACCGGATCGGTACGTGGAAAGTGCTGCCCACCGCAGGTCGGGCAACTACGCTGCCAGCCGCCCTGCGCGATGTCACTTGCCGCGCCGCAACGTGCGCAGAATTTATGGGTCTCGTGCCATCCGATTACCGCTTTGGCGGTCGCAGCCAATTCGGCATCCCGCGTGCTGAGTCGCGTCATGATCCGGCGCAGTTCGGCAAACACATAGCCCGGCGGCAAGTCAGGGTGCTGCTGTTCGGATGAATCAAAAAACGCGCCGACCTCAGAAACATCCAGATCTTCCGCCGCCCAATTCGAAATATCCGTCGCAAACAATGGCCCCTCATCCGAAATCCCAAGAAACACAGGCGATCGCACGATGCCACCCGGTCCGTTTGCCAACACATCGTGGTTCAGGGAAATCCAGGCCAACCGGTCAAGTGCCTCACCCTGAACCAAAAGCTTTCCACGCCACAGCACCAAACATTTTGCCTTGGGGTCGCCTCGAACCTCGGCCAGCTTATCGGGATCGGTACGAAGATGCGCCGCGCGGTTCAGGCCTGAACCACCGAACGTCACGTTTTCCGCGTATTTCATTGCAAGCCTTTCAGAGTGTTGGCACAGGGCTGCCACGGTGACCAAAATGTTGCAACGACAATTCAGGTCTTGTTGAAAAAAGATCGGGGAATGCCGGATGTCCCAAAGTTCACCTTGAAACTCGGGGCGAATACTCTTTTTGTTGAAATTGACTGTTATTAAACTGCTAAAAGTAGAGTGTTGATTACCTCCTCATCTTCTAAATCGGTGCATGTTCGGATTCTGGGAACGTCAGATTTGCACATGAACGCAACCGGTTTTGACTATTACCGCGACGCTCCTGAACCCACGATCGGCCTTTCCCGAACGGCCACTCTGATCAGGCAAGCCCGGGCCGAGGCAGAGCGCCAAGGCGCGTTGGTTCTGCTTTTTGACAACGGAGATTCCCTGCAGGGCACACCTATCGGCGAGTGGGCCGCCCGTCGGAGCGGTACTCAGCACCCTCTGATGCAGGCTTTCGACGCACTGCGCTACGACGCCATCGGATTGGGGAATCATGACTTTGGGTTCGGGCTTGAGGTTCTGGACCGCGTCATCTCTCAGTCTTCTTGCCCTGTGATTTGCAGCAACGCAGACAGGCTTGATCGCAAAAGCAGCTGGGGCAAACACACGATCCTGACGCGAACAGTGCGTTTGAATGGCCGGGATATCCCAATCAAAGTCGGCGTGCTGTCGGTTCTACCCCCCCAAACCGCGCAATGGGAGGCACACCATATTGGCGGCCTTGTCCAAATTGATGACATACTGATCAGCGCCCGAAATACGGCGCGGGCCTTAAAGTCAGCCGGATGTGACATAGTCATAGCCCTTGCGCATACTGGACTGGGAGAGGTCGAGGCGGATACCAACCTTGAAAACGCAATCATCCCTCTTGCCGCCATCGAAGCGATTGACGCGATCATCGCGGGTCATACGCATCTGACGCTGCCCGGCTCGGCGCATGACGGGCTGGCGTTCGTGGACAACATTCAAGGGCGGGTTCATGGGAAACCAGTTGTCATGGCAGGCAGCGCAGGGTCACATCTTGGCGTGATTGATCTGACATTGCGCCATGAAGCAAATGACCGATGGACGGTCATAGACCACAGCTCCTGTCTGCGCGAAGTTAACCCGGCCACATCGCAAGAACCGATCACGGAAGACCCTGAAATAGTGAAGATTTTTTCAGAAGGCCATGCGCGAACACGCGAACACGCCAATGAAACCGTAGGGCATACCACCACGCATTTGCACAGCTACTTTAGCTTTTGCGCGCAAGATCGCGGGTTGGCGCTGGTTGCGGCAGCGCAGGTCGCAGCACTAAGGGCGCACCTAGGGGGAACGGAATTTGCAATGCTGCCCGTTCTGTCGGCAGTATCTCCTTCGAAGTTTGGTGGTCGGGCTGGACCACGCTGTTTCACGGACATTGCCGCAGGAAAGTTATGCCTGCGCCATGTCGCCGATTTGAACGTCTTTCCAAACCAGATGCAGGCCACAGTAGTAACCGGCCTGCAGATCAGAGATTGGCTGGAGATGTCAGCCGGCGTTTTAAACCAGATGTTGCCAGGGCATCAGACGGAGCTCGTGAATTCGCTACGCGCAGGGTACAATTTCGATGTTCTGCACGGCTTGACCTATGAGATCGACCTGTCGAAACCGGCAAGATTCGATGCGCGGGGTAGATTGATGACCTCCGATGCCAACCGTATCAAAGATCTTCGGTTCAACGGCCGACCAGTCGAGGACAAAGAACGATTCGTTGTTGCCCTGAACAATTACCGGGCCAACGGTGGCGGCCACTTTCCGTTTGTTGGCCGCGCAACGCATGTTCCACTGCCGGTACTGCCTATCCAACATATTGTGAGGGATTACCTGAGCGGTGTTTTGCCGCCCGATCCATTGGAAAAAACGCCCCCTGCCTTCAGGTTACACCCTGTGCCCGGTGCATATGCGGTATTGAAAACAGGATTGCAGGCGCAACAGCACTTTGATGAGCTAAGCGTTTATGAGCCGGTAATCCTGGATCATGACAGTGAAGGGTTCCTGATCGTCCGCTTGACGCTCTGACGGGTTGCCAATTGCGCATTGCGCGCCTATATCGGCTGTCGAGAGGTTGGCGCGGGCGAGCGCCTCGCCAACCTGGTCAGGTCCGGAAGGAAGCAGCCACAACGAGCCCCGCTTGGGTCGATGTCCAACCTCTCACTTAATTCCTTACAAGTCGTTTGTTGTGGACTGCGCTGCAATAAGCCGCGGCCAGACGGCTGCATTTCGACGCGCAAAAGCGCCGATATGCCCTACTTTCTCCAAATCGAACTCCCGCGGCGTCAAAAGATGCCGACGCGCGGTCGGACCGTATAGGTCGGCAAGTCGCCAAACGGCCTTGGGTGGGACAGTCTGGTCATCTGCAAAGCTGAACAGATCGACCGGCTTTTGCCATTCGACCCAGCGCGCCTTTGGTAACGAAGTGCCTATATCAGGCAAATAGCTACGAGGATCCGTACACCATTTGCGCCATTGCCAGTAGACCGGCGCAGGAAGGTCAGTTCCAAAACCCAATGCTTTGCCGGGCAGGTAGCCAAGGGCCTTTACAGTCAATGGCGCATGACCGTACCAGAACAGCGATGCCAACGCCCGATATGGCCAAGGATGATCGTTAACCGTCACAAGTCCCGAGCAGACACAAATCATACGGTCAATAAATTCGATATCGGGTTGAACAGGGCCCAGCATCCCGCCCAGGGAATGACCGATGCTCCAGTGTTTGGCTCGCGGATATCTTTTACGCATTTCCGCTCGGGCGGCTGGCATATCTGTCAGGGCCCAATCAGCCATCGTCACCTTAGCGTTGCGCATGCGGCCCGTCATTGAATGGCCAAACGCGCGGTAATCATAGGTCAGACAGGCAATCCCCTGCTCTTCAGCCAGCCAACGCGCAAAATGCTGGTAATAATCACGCGGCACACCAGTCGCACCATGTATGACTACTGCGATCTACGGGTCGGCAACTGGCAGGTACAAACGCGCAGACAAATGCGCATCGCCGATCGGGATGCGAAAATCTTCGGTCATTACCGGTGGCTTGACGTCTAACATGGTGCTGCGTTGGCTATTCTAAACTGCTTAGTTCACCTAAATCGCCACGTTCTATCCTTCGGAGTCAAGACCCACTCTGCTTGACCAAACGTCCACTTGTTTTGGCCACAGTTCGCTTGACTCGGGGGCCATGCACCCGCTAGCGATTGGGTGATGGTTCTTGCCCCGATGCCGGGGCCGGATGAAAAGGGAACACGGTGCGGTTCACCCGGCGATGCCGGATCAGACCAAATCCGAGACTGCCCCCGCAACTGTAAGCGGTGAGCGATGCTGAAACACCACTGGCCAGACGGCTGGGAAGGTCAGCAAAGCAACGACCCGCAAGTCAGGAGACCTGCCATCGCACGAAAACCGAAACTCGGGCGGGGTGTCCGGGCAGGTCTGCAGCATGGCTGAGCTACCTGATCCACACCCTTCGTCCCGCGCGCGGAGGGCGCAATATGATCTGGAAGACCAAAACACACGAATACACCGCAACTGTGTGCCAAAAAACCGGCAAACCTTGCCCTGCTCTGGCACGCATGGCGCGCGCGTTAGCAGAAGCAACGGCAAGCGCTAAACCAGTTACAACAGATGCATTCGAAATCGAAGGCAGCAGCGACCTGTCCCATTGCGCTGCCGGATGCACGGCCCGTTTTCGGGCGCATCCCGCGCAAATCCGGGTGTTCTGCGATACAGACCCGGATGTTTCTACGGACCAACTTGACGGCTACGCAGACATGATGTTCGGAACAGTGTTCACAACCAGACCCGCAGGATTTTTGGTGAACCCGCCATGCGCCATGCTGGAGGTTTCAGCACTTGCGCCTCGGGCTGCATCCAACGAACACCGCGCCGGCGCTTGAATCAACGAGGCGTTTGGGCTGGTTTGCTGGCCCATTTCAACTGTGCATCCGTTTCCGCGGCACAGGGGCGAACCGCTCGCAGTCGCGCCAACGCCTGATCTGGTCGCTCTCCGTGTTCAACCATCAGGCGCATGGCGATCATCCCAGACCGGCCGCATCCGCCCTTACAGTGAACAAGGATGCGTCCTGCGTTTTTCAAGGCTGTGGCAACCTCTGAACACACGTCCCGCCATAGGGCCTCAGTCGCAGGTGATGGTGCGCCGAAATCAACAATGGGCAGGTGTACCCATTTGATTTTGCCAAGCGCCAAATCTGAACCCAGCGAACCGGCACCGCCGCTCTGCAGCTCAGCCTCGGTTGTCATCGACAACACCATATCGGGGCGCCAGGACAGGATCGACTGAAGATCCCGCGCGTAATTCCCGTCACGACCGGGCAACGGGCTGAGCGCAACCATGCCTTCACCCACGTTGACGGGATATATAGCGAACCGCTCCATGTTTTCTCCCTTCGCCTGCGCATAACGCTGAACCACCGCGCAGGGCCGGTGTATCCGCCAATAGACCGGCTGCCAAAGCGAATTTCCTGTCCTGCTGTGGTGGACGCGGGCGGCAGGGCTCTCTACGCTGCAATTTGATACGAATCCGACAGAGCAGACATGACCGACAGCCCCAGCCCCGCCTATCAGGTGCTTGCCCGCAAATACCGCCCGGAAACCTTTGCCGACCTTGTGGGTCAGGACGCGATGGTGCGCACCCTGAAAAACGCGTTCGAAGCGGACCGCATCGCGCAAGCTTTTATCATGACGGGTATTCGTGGCACCGGCAAAACCACTACGGCGCGGATCATTGCCAAGGGCATGAACTGCATTGGACCTGACGGACAAGGCAAGCCAACCACCGAACCCTGCGGGCAATGTGAGCATTGCGTGGCGATCATGGAGGGCCGCCACGTCGATGTGATGGAGATGGACGCCGCCAGTCGCACCGGTGTGAATGACATCCGTGAGATCATAGACAGTGTGCGGTACCGCGCTGCGTCCGCCCGTTACAAGATCTATATCATCGATGAGGTTCACATGCTGTCGACCAGTGCGTTCAACGCGCTGCTCAAGACGCTTGAGGAACCGCCCGAGCATGTAAAGTTCATCTTTGCCACAACCGAGATTCGCAAAGTGCCCGTGACGGTATTGTCCCGCTGTCAGCGCTTTGACCTGCGGCGGATCGAACCCGAAGACATGATCGGCCTTCTAAACAAGATCGCAGCCGCAGAGAATGCGCAGATCGCCGAAGACGCGCTGGCCCTGATCACGCGTGCCGCCGAAGGCTCGGCACGGGATGCAACCTCGCTGCTGGATCAGGCGATCTCACATGGTGCAGGAGAAACCAGCGCTGAACAGGTCCGCGCGATGCTGGGTCTGGCGGATCGTGGCCGGGTACTGGACCTAATGGACATGATCCTGCGTGGTGATGCCTCAGGCGCGCTGGCGGAACTCAGCAGCCAATACGCCGAAGGCGCAGACCCGCTGGCCGTGCTGCGCGACCTGGCCGAGATCACCCACTGGGTCTCGGTCGTCAAAATCACCCCTGATGCCGCAGAAGACCCCACGGTGTCCCCCGATGAACGCGCCCGCGGGCAGCAAATGTCTGAGGCCCTGCCAATGCGTGTTCTGACCCGCATGTGGCAGATGCTTCTGAAAGCGCTCGAGGAGGTCTCGGCCGCCCCCAACGCCATGATGGCCGCCGAAATGGCCGTGATCCGCCTGACTCATGTGGCCGACCTGCCCAGCCCGGAAGAGCTGATCAAACGGTTGCAGGACGCGCCGCCCCCGCCGCCAAATGGCGGACCCGGCGGCGGAATGCCCGCCCCAACGCACGCCGCACAGGCCCCGGTGGCCACCGCCTATGCAGCGCCCGCGCGCGGCGGGGCCGGTGCCCCGACAGCAGCACTGGCGCAGGATGTGCAGACGGCTCTGGCGCGGTATCCCAGTTTTGAACACGTGGTCGAACTCATCCGTACGAACCGGGATGTGAAACTGCTGGTCGAGGTAGAAAACGGAGTCCGCCTGGTGTCCTACCAACCGGGACGGATTGAGTTTACACCCACGGATTCTGCACCCACCGATCTTGCTGCGCGGATCGGCACGGCGCTGCAACGCTGGACCGGAAACCGTTGGGCGGTCACGATCGTGGCCAACGGAGAAGCCGCAACCATCGCCGAACTGCGCGATGCTGCCGATCTGGCGGTCAAGGCCGAAGCCGAGCAGCACCCTTTGGTTCAGGCGGTTCTGATGCATTTCCCGAAAGCCCGGATCAAAAGCGTGGAAACCCCCGAACAACGCGCCGCCAAAGTCGAAACCGAAGCTCTGCCCGAGGTCGAGGACGAATGGGATCCGTTCGAGGAAGACTGACATCGGCCTGCCAAAATCCACAAACGCTCCCGCGCCCGCCACGGGCCATCGGCTGACGCCGATACCCCTGAGCGGCCTTGGGCCCGGCAGCGCGGGCAAAGCTCGCGCTGCCGGGCCCAACGGGAGGAAAGGTCTTGCCAAAGACCTTGACGACGGGCGGGAGCCCTTGTGCCGCATGCACAGCGCCCGTATTTAGACTGCAAACCGAACCACAGGAGAATACACGATGCTCAAAGGATTAGGCGGTCTGGGCGACATGGCCAAGATGATGAAATCCGCGCAGGACCTGCAAACCAAGATGACCGACATGCAGGAAGAGCTGAACAACCTGATGGTTGTGGGCGAATCCGGTGCAGGTCTGGTCAAAGCCACCGCCACCGCCAAGGGCGAGCTCAAAGGTCTGGACATCGACCCCTCGATCTTTAACGGCGATGACAAGGAAGTGGTCGAAGACCTGATCCTCGCAGCCATCAAGGACGCCCAAACCAAGGCGGCCGAGCGTTCTCAGGCAGAAATGGCCAAGCTGACCGAAAGCATGGGTCTGCCCGCGGACATCAAGCTGCCGTTCTGACCTTCATATTTTCCCAAATACTCCCGCCGGAGACACCATCCGGCCCCAAACAGGACAGGCCGTGAGCTCGAACAGCGACATCGACAATCTGATCGACCTGATGGCCAAACTGCCCGGCCTCGGCCCCCGCTCGGCCCGCCGCGCGGTGCTGCACCTGATCCGCAAACGCGCCCTGCTGCTGACGCCCCTGTCGGACGCCATGCAGCAGGTCGCCATCACCGCCCGCGAATGCCTGAACTGCGGCAACGTGGGCACCACCGACATCTGCGACATCTGCAACGCCGAAGCCCGCGCGACCGGAGAGCTCTGCGTGGTCGAAGATGTGGCCGACCTCTGGGCGATGGAGCGCGCAGGCGTGTTCAAAGGCCGCTATCACGTGCTGGGCGGGACTTTGTCTGCGCTGGACGGCATCGGCCCGGACGAGCTGCGCATCCCGCGCCTCAAGGACAGGGTCATGGCCGAAGGCATCACCGAGGTCATCCTTGCCCTGAACGCCACGGTCGATGGCCAGACCACCGCCCATTACATCGCGGATCAGCTAGAGGGTCAGGTTCGCCTGACCTCACTGGCGCAGGGAGTGCCGATTGGCGGGGAACTGGATTATCTGGATGACGGGACGATTACGGCGGCGTTGCGGGCGCGGAAGGACATCTGATTATGTCGACGACGGCTTTATCTCAGACAGCAATCCATACTGCGCACTTGGTCGCGCGTAATTCAGTAAGCTAGTTTAAGCGTCGAAAACGATGGATCACCAGCGCTTCGGACCAATGACCCCGGCAAACCGCCTGCAAAGGCGGATTGTTAACTTGTCTGCTCCCAAAGCAAATACGCAGCCCAAAGTCCTGATCAACACAACCCCCAAAGCTGGCACCTACCTTGCAGCGCTTGCACTTGAAAAAGTGGGTTACACCCCTGTTAGGTTGCATCTTGCTGACAGATTCTATCATGACAATCGTGATGTTCCGGATCACGAAATTCATCACGATCCGCGCACAAGACAAATCGATTGCAGAGCGGACCACATCGCAGCTGCGATGGTTCCTGGTGAGTTTTGCGTGGGACACATTGGGGACATCAACATTTTACGCAAGATTTCAGAATACAATGTTCATGTAATCAATATTGTTCGTGACCCCGTCACGCAGTTGGAATCACTATACCGTTTTGAACTGGCGAAAACGAAACCTTCTCCATACACCGAGCTCTGGAGGAGTATGCCCGAAGTTGCGCGGTTCAAGGGTTTTCTGATGAGCTTCAATGTTACATCATTAATGAAACATAGCAGGGCTTTAATAAACTTTGGTCCTTTTTTCTGTTTCGAGGATATGCAGAACGGTCAAATGATCGAACGGTCAGATGGACCACGAACGGCTCCGTTTGCACCAGTCAAACTATCTGAACAAAGACGGCGCGTGATTGCAGATATTCAAACGGGATTGGCCGGCGCAATTGGAGAAAAGACTTCAACCTACATACCGGAAAATCAAGCCAAAAGAGAAAACGTGCACGTTGATGGCGCTGCTAGCGGATTTCTAGAGGCCGCAGGGTTTTATCGGTTTTCGAAACACTATCGGGACTCTGTGCTAAATGATTAAATAGTCGCTGGCGCGGCGCAAAAGGAACCCAATTTCGCCCCGACAGGGGCACTTAGTGAATTCGTACTTTAAGCTTTCTCAAATGCCCAACTGGTTATCTATGACTAGCCGGGATATGGATACCAAACACTGTCGCCTCAACCGACTATCGGCTACTTTCTTGATTGAGGTGTACAATTAGGAGTGTTGAATGCTTAGTCGGATCGCTGCAATCCTCGCAACCTTCACCGCAACCATCGCCCTCGCCCAAGACCTCGTCGATAAGGGCTATGTCGAAGGTTGGAACATCATGATGGACCCCGCGCTCGGGAACGGGTGCCTGATCCAGACGGTGTATCAGGACCTCTCGGTGGTGCGCATCGGATATGATGCGTTGGAAAATCGTGGCTATTTTGCAGTCTACAACAAGGCGTGGGGCGATATCGAACAAGGCCAGAGCTATCCGATCCGGTTCGAATTGGATGGTAAGAGTTACGACGCCACTGCCATTGGGTTCAACCAACGCGATGTACCCGGTGCGACAGTGTTTTTCACTGACCGGAACTTTGTAAACGCGATTGCGCAGAACAGAACTATGACCGTCTACAATCCAGCAGGAGAGGTTGTCATGGCGATTGACCTCAAGGGAACGGCCAAGGCATTGGACTACGCCCGGGATTGTCAGAACAAAAAACTCTAACGAATCGGGTCAAAGAGCGCGTCTTTTGACCTGCAGTCCTGAACCACATCCCGACCACATGGCACCGGGTCAAGATCGCGGGACAGACAAAGACGGACCTCTTCGATGTATCCCTGCTTGCAGGTCACCGTAATCATATCGCGTTCCAAACTGGGATTGGCTTCCACAAAGGCGTCTTCGACAACCGAGGCAGGCAGTTTGACTGGCGCATCCAGCTTGCGGAACACGTCGGGGCGCTGAACGCTTTCATAAGCCTGTCGTGACAGGTCGAAATAATCCGATGCGCTCAAGCCGGAACAGGTGCCGTGTTTCTTCCATTGATGCCACGCAAGGCCAGAGCTTCCCTGAATATCTTCCATCTCGCGCGTCATTCGCCGCGTTGGTGGTGGCTCGACGGTGCGACAATAGGCTGGCCAGCCTTGATGGTATTGCGGCCAAAGCCCATGCAGGATCCATCCATGGTCATGACGTGCATCGCATTGATCCGATCCTCGGGCGTCGCCCTCGCGCGCGCACCAATTCGGTGACCAGCTGAGCGATAGAACGTAGTAGTCAAACTCGCCCGGCTTTTCGCCGTCTGCAGCCACGGCCATCGCACTAAACACCCATAAAACGACCCAGCGCATTCACCTCTTTCCTTCTTGCCTTGTCACGACTATATAAGCCCGAAGTTCCCCGACAACGGAAACCTGCCCCAAGACCTCGGGGCCGCCGAATTCCGGCGACGGGACAGATGTATTCATAAGGAGGCAGGCTGATGGCAAAACCCCTGATGGCCAAGGCAACCGCCGTATGGCTGGTGGACAACACCACGATCAGCTTCAAGCAGATCGCGGATTTCGTAGGTATGCACGAGTTGGAAGTGCAGGGTATCGCGGATGGCGATGTGGCGGCGGGCGTCAAAGGCTTTGACCCGATTGCCAACAACCAGCTGACCCAGGACGAGATCAACGCGGCCCAGAACAACCCGCTACACAAGCTCAAGCTCAAGTTCAACGCGGCCGCCGCAGGCGAGGAAAAGCGCCGCGGACCGCGCTATACCCCGCTGTCCAAACGTCAGGACCGTCCGAACTCGATCCTGTGGCTGGTCAAGTTCCACCCCGAGCTCAGCGATGGTCAGATCGCCAAACTGGTGGGCACCACCAAGCCTACGATCCAGTCGATCCGCGAACGGACCCACTGGAACATCTCAAACATGCAGCCAATCGACCCTGTCGCTCTGGGCTTGTGTAAACAGTCCGAGTTGGACGCCATCGTGCAAAAGGCCGCCGCGAAGAAGGCGGCCGAAGGTGGCGTGATGTCCGATGACGAACGCCGCAAGCTGGTTTCGACCGAGCAATCGCTGGAAATGGATGCAGCACCCAAGATTCCAACCGCAATTGAGGGCCTCGAAACCTTCTCGCTGTCGGAAGAGCCGGCTGATGAGAAAGAGGAAGAACCGGTCATCGACGCCGACAGCTTCTTCAACCTGCCCAAAGGTGGTGGCGAAGACGAGGACGAAAGCGATCCACGCTTCTGATATCCAATCAGCCCCGGCCTGACTCGGCTGGGGCTTTTTCGACGAGGCATCAATGCTGAACCTACTGTCTTCGATATTTGGCCCACACCGTGCCGTGTCGATTTATGCCTTCGTGAAAACATGGGGGCTTGCGGTTGTGGGTGTTGTCGGATTGATCGGTGTTGCTTCGGCGCTTTTGCTGCTGAACGACGACGGCGGTCACGAGCATGAGGCGTTCATGACCGTTCCGGTGTTGTCAGCGACCCCGATCAATGGGGACTTGCGGAATGGGGTCATCGCCTCGGTGCGTCTGCCTGATGGGTCGGCGGCTTCGGTTACCTCGACAGAAGCCCCGATTTCCCGGACCGTTGGCGAAACGGCCTGTATCGAAAAGCGGGTGTTTGTGGATAGCGGGGAGCCAAGGTATCGCTTCAAACTACCGCGCTATTGCGAAGCAAGTTGATAAAGCAAAACCGCCCGGTGACCACACCGGGCGGTTTTTCATTCAGATCATCTGAAAGATGATCCCGGCAATGATGGCCCCGCCAACGCCCAAACCCAAATAAGTTGCAAACACGTTTGGCTTGACCAGAGACCAAACGGCTGCCATCGCCGGGATTGAACTGACTGCGCCAGCGATCATAAAGGACATTGCCGCACCTGCGCTCATTCCCTGTTCCGTGAGGCCCGCCAAAAGCGGTGGCGCGACGTAAGAGTTCAGGTATGCAGGCATCCCGACCAATGCGGCGATCACGATGGGAACGACCCCATCACCTCCGACAACGCGCGCGATCATGTCGGCTGGAACATAACTGACCAGAAGTGCTTCCAACACATAGGCAAGCGCCAGCCATTTCAACAAGAATAGCCCGTTTTGAACAAATTCAGACCGAAACCGCGCCCGGCGTTCGGGTTCTTTCCAGAACTTCCACACCGGTTTGGCATCTTGTTTTGGCCCACAGCCACAGCACCCGGCGGGCTTGTAGACCCGCAATGGCTCGGCAAATGCACCGCGCCGCAACAAGCCACGAACAACGAACCCGCCGAAAAGGCCCAGTGCCACGGCAGCAATCGCCTTGCCAATTGCAAAGGGCCACCCCAAAGCCGCCGCCGTGATCAGCAAGGTGGGCGGATCGATCAAAGGGGAACTGAGCCAAAACGCCATAACCGCAGACAGGGGCGCCCCAAGTGCCAGCAAACCGGCGATGAACGGAATAACCTCACACGAACAGAATGGCGCAAGACCGCCAAACAGGGCTGCAAGAAAGATCATGCGTGTTTCGCGCCCTTCAAATGCCCGCGCGACCATAACCTCTGCGCCGGTGGCTTTGAGGTAGGACAACAGAAGAACGGCAAACAGAATGTACTGTCCGGTATGGGCCAGCGCCTTAAACGCAAAGGTGACAACCTCGCTCCAATTGCCGGGATCCAGTACAGCGACCGCTGCAAGGATGGCCAGGATCACGGCCCAAGGCGTTTTCAGCAGGTCAAGCGCGGCCTTGACCGGCAGCTTTGGGTTTTGAGTTAAGTCAGCCATCGTTAGCCGCCTTTCCAACTTCGTCGGCACAACATTCGGACAAGATGAATTGCGCAAGGTTTCTCAGCTCGGCATAGCAAGCGCGGTTGATCGTTGTGCGCCCGATCTTTTCCTGCTCGACAACCCCACCGGCGGACAGAAACCGCAGGTGATGCGCCAAGGTTGAAGGTGCAATACCGGTTCGTTCCTGAATCTCTCCGACCGTCAATCCGGATTCACCGGCACGGACCAGAGTCTTCAATACTTTCAGTCGGGCCTCGGAGCCCATGGCCGAAAAACCTGCTGCTGCGGCTTCCCACATAGCATTACCTCTATTAAACTAGATTTATAGTTATTTAGAGGTCTAATCTTTCTACGTCAACCTTTGGTGGGAAATTCTTTGTGTTCGAGCGTAAGTCCAGATTGCCGGTAGAATAAGTCCAATCTATAAGGGTCTATGGCAATTTCAGTAGACACTTTCTTTTTGGAACTGAACGGGCAGGGTACGCTGCAGGCCCAGATTCAACAGATGATCGCCGAAGGGATTCTGTCAGGCCGGTTCCACGTTGGGGAAAAGCTGCCATCGTCCCGCAAACTTGCCGCGCATCTGGGTGTCAGCCGGATCACCGTCACGTTGGCCTATACCGAACTATTGGCCAATGACTATCTGACGGCAAAGGGGCGATCTGGCTACTACGTTTCGCAAAATGCTCCGGTTCCGCCGAAGTACACACCCGTTCAGCGCAGTGCTGAGACCGTGGATTGGGACACCGCACTGGCGCGACGGTTTTCGGACGGGGATGTTCTGTCGAAACCCAGCGATTGGCGAGATTACCGGTACCCCTTCATCTATGGTCAGGCCGATCGGTCCCTTTTTGACCACGCCAATTGGCGGCTTTGCGCGGTTCGGGCGCTGGGGCACAAAGACTTTGCATCATTGACCGGCGACTACGTGGATCAGGACGATCCGTTGTTGGTTGAGTTTATCGCGCGCCATACCTTGCCCCGCCGGGGCATCGCCGCCCGGCCCGAAGAGATACTGATCACAATGGGGGCGCAGAACGCGCTGTGGCTGGCATCGCGTATATTGCTGACCCACAATCGAACGGCAGTGATTGAGGACCCATGCTATTACGCTTTGCGCAGCCTGTTGCAGCACTGGGATTGCGATGTCACCCCCATTCCCGTGGACAGGGATGGGTTGCCCCCGGATGCGTTGCCCGAGAATACGGATGTCATCTTCACGACGCCCAGCCACCAAAGCCCGACAACTGCCACCATGCCGGTTAACCGCCGTCATCACCTGCTGGAGCGCGCGCGAGAGCTGGATGCCATGGTCGTTGAGGATGACTATGAATTTGAGATGGCCTTTCTGGGTGCGCCTTCGCCTGCGTTGAAGTCAATGGATCGGGACGGGCGCGTAATCTATATGGGCAGCTTTTCAAAATCGCTGTTTCCGGGGCTGCGGCTGGGATACATGGTCGGGTCCGAGCCTTTTATCCGCGAGGCGCGAGCCTTGCGATCGCTGGTCCTGCGCCACCCGCCGGGGCATATTCAACGCACGGCGGCCTATTTCCTGTCCTTGGGCCATTACGACGCGCAAATCCGGCGCATGTCGAAGGTTCTGGCACAACGGCGCGAGACCTTGGATGCCGCCGTTGAAGAACACGGCCTATCAGTGGCCGGGCGCGGGATCATGGGCGGGTCTTCGCTATGGATGTCGGCGCCCGAACATGTCGACACCACCCAATTGGCGCACAAGCTTCAAAGTCAGAGCGTTCACATAGAACCGGGTGCACCGTTCTTTTCAGGGCCGGATCGACCGCGGAATTTCTATCGCCTCGGCTACTCCTCAATCCCGCAGGAGCGGATCGCGCCGGGCGTTAAAAGGGTCGCTGACGCCATTCGGAACAGCTGAATCCAGTCTGGACCTATCCCGCTGCAGATTCTGGCCCTAACGTGGCCCTGCACCTTGCGCCACAACCATATTCAAAGGCGGGGCCAATGGCCCGGCTTCACCTATCCATGCGCGGAGATCACCCAGATGAAAATGACCACGGAAGAGGCCTTTGTTAAGGTTCTGCAAATGCACGGGATCGAACATGCGTTCGGGATCATCGGCTCGGCCATGATGCCGATCTCGGACCTGTTCCCAAAGGCGGGGATCATGTTCTGGGACTGCGCGCATGAGGGCAGCGCTGGCATGATGGCCGACGGCTATACCCGCGCCACCGGCAAGATGTCGATGATGATCGCGCAAAACGGCCCCGGTATCACCAACTTTGTCACCGCCGTAAAGACGGCCTACTGGAACCACACCCCACTGCTGCTGGTGACGCCACAGGCGGCGAACAAAACCATTGGTCAGGGCGGTTTCCAGGAAGTCGAGCAGATGAAACTGTTCGAAGACATGGTCGCCTATCAGGAAGAGGTCCGGGACCCGTCCCGCGTTTGCGAAGTTCTGAACCGCGTGATCATGCAAGCCAAACGCGCAAGCGCACCGGCTCAACTTAACATCCCTCGCGACATGTGGACTCAGGTCATCGACATTGACCTGCCAGCAGTCGTCGAGTTCGAGCGCCCCTCGGGCGGCGAAAGCGCTGTGGCGCAGGCGGCCGAGCTGCTGTCCAATGCCAAAAACCCTGTAATCCTGAACGGCGCCGGCGTGGTCCTGTCCGAGGGCGGCATCGAGGCGTCGAAGGATCTGGCCGAACGTCTGGATGCGCCGGTCTGCGTCGGCTACCAGCATAATGACGCTTTCCCGGGTTCGCACCCCCTGTTCGCGGGACCGCTGGGCTATAACGGCTCAAAAGCCGGGATGGAGCTGATCAGCGAGGCCGATGTGGTGCTGTGCCTGGGGACCCGTCTGAACCCGTTCTCGACCCTGCCGGGCTATGGCATGGAATACTGGCCAGCCGATGCCAGGATCATTCAGGTCGACATCAACCCCGACCGGATTGGCCTGACCAAGAAGGTCACCGTTGGCGTGATCGGCGATGCGGCCAAGGTAGCCAAAGGTATTCTGGCGCAGCTGAGCGATACGGCAGGCGACACAGGCCGTGCGGAACGCAAAGCCAACATCGCGCAGAAGAAATCCGCTTGGGCGCAACAGCTGTCCAGCATGGACCACGAGGATGACGATCCGGGCACCACATGGAACCAGCGCGCACGCGCGGCCAAGCCCGACTGGATGAGCCCGCGTATGGCTTGGCGCGCGATCCAGTCCGCCCTTCCGAAAGAGGCGATCATCTCGTCCGATATCGGCAATAACTGCGCTATCGGCAACGCGTATCCGTCCTTTGAGGATGGGCGCAAGTATCTGGCCCCGGGCCTGTTTGGTCCCTGCGGTTATGGTCTGCCGTCGGTCGTCGGCGCCAAGATCGGTAACCCGGATGTACCCGTCGTCGGATTCTCGGGTGACGGTGCCTTTGGCATTGCGGTGAACGAACTGACGGCCATCGGGCGCGAGGAATGGCCAGCGATCACCCAGATCGTCTTCCGCAACTATCAGTGGGGCGCTGAAAAGCGGAACTCGACCCTTTGGTTTGATGACAACTTTGTTGGCACTGAGCTTGACACCAAAGTGTCCTATGCCGGGATCGCGCAAGCCTGCGGCCTGAAGGGTGTCGTGGCGCGCACAATGGATGAGCTGACTGCAGCACTGAACCAAGCCATCGAAGATCAAAAGAATGGTGTCACCACCCTGATCGAAGCCATGATCAACCAGGAACTGGGTGAGCCCTTCCGCCGCGACGCGATGAAGAAACCAGTTGCGGTTGCCGGGATCAGCGCGGACGACATGACCCCGCAGGTCGGGGCGTAACCCGGGTGAAGCCTCTGCGCGCCATTCTCGGGACGGCAAGCGCGTCGGACAAAATCATCGCCCTGTCCGAGGGCGATGATCCCCGCGTTGTCGAAGGGGCCGTCAAGGCCGTCAAAGAGAAGGTCGCGCGGATTATCCTGATCGGAGACAGGGCCGAGGTTTCGGCCCTTCTCAGCTCGCACAAGGGGTTCGACCCTGATTGGATCGAAATCCACGATCCTTCAGCCTCGGACCTGACGCCCAACTTGGCGCAGGCGTTGTATGAACGTCGCAAGCACAAAGGCATGACCCATGAGGATGCGAACCGGCAGATCAGCAACCGTCTGACCTATGCCGCCATGCTTGTGCAGCAGGGCATCGCCGATGGCACCGTTGGTGGCGCGGTCGAAACCACATCCGACACTGTGCGCACCGCTTTGCAGATCATCGGCACTGCACCCGAAGCCGCCATGGTCTCCAGCTTTTTCCTGATGCTGTTCTGTCAGGACCATCACGAGGTCAAAGGCGCCCGCATCTTTGCCGATTGCGGTCTGGTCGTAGACCCGGATGCGCAGGAGATGGCTGAAATCGCCCGCGCTTCGGCAGACTCATACACTACACTGACCGGCGACACGGCGAGGGTGGCGATGCTGTCCTTTTCGACGTCAGGCAGCGCGGAACACCCGAAGGTGTCAAAGGTGGTCGAGGCAACGCAGATCGCACGCGAAAAGGACCCCGCGCTTTTGATTGACGGTGAGCTTCAGTTTGACGCCGCTTTCGTACCGGAAGTCGCAGCAACAAAGGCAACAGATTCCCCGCTTAGGGGCGAAGCGAACGTCTTTGTCTTTCCCAGTTTGAATGCGGGAAACCTTGGCTACAAAATCGCTCAGCGCATCGGAGGGGTCGAGGCGATCGGTCCGGTGCTGCAGGGGCTGGCGAAGCCGGCCAATGACTTGTCGCGTGGCTGCTCGTCCGAGGACATTCTGCACATGATCGCCGTCACCGCCGTTCAGGCGCAACACAATGATGCTGGAACATAAATCACCCCAGCACGCAAAAACGAAAAATTTATTCCGCTTTCATGCCATTTATGGGAATGATCGGATCACAAGCTACAGGGGGCGCTTTTGAACCAGCCAGTCATAGATACCTCGCCCAAGGTCTCGGACGAGGTCCGAAAGACCACCTGCTATATGTGCGCTTGCCGGTGCGGCATTAACGTTCACATCAAGGATGGCAAGGTCGCGTATATCGAGGGCAACCGTGACCACCCCGTCAACAAAGGTGTTCTTTGCGCCAAAGGGTCGGCTGGGATCATGCAGGTCAACGCCCCTTCACGCCTGCGTAAACCGCTGCGACGGGTCGGGCCGCGCGGCTCGGGCGAGTTCCGCGAGATTGAGTGGGACGAAGCGATCAGCACAGCCGTGGGCTGGCTGAACGAATTACACGAGACGGCCCCGCACAAACTGGCCTTCTTCACCGGGCGCGACCAAAGCCAGAGTTTCACCAGCTTTTGGGCGCAGAATTTTGGAACGCCGAACTATGCCGCACATGGCGGGTTCTGCTCGGTCAACATGGCGGCGGGTGGCATCTACACCATGGGCGGGGCGTTTTGGGAATTTGGCCAGCCTGATTGGGACCACACCAAGCTGTTCATGCTGTTCGGCGTGGCCGAGGATCACGACAGCAACCCGATCAAGATGGGCATCGGCAAGATCAAGGCGCGCGGCGCGCGGGTGATCGGGGTGAACCCGATCCGCTCGGGCTATAACGCGGTGGCTGACGATTGGGTCGGCATCACGCCGGGCACCGACGGGCTGTTCATCCTGTCGCTGATCCATGTGCTGATGAAGGCGGGTAAGATCGACCTCGACTATCTCAGCCGTTACACCAACGCGCCAGTCTTGGTAAATGCCGCCGAGGGTCCGGAAAAAGGTCTGTTCCTGCGCGACGCGGACGGCAAGCCTCTGGTCATCGACCGCGTGACGGGCGAACCCACCGCCTTTGACAAACCCGGCGTTCGCCCTGACCTGTCGGCCACCTATGGCAAAGACGGCGTCACTCACCGCCCTGTCTTCCACCTGATGGCCGAGAAATACCTGTCCGACGAGCACGCGCCGGAAAACGTCGCCGACCGCTGCGGCATCCCCGCCCAACGCATCCGCGCCATCGCGGCGGAGATCGCTCGTGTCGCCTTTGACGAGGCTATCGAGCTGGACCACGAATGGACCGACTTCCGGGGCGAAAAACACAGCAAAATGACCGGCCGCCCCGTCAGCTTCCACGCGATGCGCGGCATCTCGGCCCATGCGAACGGCTTCCAGACCTGCCGCGCGCTGCATGTTCTACAAATCCTGCTGGGCACCGTCGAGGTCCCCGGCGGCTTTCGCTTCAAACCGCCCTACCCCAAACCGGTCGAGGCGCATCCCACCCCGCACGGCGACCGCCGCCCGGGCCGCCCGCTGGAGGGCCCTCACCTCGGCTTCCCCCGCGGCCCCGAGGACTTGCTGCTGAACGAAGACGGCACCGCCCAGCGCATCGACAAAGCGTTCACATGGGAAAACCCGATGTCGGCCCACGGGTTGATGCATATGGTGATCTCGAACGCGGCCGCCGGTGATCCCTACAAGATCGACACGCTGTTCATGTACATGGCGAACATGTCTTGGAACTCTTCCATGAACACCAAAGGCGTGATGGAGATGCTGTCGGCCAAGACCGAAGACGGCAAATACGTCATCCCAAAGATCATCTACTCGGATGCCTATTCTTCGGAAATGGTCGCCTATGCCGACCTGATCCTGCCCGATACCACCTACCTGGAACGCCACGACTGTATCTCGCTGCTGGATCGCCCAATCTGCGAGGCCGACGCTGCCGCCGACGCCATCCGATGGCCAGTAGTGGAACCCGACCGCGACGTGCGTGGGTTCCAGTCGGTTCTGATTCAATTGGCTAACCGCATGAGCCTGCCCGGCTTCACCAACCAAGACGGTACGCCCAAGTGGAAGGATTATGCCGACTATATCGTCAACCACGAACGCAAACCCGGCATCGGCCCGCTGGCCGGATTCCGGGGCGAGGATGGCGACAAAGAAGGACGCGGCGCGGTCAACCCGGACCAGCTGAACCGCTATATCGAAAACGGGGGCTTCTACGTCGCACATATCCCCGAAGGCGCGGATTACTACAAACCCTGGAACACGGCCTATCAGGACTGGGCCGTGGGCATTGGCCTTTATGACAGCCCGCAACCCTACCTGTTCCAGCTCTATTCCGAGCCAATGCGCAAATTCCAGCTGGCCGCCGAAGGACACGGAGATCACCAGCCCCCCGAGCACCTGCGCCAGCGTATCAAAGACGCAATGGACCCGCTTCCGATGTGGTATGAAACCGATCAGCAGGGCAACGAGGGCTTCACCATCAACGCCCTGACCCAGCGCCCGATGGCGATGTATCATTCGTGGGGCACCCAGAACGCATGGCTGCGGCAGCTGCACGGGCGCAACCCGCTTTACGTACCCACCAAACTGATGCGCGAACACAACCTGAAAGACGGCGACTGGGCCAAAGTCACCTCACCCCATGGTGAAATCACCGTCCCGGTCATGGAAATGGCCGCGTTAAATGAAAACACCGTCTGGACGTGGAACGCCATCGGCAAACGCAAAGGCGCATGGGCCTTGCAGGAAAACGCGCCAGAGGCCACCAAGGGGTTTTTGCTGAACCACCTGATCCACGAACTGCTGCCGCCTAAAGGCGACGGCATGCGCTGGGCCAATTCCGACCCGATCACAGGTCAGGCCGCGTGGTTCGACCTCAAGGTCAAACTCGAAAAAGCCGACCCACCGACGGACGCACAAAGCCAGCCCGAATTTGCCCCGATCCAATCCCCCGTTGGCACCGGCCCCAAGGACCTGGCATGGAAGGTGGGAAAATGAAAAACATCCGCACTTCATCTGGCCAAAAATATCCCGGGGGTGAATTGAGCCGCAGGCTCAAGAGGGGGCTGGCCCCCTGCCCAACCGCCAAAGCGGAGCTTCGTTGACATGACCCAGCTACCCGAATCCACTGAACGCAAAATGGGTCTGGTCATCGACCTGGATACTTGTGTTGGATGCCATGCCTGCGTGATCTCCTGCAAAGGCTGGAACACTGAAAACTACGGTGCACCTCTTTCCGATCAGGATGCCTATGGCGGCAACCCGTCAGGCACTTTCCTGAACCGTGTGCATTCCTACGAAGTGCAGCCCGAACAAGGGCCCGCACAGCTGATCCACTTCCCAAAATCCTGCCTGCATTGCGAGGATGCCCCCTGCGTGACGGTTTGCCCAACCGGAGCAAGCTACAAACGTGTCGAAGATGGCATTGTCCTCGTAAACGAAAGCGATTGCATCGGGTGCGGGTTATGCGCCTGGTCCTGTCCCTATGGCGCGCGCGAAATGGACTTGGCCGAAGGCGTGATGAAGAAATGTACGCTCTGCGTCGACCGTATCTACAACGAAAACCTGCCCGAAGTAGATCGCGTCCCGTCCTGTGTACGCACCTGCCCGGCGGGCGCACGTCATTTCGGTGATCTCGGCGACCCTGACAGCGATGTCAGCAAACTGGTAGCCGAACGCGAGGGCATGGACCTGATGCCTGAAATGGGCACCAAACCCGTCAACAAATACCTGCCACCGCGGCCCAAGGATCAGATCGAAGACCAAATCGACATTCTGGCCCCCCTGCTGGCCCCCGTCGCCGAGGAGCCGAAAGGGTTCCTGGGCTGGCTGGACAAAGCACTGGAGAAGCTCTGATGCATCCAGCCCCTTCTGTTATTATCTTTACGACACTGTCTGGTCTGGGCTTTGGTCTGCTGTTTTTTCTGGGTCTGGGGTTACCGGACGTTACGGGTTGGGTAGCGTTTGTCTTTTACTTGATCGCATTTGGCTTGTCAGTTGGTGGGTTGATGGCCTCGACCTTCCACCTTGGGCACCCCGAACGCGCCCTTAAGGCATTCACCCAATGGCGGTCCAGCTGGCTAAGTCGCGAAGGCTGGTGTGCGGTCATCGCGCTGATTGTCATGGGGCTCTATGCGCTCGGTCCGATTTTTCTGGGGCAGCGGTGGGCGTTTCTGGGGTTAATTGGCGCTGTGTTTTCGGTCGCGACAGTCTTTACGACATCTATGATCTACACACAGCTCAAGACTATCCCACGCTGGAATTCTCAGTTCACGCCTGCAATGTTCCTTGGCTACAGTATCGCCGGTGGGTCATTGCTTGCAGGACAAGTGACGCTTGCGATCCCATTGCTTGTTATTGCGGCGACCATTCAGGCGTTGACATGGTGGGCAGGCGACAAAGCTTTCGGGAATTCGGGAACGAATTTACAGACAGCAACCGGTTTGGGTAGTATTGGAACGGTGCGTGCCTTTGAACCGCCGCATACGGGAACAAACTATCTCTTGAATGAATTCGTCCATATTGTGGGCCGAAAGCATGCGGAAAAGCTGCGTGTTGTCTCGTTTGTACTTGCCTTCATGATCCCGGTTGTCTTGTTGCTTTTGCCGTTCGGGCATTTTTTTGCTGCACTGGCCGTGCTGTCGCACATCGCCGGGGTTGCGGTTTCCAGATGGCTGTTTTTCGCACAGGCTGAACATGTCGTAGGGTTGTACTACGGCAAACGCTAAAGAAGGGGGCCAGCCCCCTTCTTGGTCTTTCAGACCAATTCATCCCCCGGGATATTTTTGGCCAGATGAAGTTCGGATCGCGCCTGCAAAGACGGCGTTACAGCAACCCGGCGTGGCGCAGCGCGGCATCGATAGCTGCTTTGGTGCTGTCATCCAGCTCTGTCAGTGGCGAACGGACCTCGGAGCTGCACAGTCCAAGCTTGTTCAGCGCATATTTCGCGCCGACCAAACCGGGCTCGATAAAGATGGCCTCATGCAGCGGCATCAGACGATCTTGGTACTCCAGCGCTTTGACATAGTCGCCGTCCAGTGTAGCCTGTTGAAACTCGGCGCATAGTTTGGGCGCGACGTTTGCCGTGACCGATATGCAGCCGACGCCACCGTGTGCGTTGAAGCCGAGCGCAGTCGCGTCTTCGCCTGACAACTGGCAAAAGTCCGGACCACAGGACGCGCGTTGTTGGCTGACGCGGGCCAGATCGCCGGTCGCGTCTTTGACCCCTATGATGCGTGGCAATTCAGACAGCTCGCCCATCGTTTCGGGTGTCATATCGATGACAGAGCGGCCAGGAATATTGTAGATGATAATTGGAATATCCGCACAGTCGTGCAGTGCCCGGAAATGCGCGATCAGGCCCTTTTGTGTGGGCTTGTTATAATAGGGCGTCACCACCAGCGCGGCGTCTGCTCCAACTTTCTGCGCAAATTGTACAAAGCGGATCGCCTCAACGGTGTTATTCGATCCGGCCCCGGCAATCACCGGCACGCGACCAGCAGAGGCCTGAACGACCTGCTCGACGACGGTTTCGTGCTCATCATGGCTCAGCGTTGGACTTTCACCTGTGGTGCCAACGGGCACCAGCCCCGTCGAGCCTTCCTGAATGTGCCATTCCACCAAATGTTTGAGCGTCTTCAGGTCCAACTCGCCGTTGCTGAACGGGGTGACGAGGGCTGGCATTGAGCCTTTGAACATGACACGCTCCTTCTGTGCGCGGTTGGCAAATTTTGCGTCACAGGTCATCACAATCTTTGCGATGTGAGTTGATCCCCGCGGCACAAGGTTTATCCTGAATGGCTCTATCCTTGGTTGGTTGGGAAATGCAAGGCATGACACGCGTTCTGACGCTTTTGGTAGTAGTGATTCTGGCAACAACCGGCGCTGCCCGGGCAGACGCAGTCGATGATCTGCGGGCTGGATTGTCCGAAATGCGCAAAGGTGACTGGAATGCCGCGCTTCGCGAGTCGGGCGAACGCGGGTCGGTCTCGCGTGACATCATAGTCTGGCATTGGCTGCGCGAGGGATTCGGCAGCTCTGGCGATGTGCTGGTTTTCCTTGAGCGCAGACCGGATTGGCCCGGGTTGGCCTGGTTGCGCCGCAAAAGCGAACCCGCTTTTACCGGGGCTGATCCCGACCGGGCCATAAAGTTCTATGCGGACGTGCCCCCGCAGACTGCAGAAGGTGCGTTGAACTATGCCGTCGCCCTCAAGGCAAAAGGGCGTCAGGGGGATGCCGAGGCTGATCTTGTGACCGCGTGGCGCACGATGGCGATGGGGGCCGGTCAGCAAAAGAACTATCTGGAAAACTTTGCAACTTTGTTGAAACCCCACCATTCAGCTCGTTTGGACAGAATGTTATGGGATGGAAACCTTGTCAGCGCCGGGCAGATGTTGCCACTGGTCAGTTCGGATGAACGCAAACTGGCCGAGGCGCGCATCGCCCTGCAAAAACGCCAACCTGGTGTAGACGCCAAGGTTGCGGCTGTTCCAAAGTCTTTGGCCAATGCGCCCGGCCTTGCGTTTGATCGGTTCGTCTGGCGGGACCAGAAAGAACTGGATGACAGCGCAATCGACCTGATGTTGGAACGTTCAACCGGGCCAGACGCGTTGGGTGAGCCCGACAAATGGGCCGAGGGCCGCCGTCGCCTTGCCCGGCTAGAGATGCGCAACGGCAGCGCGACACGGGCCTATCAGATCGCCGCCAATCACCACATGACCCCTGAAATGGGATATGGCTACGCCGATCTGGAATGGCTGGCCGGGTTTCTGGCCCTGCGTAAGCTGAACGACCCGGCAACTGCCGTTCGTCATTTTCAGAATTTCTCGGATGCGGTGCAGTCGCCGATTTCCAAAGGGCGTGGCGGGTATTGGCTGGGTCGCGCCTACGCGGCGCAAGGAGACGCAGACAAAGCGTATGAAGCATATGCAATGGGCGCAGATTACCAGACCTCATTCTATGGGCTGCTGGCGGCTGAACGGATCGGGCGTCCCTTTGACAGCGAACTGGCCAACCCCCGGCGGGCGCCACATTGGAAACAAGCCGATTTTGCGGCCTCCAGCGTCTTGGAAGCTGGGCTTCTGCTGCTGCGTGCGGGGGAAGACAACCTGTCGGAGCGGTTTCTGACCCACTTGGTCGAGGATCTGGACACCACGCAAGCCAATCAGCTGGGTGATCTTGTCATTGAACTGAAAGAGCCTCACCTGGCCGTCATGATCGCAAAACGCGCGGCGAAGACAGGGGTCGTGCTGCCAGCGGCCTATTACCCCGTTCATCCCGTGGCTGATCTGGGATTGCCGATGGCGAAAGAGATGACATTGGCGATTGCACGGCGCGAAAGTGAGTTTGACCCAGTGGTGATCAGCGGGGCCGGTGCACGTGGCTTGATGCAAGTGATGCCTGCAACAGCGCAGTTGGTGGCCAAAAATATGGGGATTCTCAGCGGGCATAAAACCGGCAAGCTTACGTCCGATTGGCAATACAACGCCAAGCTGGGCGCGAATTACCTGTCCACCCTATCTGCGAACTTCAATGGGAACGTCGTCATGATGGCTGCGGGCTACAATGCTGGCCCGCGCCGTCCGATCTCGTGGATGGAACGGTACGGTGACCCGCGCGCGGGCGAGATCGACATGGTGGACTGGATCGAAACCATTCCCTTTAGCGAAACGCGAAATTACGTCATGCGCGTGGCCGAAAGCCTGCCGGTTTACCGTGCCCGTTTGGGGCAGCCGCCATTGCCGATTCCGTTTTCGCAAGAGCTGATCGGCTCAACTCTGGCGTCGTTCGCGCCATAGGGTGAACAGACCTGCAGCAATCACAAGTGTGGCCCCGATCACCACTGCGGGGCGCAGTGCCTCTCCAAAGATCGAAATGCCAAGGATCGCGCTCCACATCAGGTGGAAATAGG
This sequence comes from Ruegeria sp. G5, assembly GCF_056533365.1. NCBI lineage: Bacteria > Pseudomonadati > Pseudomonadota > Alphaproteobacteria > Rhodobacterales > Roseobacteraceae > Ruegeria > Ruegeria sp. G5. The sequence goes on along the minus strand of NZ_JBQFOK010000007.1, from coordinate 146,790 downwards.
CGAAAGGCTGCACTGCGCTGGCCTCGGCCATCTCGTAGCACTTGATCAATAACCAATGGCCCAACGCACCGCTGAGGCACAAGAGACCCATCCAGACCCAGTCACCGCTTTCCATCGGCTCCCAAAACCACAATCCAATGCATGTCATCGCGGCCGCCCCTGCGACACCGGTCCAAAAAAAGCTGGTTGCCGTGCTGTCACGCCGGGCGGCATAGCGGGTCAGAAGGCCGTAAATGGCAAACATGAAGGCCGAGATCAGCGGAATCACAGCCCACGGGTTAAACACGCCCATACCTGGCTGCAGAATGACCAGCACTCCGACACAGCCGACACCGATTGCAGCCCATCGCCGCCATCCGACCTTTTCCCCCAAGACCGGGCCACTGAGGGCGGCAATCAACAGTGGGTAGCAGATGAAAACCGCCTGGCTTTCGATCAGTCCCAGAATGGTAAAGGCGTAGACGGCGACGCAGACCTCGCCGGCCAACAGAACGCCGCGCAGTATTTGCAGGCCCAACTGGCTGGTGCGGGCTGTCGACTGAAGCCCGCCGGGCGCTCGCAGTGCCAATACGACGACGAACGCCCCAAAGAACCAGTAGCGGATCATTACGACCATGTAGGTGTTATACGTCCCCGCGAGATGGCGCGAGATTCCGTCCTGTAACGCAAACACCACCGTAGCTGCGATCATCAGCGCAATTCCGGCACGGGTATTGTTCTGCTGCGTCATGCCTTGGTGGCCCGCGTCATATGGCGTTTGCGACCGAATCCTGACGTGCGCGTAACCGAAAATCCAGCATCTGAAAGCCCCCGCCTGACGAAACCAGCCGCTGTGTACGTGGCCGCTGTACCACCACTCACCGTATGGTCGGCGACATGCTGCATCAGATCTGCGCCCCACAGTTCAGGGTTTTTAGCGGGGGAAAACCCGTCCAAAAACCATGCGTCGGCCTGACCGGACCAATCCGGTAGGGTCTGACGGGCGTCGCCCGTAATGACCTCCAGACGCAGGGTTTCCAATTCGTAGCGACCGCCCTGCCAAACTGCAAGAAAGCGTTCAGCCCAGTCAGACAGTTCCGGAAAAGCGCTGAGCGCGCGCGCCATATCGGCCTGTTGCATCGGAAACGCTTCGAAACTGGTAAATGTCAAAGGCGAGGTCTGCCCCGACTTTTCCCATTCAGACCAAGCTGTCAGCATATTCAAGCCAGTTCCAAACCCAAGCTCGGCTATGCGAAATCCCGGCGCGAACCGCGCTGGCAGGTCATTGCCCGCCAAAAACACATGGCGCGTTTCCTCAAGCCCATTCTGTAACGAGAAATAGGGATCGTCAAAGCGATCCGAGACTGGGACCTGGCCCTCTCTCCACGTCAGTTCGGCATGCTGGTCTGCCATCCGGGAATCCTGTAGCTAAGCGGCGCGACACTGAAGAATGAAAAGGGGATTGGCAATGGTCGATGTGACGGTCCGCGGTGCGGGCATCTTTGGCCTATCCATTGCCTGGGTCTGCGCAAAGCGCGGTGCAAAGGTTCAGGTCATCGACCCGTACGGCCCCGGAGCCGGGTCCAGCGGCGGGCTTGTTGGTGCATTGGCCCCGCATGTACCCGAGAATTGGAATGCCAAGAAAGCGTTTCAGTTCGACAGCCTGATCATGGCTGAGCCATTCTGGAAACATGTTGAGGCGACTGGTGGAGTTTCGTCCGGATATGCGCGCTTGGGTCGGTTGCAGCCCATTGCGGATGACCGCACGCTTGAACTGGCGCATGCGCGTGCGATAACCTCCGCCACCTTGTGGCAGGGCAAGGCGGAATGGACCGTCCTCAGCACTGACGACATCGGTGCGTGGTGTCCGCCCAGCCCGGCCGGGTATGTAATTCATGACAGCCTGAGTGCACGAATGCACCCGCGCAAAGCCTGTGCCGCCCTTACGGCGGCGCTGGCGGTCTTAGGCGTGCAGGTGGTGCAAGAGGCACCCGATGGCGGGCGCGTCGTCCATGCCACTGGCCTCGCCGGGTTGCAGGAACTGAGCGACGCTTTTGGTAAGACAGTAGGCAATGGCGTGAAAGGTCAGGCGGCGCTTTTGCGGTTCGATGCTGGTGAGGTTCCGCAGCTATTTGCAGACGCTGTGCATATCGTACCCCACGCGGATGGAACCTTGGCGATCGGATCAACATCGGAACGCGAGTATGACAGCCCCACCAGCACTGACGCTGCCTTGGACGACGTCATTGATCGCGCCACCCGCGCCTTGCCACTGCTGCACGGGGCCGAGGTGATTGAACGCTGGGCCGGTGTGCGTCCGCGCAGCAAAAGCCGCGCGCCAATGCTGGGCGCACACCCACTATACCCCGGTCACTTCATCGCCAATGGTGGCTTCAAAATCGGGTTCGGCATGGCACCCAAGGTGGCCGAAGTTATGGCCGATCTAGTTCTGGAAGGAGTTGACGGTATTCCCGCCGATTTCCGCCCCGAGGCATCACTCTGAGCTGGGAACTGCTTTGGCGCTCATGCATTGTCGCCCGTCCGGGCCGCGCACCCAAAGATCACTTCCCGAACGGCATAGTGTGGCCGATTCAAAATGCATCAAAGGAGAAGATGCGCGGAACGAAAACTGCGCCAATGGCCCCATCTGGTCTTGTGCAAACAGCATCAGATGCTGCGCCAACAGCGGGCCATGCACGACCAATCCCGCATATCCCTCAACATCTCTGGCGTAGTCGAGGTCGTAGTGAATGCGATGGCCGTTGAAGGTAAGAGCCGAATACCGAAACAAGAGCGTCGTGTCGAAAGATACAACCCTTTCATCCGAGGCATCCGTGCGCGCCGTCGGCGCAATCGGTTTAACTTCATCTGGTGCGGGGTCATTGCGGTACACCAAATCCTGCCATTCGGTCAGACACAGCACGCCTTCCTGCAAGATTTCATGGCGCAGAGTGACAAAGCCTAACGGCCCGCTGCGCCCGGATTTCGTTGCCGAGCTTTCGCAAGAAGAACGCCGTTCAGCCGGAGTGCCCGCAACCAAGGGGGCGGAGAATTGCAACCGACCCCCGGCCCACATTCTGCGCGGCAAACCCATGTCAGGGATCAGGCCCCCGACCTTGGGATGCCCGTCGCGCCCTAACCCCTCGGGTGGTTGCGGCGACCAGAAATAAAGGTGGTGAAAAAACGGAGGTAAAGCCACACCCGCACCGACCGAAACCGGAAGCCCAAGCGCCACCTGCAAAGCCGCGGCCCGGGCTGGATCTATCAGGTCTGATTGGGTTTCTTGTGACATGGCCTCAAGCTAGATTGCCGCCCCCAAAGGGGCAAGCTATTGAGAGTGTTCAGAAACCGGCTTCTGAACGCAGTTTCAGCATCAAAGTCTCAAGTGCTTTTTCATAGCGCTCGCTGACCAGCCGACCTTGCTCGTCAAACTCGTTGGAACTGTCGGCCAGGTGGATTTCCGGGCCCTGCAGGATACGCGTCTGAAACGGGACCATAAAGCTGCGCAAGATCATCTGCGCGCGCTCACCGCCTGCACGGCCTGCGGCGGCGGACATAACCGCCACGGGTTTGTTCGCCCAAGGGTTGCCCTGTGTCCGGCTCACCCAATCCAATGCGTTTTTCAGCACACCTGACGGCCCCTTGTTGTATTCCGGGGTCGAAATGATCACAGCGTCGGCCTGCGCAATCTGATCGGAAAGGGTTTGAACCGCGGCGGGGATACCTTCGCCATTCTCAATATCTCCGTCATACAACGGCAGGTTCAGATCCGCTTCGATATGAGTGCCCGGAGAAAACAACCGCGCCGCCTCGCGCAGCAGTTTGCGGTTGGTTGCGGTTTGACGCAAGGAACCCGACAGGCTCAGAAGGATCGGTTCGGACATGGGGAAACTCCGTTAGGGTGTTTCCCCTTAGTTAGCCCGATAAACGCGCGGGCCAAAGCCCTTGTGACGCGCAGTCAATGTGCAAAAAAGGGGCGCCCCTGACGCCCCTTCACATTACGTGCGACCGTTCGGGATGATTTCGATATCGACCCGACGGTTCCGAGCCTTGCCTTCAGGCGTAAGGTTCGATGCCGCCGGACGGCTTTCACCCAGACCGATCGTCGTAATCCTTGAACTGTTCACACCATTGGCCTGCAGAATATCGGCAACCGAACGCGCACGACGCTCGGACAGTCCCTGGTTGTAGGACGCCGCGCCATCACTGTCGGTATGGCCTATGACCTGGACATTCGAGTTGGGATAGTTGACGAGGTTCTGACCAACACGCACAAGATCCGCCCGCAGCGCCGGACGAACGGTAGAGCTGTCGGTGTCAAAAGTGATATCGTTCGGAACCGTTACGATCAGACGATCACCGGCATTGGTGATGATAATCCCGTCATTGGCCAGTTGCTGACGCAGCTCGGCGGCTTGCCGGTCTAACTGATTGCCAATCACGCCGCCGCCCGCGGCACCGATGGCACCACCGGCCAAAGCACCCAGCAAAGGATCTGAGTCGTTCGCAATCGCACCGACGCCAGCACCGATCAACCCGCCCAGAATGGCGCCTTGTTTGGCGTTTTGGTTGGGATCAGCCGGAAGGTTCAAAGTACCAGGGTCCGTGCAGGCCCCCAGAAACATGGCCGAGCACAGCCCGGCAGATACAAAAAACTTGGAAATCGTCATGAATTCACCTTCTGCTCTGGCTCCGTTTGACGGAGCCACGTTGTTTGGGCCAGTATATCGCGCTCTACCACGGTAGGCTCAAGCAACAATACGGTGATATAGGCAGTTACCCGCCGTTCAATGCGCCTTTGCAGGCGTGTCCCATTGGTTTTGCTCTTGCCAGATGGCGCGCAGCGGCTCTCCCTGACCGCAGAAATGGGCGTCAATCAATTCACAGGCCCAAATTCGATCTGTGCGGAAGTGCCTAAACCCATTCCTGAGCTCGCACCACGCAACCAGCATCGTGCATTCAATATGATAGATCAGAGCAACCGGGCGTACGATACGTTCTGTGCGCAGCTCATCGGCATTGACGTAGGTGATGCGGATCTTGCGTTCCGTTCGGATCGCTTCACGGTAGTTCACGACGGGAACACAGCCTTTGTTCGGATCATCCAAAGGCGCGCCCCAAGGGGCAACCTGTAGCCAGTCTGCCGGGTCACGCAGGGCGTCTATCTTGCGGCACACCCGATTTGCAGCCTGTTGCAGCGTACTGTCGCCCGTGCGCGCCAGCATAGATAGTCCAACCCACAAGGCTTCGACCTCTTCCGCGTCGAAATTGAGCGGCGGCAGATCATAGCCACGACGCATCAGGTATCCTACACCGGCCTCACCTTCGATCGGGGTTCGCTGTGCCTGCAAGGCGGCGATGTCGCGGTAAACCGTACGCACCGAGACTTCGAGCTTTTCAGCAAGGGTTTCAGCCGTCACAGGCGCATCTGCAGCGCGCAAGATCTGAATGATTTCAAACAGGCGGGTCGAACGGCGCATGGCAGTCTCCGGTTGATCTGCTGACACCTTAGCACAGCCCACTGACAAGGTGGTGTCAGCAGTGATGCACCAGATTTGGATCATTCAACAGGAGTTTAGCCATGCCAAATCTGGATAATCACGTCATGATGACCCTTCAGCTAGGGCGCTGGTCTCAGGACCATCGTCTGCGTGCTTTCGAGATTGAGCGAGAGATCATGGCGGCCCGCCAACCTTGTGAGCCTCGTAACCGCGCCAGACGGTTTTCTCTGGGAAACCTCAAGGTTTTCTGGACCCGAACTGCATAGGATCAGAAATCAGCCTTTGCGCGAAATTTCATGGATGCGCCGCCATCAGGGTGTTTCAACCGCAGCTCTTCGGAATGCAACATCAGACGCGGGTAATCGCGCGCATCACCTTCGGCATAAAAAGGGTCACCCAAAATTGGGTGGCCCAACGCCAACATATGCACACGCAGCTGATGAGACCGCCCGGTTTGTGGGAATAACCGCACACGGGTCGTTGCGCCCTCGTGTTTGACCACGCGCCAGTCCGTCACGGCTGGCTTGCCTGTTTCGTGGCAAACCATCTGGCGCGGTCTGTTGGGCCAGTCCACAATGAGGGGCAGATCAACCGTCCCTGTTTTGGCCGCGATGTGCCCCCAGACGCGCGCGACATAGGTCTTGCGGGTCTGTCGCTTTTCGAACTGCATACTCAGATGTCGCTGCGCATGAGGCGTTTGGGCAAAGATCATAACGCCCGAGGTATCCCGATCCAGCCGGTGCACCAGCAAGGCCTGAGGAAAAGCGACCTGAACCCGCGATAGCAGGCAATCCGCCAGATGCTCCCCACGCCCAGGCACAGACAACAACCCCGAGGGCTTGTTGACCACGATCAGCTGCGCATCTTCATGCAACACGTCCAGCGGCGTGGTCGGAGGGGCGTAAGTCTCAGTCATGCGGCACTGCCTAACGCAAGGGGCAACCTCCCGCAACGTCGGCCTTGCCTGATCGGATTGGTTCCGCAACTCTGACGAAACAGGTCGGAGGAGGAAAAAGTGCATCCCACAATCGAACGCATGCAAGAGGTCGTCGCTAAGGGCGATGAAAGCCTGATCCACGCGTTACTGGCAGATGACGTGCGGTTTTCTCCGCCAACCTATTACAGCACATGGACCGGCCGCGCGCCCGTGGCCGCAGTTCTGGGCCATGTGGGGCAAGTGTTTTCAGAGTTTCGATATCGCCGGATCATGGGCGAGGGAAAAGATTGGGCGTTGGAATTTCAGTGCAAGGTCGGCGATCTGGACGCGGTTGGCGTTGACCTGATCACCCTGAACGATGACGGGTTGATTCAGGATTTCGAGGTCGTCATGCGCCCCTACAAAACCATCGGAGCCTTGCGTGAGGCGATGATGGCCCGTGTGATGACCGACCCCAGGTTTCTTGAATACAAAAACGCATTGAGCTGACTATGCCGCTGGCCCCCGATCAGCTGCTGCGCGTGCCCTTGTTACCCGTCTTGGCGATTCAGGGGCTGACGGTACGACGCAGCGCGCAATTGCTGCCGGAACCCTCTGGCCCTCGTACAGGTCGGGCCGGTCGCGGGCCGCGGCTGCGTTTGTTGATCGCGGGCGACAGTTCGGCAGCGGGTGTCGGGGCCGGAACACAGGCTCAGGCCTTATCCGGGTGTTTGGTAAGAGAGCTGTCACGACATTACACCGTCGAATGGCAGCTAAAAGCGACGACCGGGCATACGACCCATGACACGATTGAGCGTTTGAAGCTGGCAGACGAAGAGTTTGACGTGGCCGTCACCGCGCTGGGGGTGAACGACGTCACGCGAGGCGTCACATGCAAACAGTTCATCGAACGGCAAACAAGGCTGCTGCAGCTGTTGGTTGACAGGATGAAAGTGCGCAGGGCGGTCGTAACGGCCGTTCCCCAGATGGATCGCTTTCCAGCTTTACCCCAACCGCTCGCGTGGGTACTTGGGCGACAGGCTGCACGGCTGGACATGGGCCTGAAACAGGTTGTCGAACAGTATCCTCAGGCTCGTCACTTGACCCTGAACCTACCCGACGACCCGGCGTTAGCTGCGCCAGACGGATACCATCCCAGCCCCAGAACATATGCGATATGGGCGAAAGAAGCCGCCCGAGTGTTGCGTCAGGACTGAGTTCGAAGCTGGCGGATCATTGGGATCGAGTACACCACCAAAGCCGACCAGATCAGAGGAAAGGCGATCATGCGCCCTTGGTCAATCTGTTCGCCAAAAACGGCAATCGCGGTAATGAAGATCATCGTTGGTGCGATGTATTGCAGAATGCCCATGGTCGACAGTCGCACAAGCTTGGCCCCGTTGGCATAAACCAGCAGCGGAATTGCCGTCACCAACCCCGCACCAGCCAGCAGCGCCGTGTCCTCGACCGCCCAACCGAAATGCCCGGTCCCTGTAGCCCCCTGCCATGTCACATAGGCCAGCGCCGGGATCAAAAGTATCAAAACCTCCAGCAGGAAGCCCTGATTGGGGCCGATCGGCAGCGACCTTTTGAAAAAGGCGTAGAAGCCCCAACTGATCGTCAAACCAAGCGCCGCCCAAGGCAGGCTACCGGCCTGTATTATCAGAACCAGCACGCCGACGGCCGCCAGACCGACGGCAATCATCTGTGTTCTGTTCAATGGCTCGCGCAGTAACAGCGCACCCAAAGCAATGCTGAACAGCGGGTTAATGTAATACCCAAGCGCTGCGTCCAGCGTGTTACCACTGGCGATGGCCCAGACGTATATCGCCCAATTGACCGAGATCAGCCCCGCCGTCAGGCACGCCATAGCCAGCATCTTTGGGTTTTTCAAAGCGGCCTTCAGATCTTGCGTTCGGCCCAATGCGATCAGCAGCAAACCTGCAACAGGAACAGACCAAATGATCCGGTGGGCCACAACCTCAACAGGGCCGATATGCGCCATCGCTTTCATGTAAAGCGGCAGGAACCCCCACATGACATAGGCGGCCAGAGCCAATGCCAGACCCTTTGGCGTATCCACGTTTTGCGAAAGGATAGATGCGTTCGCCATACCAGGTCCCCGGGGTTATGCCGGCCGTGTTTACGGCAAATCGGGTTCGCTTGGGAACTGCGGAAACTGTGATGCGACACATCAGGTTTATTGATACGTCGCCTTCCAAAAATCGAGCCGGGGCGCATTCGCGCCCCGACCTTTTGATTAAACTTTAACGCGCTCGGATTTCGGGTCGTACATTGGTTTTAGCGACGCTTCGGCTTTTACCTTCACCCCGCAAACGTCGATCTCATAGCTGGAGGCAACGACATCCGCAGCCTTCTCGCCCTCGCAAGGGACATAGCCCATACCGATTGCACCCCCCAGCGTGTGACCGTAGTTCCCCGAACTCAGGTAACCGATATATTCACCGTCGCGTACGATCGGCTCGTTGTGGAACAAAAGCGGCTCGGGCTCGGACAGTCGGAACTGCACCAGGCGGCTCTTGGGCCCACTTTCCTTGCGTGCTATGACCGCTTCGCGCCCGATAAAGTCGCAGCCCTTGTCGACTTTGACCGCAAAACCAAGCCCGGCATCAACCACGTGATCCTCGCAGGTGATGTCGTGGCCGAAATGGCGGAACCCCTTTTCGATCCGGCAGCTGTCCATCATGTGCATCCCGCACAGTTTCAAACCCATGTCCTGTCCGGCCTCATGCAGCGTCTCAAACACGTGACCTGCCATGTCTGAGGAGACATAGATCTCCCACCCAAGTTCACCCACGTAAGTCACGCGATGCGCACGGGCGAGACCCATGCCAATCTCGATCTCCTGTGCGGTGCCAAACGGATTTACCGCATTCGAAAAATCAGCGGGTGAGACCTTTTCCAACAACGCGCGCGCGTTTGGCCCCATGACAGCCAAAACGCCTTCGCCCGCGGTCACATCTGTGATGACAACGCGATGCTCGCCGACATGGCGCTGCATCCAGGTTTGATCGGCCAGACGCGTGGCCGCTGGGGTTACAACCAGATATGCGGTTTCTGACAGTCGGGTTACGGTCACATCCGCTTCGATGCCACCCGTCCGGTTCAGAAATTGCGTATAGACGATCTTTCCTGTCGGAACCGCATAGTCACCACCGCCGATATAATTCATGAACGCTTCGGCATCCGGGCCTTCCACACGGATTTTGCCGAAAGAGGACATGTCATACATGCCCACATTCTCGCGCACGGCGCGGTGTTCGGCGGCCGAATTTTCGAACCAGTTCTGGCGCTTCCAGCTATATTGGTATTCCCGCTCCTGACCTTCGTTTGCAAACCAGTTGGCGCGCTCCCATCCGGCCAGCTCACCGAAGACTGCACCCTGTTCCTTCAGATGGTGATGGAACGGTGTTCGCCGCACTCCGCGTGCAGTGGCCTTTTGCCGATACGGGTAGTGATCAGCATAAAGCAGGCCCAGCGTCTCTTTCGAACGTTTAAAGAGATATTGCTTGTTTCCTTGAAAGGGCTGCATCCGGCTGATGTCGACGTCGCCCAGGTCAAAGGGTTTCTCGCCAGAATCCATCCACTCAGCCAGGGCCATACCGGCCCCACCCGCGGATTGGATGCCAATCGAATTGAACCCGGCGGCCACCCAGACGTTATCCATCTCAGGCGCCAGGCCCAGGTGATAGGCGTCATCCGGCGTAAAGCTTTCGGGACCATTGAAGAATGTATGAATGCCCGCTTCGGCCAACATCGGCATGCGGTTTACCGCAGCCTCGAGGATAGGCTCAAAGTGGTCGAAGTCTTCGGGCAACTGGTCGAACTCGAAACTGTCGGGGATGCCGTTCATGGCCCAGGGTTTAGCATTGGGTTCGAACGCGCCCAGCAGAATTTTACCTGCGTCTTCTTTGTAATATGCGCATTCATCCGGAACACGCAGCACTGGTAGCTGGGTCAGGCCGTCGATCCCCTCGGTCACGATGTAGAAATGCTCGCAGGCGTGAAGCGGAACGTTCACACCGGCCATCCGGCCCACCTCGTGCCCCCACATACCGGCACAGTTTACGACCATGTCGCATTCAATATGACCCGAAGCACTGCCGTCATCTGCAACCCAGTCCACACCCGTTACAGTGCGGCCCTGCCTGACGATATCTGTGACCTTGACGCGTTCCTTGACGATACCGCCACGCTGCCTTGCGCCCTTGGCCAAGGCCAACGCGATATTCGCCGGGTCGCCCTGCCCGTCCAGTGGCAGATAAACGGCGCCTTTGACGTCGTCGACATTCAGATGCGGATACATCTCTTTGACGCGCTCGTTCGAGATTTCTTCAACTTCGACGCCAAAGGCACGGGCCATTGCCGCCTGACGATAGATCTCTTCCTTACGCTCTTCCGTAAGGGCAACCGTGATCGAGCCGCAACGCTTGAAACCTGTGGCGACACCCGTTTCCTCTTCGAGAGAGCCGTAGAGCTCTTGGCTGTACTTGGCCAGTTTCGTCATGTTCGCGGTGGCCCGAAGCTGCGCGATCAGCCCTGCCGCGTGCCATGTGGTGCCGCTGGTCAATTGCTTGCGTTCCAGCAGCACAACGTCATTCCAACCCTTCTTGGTCAGATGATACGCGACCGAACATCCAATGACGCCACCACCGATGATGACCACTCGGGCCTTGCTGGGAAGATCAACCATCCTGAAATCTCCGCTGTGTCAGGTTTGGGTCAAATTGCCACGAAAGATCGACAAAAAATGCATCAAAAGCGTCACGAATCTGACGAAAATCACCGATGTGACGCAGCGCGTTTTTCGCGCCGCAAAACAAAGGGCGTGATCCCGAAAAAGCTTTTGTAGACCGATGAAAATCCATTGGGAAAACCGCAGGCCATCCCGATTTCTCGAACACTCATTGTGGTGTTCAGCAGCAGGTTGTTGGCTTTTGCCAAGCGCATTTCCCGATAAAATCCGTTGGGCGTGGTCCCAAAGAATGTCCGGAACTTACGCTCGAGCGACCGGTTGGAAATATCCAGCGCCTCGACGATTTCGTGGATCGGCAAAGGATCTTCGATATTCGCTTGCATCAACTTGATGCACTGATCCAGCTTGGCATCCCCCGTGGCCGTTGTACGGGTTCCGGAAAACGGCTGCATGGACGCAAAGTCGCGAATGTTTTCGTGCAGCATGATATCCGCAACTGTCATCTTTGCGGGCCCGGAAATGTGCCGCCCGATCACCGCCAGAGCGACGTCAGTCGTGGCCTCCATACCTGCGCAGGTCACGACCGATCCCGCTTCGGTGGCAATCGACAGTTTTGCTTCGAACCTGGCCCCTCGCTCGCGCAAGAAAGACGCGTTTTCCCAATGCGTCGCCATGTCCGCGGTGCCGTTTTCGTCGATATAGCGACTGGCAGCTTCCGCCAGCAAAAACACCTGAGCACCGCGATAGGTGTAGTCGGTTACAACACGACCCAGCGACAGGTCAGGCTGATCGGGGTCAGAGTTGCCAATGACAAAAAGATAATCCGCCTTGGGTTGCGCAGGAACGCGTTCGGTCTGGATCATCGCATCGCTGCTGCTGAGAACCGGACCTCCTTTGAGGGAACGATAAGTATAGGTGAACGGAGGATGCGGACACACCCGATTGGCCAACCGCAACACTTCGACCAGTGATGCCAGTTCCAGCAGGACATAGCCGGGGGCGACCAGTATATCGAAGTGTTGCTGCGCCCCCATCACGGCACCTCAGACTATTTTGTGCCCAGCCGCGCGCAGGGCATTCGCAAGCGTTTCGATGTGGTCCGGGCCAACTTCGCAACACCCGCCTACAATCGTGGCCCCCTGCTCGACCCAGGTCATGGCAAATCTGGCGTATTCCTCGGGGCCCAGATCCTGGCGCTGCTGCAAGGCATCAACAGTTGGCGCGTCTTCGAGAAACCCTTTGGTAATCCCTGTGAAACCGTTCGCATAGGCCCCGAAAGGCCGCCCCATATCTTTGAGGATATTCAAAGCGAGCTCAACGGATTCGGGGCGGGTGCAGTTGATCAGCACGGCCTCAGGATCATAGCGTGCGACGACCGGCGCGATATCCGCCAAAGGTTCACCCGAACGCAGGCGCGTTCCGTCATCATCCATAACCGACAACGCCAGCCAAACTGGCTTACTGGTTTTCTGTGTGCCGCGCAGCGCGCCTTCGGCCTCTTGCAGGGATGAGACGGTTTCGATCACGAACAAATCTACCCGATCCGTCATCAAACCGACCAGCTCTCCAAACTTCTGGGCCGCGTCTTCTATGTCGGGCTTGAGATCCGGGCGATAGGTGGCCAACAAAGGCCCCAAAGCACCGGCGATACGGCCGCCAAACGTGTCGCGGGCACGCTCGGCTTGCGACAGGGCTTGGTCGACAAGATCACTCAATTGGTTTTCAAGGCCCACACGCTCCAACCGAGATCGGTGGATTGCGTAGGTATTGGTCGTCGCGATGGTGGCACCACGCCGGAAATACTCGACGTGCACATCACCAACCAAATCCGGATGATCCATCATCACCCGCGTTGACCAAAGCGGCGTAGGCTTGTCCTGACTGCGTTTGACCAGTTCCTGCCCGATCGAGCCGTCCAAAAGAGTGATATCTGTCATTGTGTCGCCTCCTCAGGGTATGAGAACCAGTTTTCCCGGGAACGCTTTGGACTGAAAGTCTTCCTGCGCTTTGGCGATGTCTTTTAAAGGGTAAGTTTTTGAAATCAAAGGTTTGATGCGACCAGCATTCATCAGACCAACCAGTCTGCCAAAAACCTCAAAGGTCTGATGTGTGCAGCCGTGAATAGTAATGTCCCGCAAATAGATATCGCGAAGATCAGCCTCTACAATGGGCCCCGCGATGGCACCTGAAACCGCATAGTGCCCGCCCGGTTTGAGTGCGAGGATCAGGTTCGCCCAAGCTGGACCACCGACAACATCAATCAACACATCGAATGTGTCAGGCGGCAGGGCGGCATCTCGGTCAAAGGTTGCAACCGCGCCCTGTCCTTTCACAACATCCGCTTTGGCGGCACTGGTGACGCCCCAAACAGTCGCACCGCGCAGCGCAGCCAGTTGTACCGCTGCCAGACCAACGCCACCGGACGCACCGGTGATCAGAACTTTGTGCCCGGCTGTCACCTCTGCCCGTGTCAGCAGGTTTTCCGCCGTTCCAAAGGCGCAGGGGATCGCTGCAATCTCGACATCTGACAGGGGCGAATCCGTGACGTCATAAAGATCCGATGCATCGACCACGCAATATTGCGAAAAAGCCCCGTCTATTTCTGATCCCAAGGCAATAAACCCCGTCGGGTTACCCGGCAGAGGACGCGGCAGATTGATCGGGCAGGTTACCCGCTGGCCGGGTTTAAACCCGGTCTCTGGGCCAGCCCGCTCGACAATGCCGCACAAATCGCCGCCCTGAATCCGTGGAAATTGTAGCGCGCCGCCCCAGCCGCCAGCATCGACATCCTGATCCACCGCGTCCGTCGCGCCGGTGACGTCAGACGAGTACCAGCCGACGCGCGTGTTGATATCGGTGTTGTTTACCCCCGCCGCCGCAACCCGAACCAGAACTTGCCCGGGACCGGGTTGCGGCACTGGAATATCCGTGCGCCATTCCAGTGCATCTGGCCCGCCGTGGCGGGTCAGATAAACACCTTGCATGATGCTTGGTTCAGCCATGGATCAGGCCCGCAGTCTTTCGTTTTCCGGATCCCAGAGCGGTTGGTTTTCCTGCACTACGGCCGGGTATTTCTGACCGTAGATTTCAACCTCTAGCGCGGTGCCGGGGTTTGCCAGTTCGGCCTTGATCATGCCCAGCGCAATGGATTTTCCGACACGGTATCCCCATGCCCCTGACGTCGTTTCGCCGACGATCTGGTCGCCTTGCCAGATGCAGGACATATAGGGCGCATCGCAGTCGCCCGCCTCAACCGTCAGTGTGACGAAGGACTTCTTCACACCCTGCTGCTTTTCGCTGAGGATCGCGGCCTTGCCGGTGAAGTCCTGCGGTTTGTCCAGTTTGACAAAGCGTTCCAATCCGCCTTCCAGCAGCGAGTAGTCAGTGGACAGATCGCCCTTCCAAGCACGATAGCCTTTTTCGATACGCAGCGAATTCAGGGCATACATGCCGAACGGCTTGGCCCCTGCGCCCAGCACCGCATCATAGATCGCGGGCATGACCTCGTTTTCAGCGTGAATTTCCCAGCCCAATTCACCGGCAAAGGACACGCGGATCAGGAAGGCATCCTGTCCGGCAACCTTGGCAAATTGATGCGTCAGCCAGCCTTGCTGAAGGTCCGCATCGGTGATCCCCGACAGGATTTCACGCGATTTGGGGCCGGTGACGATCAGCGTATCGCGCTCGGTCGTGGTTTCGCGAACCGTAACGGTCGACGGCACCGAATTGCGGATCAACTCGCCATCGTGCCACTGCGCAGTGGCGGCAGTGATGAGGACAAAGTTGTTCTCTGCCAGACGGATACAGGACATTTCCGTAAGGATACGGCCCCGCTCATCCGATACATAGATAAGGTTCATACGCCCCGCCTTAGGAATACCGCCCGCGCAGAAACCACGCAGCCAGTCGTCTGCGCCTTCGCCCTGAATCCAGAACCGCGAAAAGCCCGGCAGGTCCAGAACGCCGCAATGGTCGCGCACCGCCTCGCATTCTTCCTTGATCCGCTGCTCCCACGGGCCAGACCGGCCCCAGGTATGCGTGGCTTCAAGCGAAGTATCGTCGCCCGGCTTGGCGAACCAGTTGGCGCGTTCCCAGCCGTTATAAGCGCCCATGACGCCGCCCAACTCCTTGACCTTGGCGTGAACGGGCGAGACTTTCTTGTCGCGCGCCGCAGGCCATTCATGATGAGGAAAGTGCATGGCGTATTCGTTGCCATAAACTTCCATGCCCTTCTGGTTGCAATAGTCCTGATCGGTGTAATCGGTATAACGACGCGGATCGACGGCCCACATATCCCACTCGGTATGACCATCGACGATCCATTCGGCCAGCACTTTGCCTGCGCCACCGCCTTGCGCGATGCCAAAGGTGAAGCTGTGCGCCTCAAACGCGTTTTTCACGCCGGGCATCGGGCCGATCAGCGGCAGGCCGTCCGGCGCATAGGGGATCGGGCCGTTGATCACCCGACCCACGCCCGAGGTTGCCATCAGCGGCACCCGCTCCATCGCGTCGGTGACGATGTCTTCGATCCGGTCGAGATCATCGTTCCAAAGCTGGAAGCTGAAATCCTCGGGCATCGGATCATCTTCGGTCATCCAATGGCCCTTGCAGTTGGGCTCGTAGGGACCGAGGTTGAAACCGTTCTTTTCCTGACGCAGGTAGTACGAGATATCCACGTCACGCAGTAGGGGCAGCTTGCCACCGTTTTCCTTTGACCAAGCCTCAACCTCGGGTACTTCGTCGGTCAGCAGGTACTGGTGGCTCATAACCATTGCGGGCACGGTACGTCCGCCGAAGGGTTTGAACATCTCACCCACGCGCTGCGCGTAGTATCCGGCGGCGTTGACCACGTAGTCACAGGCAATGTCGCCCTGATCGGTGTGCACGGTCCATGTGCCGTCCTCATGCTGGGTTACATTGGTCGCCGGGCAGAAACGGATGATCTTCTGGCCCATGTCTCGCGCGCCCTTGGCGAAGGCTTGCGTCAGCTGCGCCGGGTCGATGTCACCATCGGTCGGGTCGTACAGCACACCCTCAAGGTCGTGGGTTTCAAGGAAGGGATACCGCTCCTTCGCCTGTTCGGGCGTCCACATCTCCATCGGGATGCCCTGATAGCGGCCCATCGACATGGCGTGTTCGAATTCCTGCATCCGCTCTTTGCTATGCGCCAGACGGATCGAACCCGAAACGTGGTAGTTCATCGGGTAATCGACCTCATCCGCCAGACGCGAATACAGCTCGGTCGAATAGCGCTGCATGTTCATGATCGCCCAGGAATTGGAAAAGGTCGGCACGTTGCCCGCCGCATGCCACGTAGAGCCTGCTGTCAGTTCGTTCTTTTCCAGCAGAACGCAATCGGTCCAGCCCTTCTTGGCCAGATGATAAAGCGACGAACAGCCGACAACGCCGCCGCCGATGATGACCACACGGGCCTTGGTTGGAAAATCACTCATGGTCTTGCTTCCCTGTTAGTATGCCCGCTGGGGCAGGTCGTCTGAGATGTCGTAGTAGTCGCCCTTGTCCGCCACAAAGATGTGCTGGGCGAGTTTCAGTCCGGTGGGCTCAGTCAAAGACCCCACCGAGATTGCAATCGTGTCCTCGTCATTGTGCTGCCAGAACAGGAACGAGCCGCAGGCGCTGCAAAATCCGCGTTTGGCGATGTCCGAGGCGTGGTACCAGCCCAGCGTCTCGTCCGAGGTAAAGCTGAGGTTGTCCTGATGCGTGACGGTCGAGGCCCAAAGGTGCCCCGACTGCTTGCGGCATTGGCCGCAATGGCAGGCGTTGGGCGGTGTGAGGTCTCCGTCAATGGTGAAGGCAACCTTGCCACAGAGGCAGGAACCGGTGTGCATGTCTTTACCCCTTTGCTGTGGGCAATGTGCTGGTGCCCAGCAACACGCCGTAGATGATGAAACAGGTCGCCATCACGCGGCGGACCCAGATGTTGAATACGGCCCCAAGCGCGGCTTTGCCCATCAGCGCGCCCAGCAGGGTGAACCCGGTATAGCTGAGCGTTGTGATGACCAGCGCGGTGGGCATGATCACGCCCATTTGCTGCCAGACGGGTATGTCGGGCTGCACGAATTGCGAGAACGCCGCCAGATACCCGGCCACGCTTTTGGGGTTGATCGTGGCAACAGCCAGCGCGTGCAGATAGACGTGGCGCGCGGGCCGCTCGGACGCAGGCGCCGGTTTGCTGGCGTTGATCCAGCCGCGGACACCCATCCAGATCAGGAACCCCGCGCCGATCAGTTTGGCGATGAAAAACCCGGTGGGTGAGGCCGCGATCAACGCTGTCACTCCCAGCGCCGACAGGACAAGAAACGCGCTGGCTTGCGTCAGGATCGCCAGCACGCCCAGCATTGCTTTGGGAAACGGCAGGCTCATCCCGTTCGAGATGCAATTGACCGCATTCGGCCCCGGCGTGGTGACGAACACCACCCAGAACAGCGCGAATATGGTCCACGCCTCAAAGCTCATTCAATACACCGGCGGGGCGATGACCCAGATGGCCACGGCGGGCTCATCGTAGGGGTTCGCCCATTGGTAGGGCTCATGCTTAATACGGAAGCTGTCGCCCGGCCCGACCGAAAATTGGCGATCACCGATTGTCAGGTCCAGTCGCCCCGATACGATATACCCAACCTCTTGCGTCGGGCGATCCGCTGGCGTTTGCATTTGCGAGCGAGGCTCAAAGGTGGAGTGCACCATCTCGAAGTCATCGGTCAGGTCAGGGGAAAGCAGTTCTTCGATCAACCCTTCGTCACCCGACCCCATCGGACGGCGCGAGCCTGCGCGCACCACATATCCCTGTTCATCGGCTGGCGCGGCAGAATGCGCAAACAGCATCGACATTGGAACACCCAGACATTTCGCAATGAGCCGCAGGTCCGAAATCGAGGGGTCAGACATATCGCGTTCAACCTGGCTGAGCCAGCCGACAGAACGCTCCAACCGGGCTGCAATCTCGGTCAGCGTCAACCCGCGCGCTTTGCGCAGGGCCCGGATATCAGCACCGATGGTCGCTCGGTTCGGGGCTTGGGTGTTCACTGGCCTCTCCGAATTCTCGTGAAATTCTCAACGTAAATTTCACGATGACCCGAGTCGGTGAAAATTCCAAGCATTTTTTCACTTGGGTGATGTGGCAGCTTTGGCTATCCGTCAGATATGTGGATCGCAGTTCTTTATCTTTGGGCCATCAACGGCCTGACCTTATTGGTGTTTGGCTGGGACAAATTGCGGGCCAAGCGCCGAAAACGCCGTGTTCCGGAAAATCGTCTGCTTTGGCTGGCTGCGCTTGGCGGTAGCCCGGGCGCGATACTTGGACGTTGGATATTTGGGCACAAAACCCGAAAACGTTCGTTCTCGGGCTTTCTATTTTGTATTTTCGCGGCGCAAGCTGGGTTGCTGTACCTGTTTTTCACGCAAATTCTGCCCGCCATGCCCTAGGTGCCTATGTCACCCAGATAATTCAGAAGCCAAAGCGACCACATATTGTTACAATAATAAGATCTATGAATGTCAGAAATGATCTTAATTTAGCAAAGGGTTAAGTGCATATGGAAAACGGCATCGGTTTCTTCGACATCGTCTGGTCAATTTTCTGGTTGTTCCTGATGGTCGCCTGGTTCTGGGTGATGATTTCAGTGGTTGCTGATGTCTTTCGCTCAAAAGACCTGAGCGGCGGCGGTAAGGCTGTCTGGATCGCCTTCGTGATCCTTATCCCGTGGTTAGGCGTTCTGTCCTATTTGCTCGTGCGTGGGGACAAGATGCACCAGCACAATGCCGAAGCCATGGAACAGATCGAACAAGCGCAAAAAGACTATATCCGTTCTGTTGCGACCGTCTCAGCCGCAGATGAGTTGGAACGTCTTGCCGCGCTGAAAGAAAAAGGTCTGTTGACTGATGAAGAATTCGCGACGCAAAAAGCCAAGGTTCTTGCGACCTGACACGCGGCGCTGCTGATGGCCGGTAAACCGCCCGGCCATCACGTCTTGCTGAAAACGTTTCGCAATATTGCATCCAACTGATCTGCATCCGTCTGCGTGAACGCATCTGGCTGATCGCTGTCTATATCAAAAACCGCGATGATTTCACCGGATGCGTTTCTCACAGGCAAGACCAGTTCAGAGCGCGTTGAAGACGCACAAGCAATATGCCCGGGGAAAGCATCCACATCCGCGACCCGCTGAATCTCGCCGCTCCGCGCCGCCGCGCCACAGACGCCACGGTCGAATGGGATCACAAGGCAGCCGTGACCACCTTGATAGGGGCCAATCTTCAACACTCCCGGTTGCGTCACCCGGTAAAAGCCTGTCCAGTCAAAGCGCTCATCACTGTGATGAACCTCGCACGTGACAGTCGCCATCAAGGCGACATCATCTGTTTCGCCTTCGGTCAAGGCAGAGATCGCTTTGCCAAGCTGTTGATAGTCGACAGTCATCACCACCGCTCCGAAAGTTGGTCGTTTCTCAGGGCGAATTATGCCGAAACAAACAGGGCGTCAAACACGTTCGATTGCAATGGCCGTACCTTCGCCTCCGCCAATACAAATAGCGGCGACACCGCGTTTCAGGCCCCGTTTTTCCAGTGCATTGAGCAATGTCACCATAATCCGAGCACCCGAAGCGCCAATCGGATGACCCAAAGCACAGGCCCCACCGTTCACGTTGACGATATCGCGGGATAATCCCATTTCACGCATAAAGGCCATGGGCACAACTGCAAAAGCCTCGTTGACCTCCCACAAGTCCACCTCATCTTTTGACCACCCAATCTGCTCCAGCAATTTCTGCGCCGCCGGAACCGGTGCCGTCGTAAACAAACCCGGAGCCTGCGCGTGGCTGGCATGGCCCAGAATGCGTGCTCTAACGGTCAAACCCTGCGCTTCGGCGGCCTCAGTTGATGCCAGCACCAGCGCAGCGGCCCCGTCCGAGATCGACGAAGAATTGGCTGCCGTCACCGTACCACCGTCGCGAAAAGCAGGTTTTAGCGTAGGGATCTTTTCCGGGCGCGCCGATTGCGGTTGTTCATCATCGGCATGAGTGACTTCGCCTTTGCGCGACCGGGTCAGAACCGGCGCGATCTCGTCGGTGAAAGCTCCGGTCTCTTGCGCCGTCAAAGCGTTCGACAGGGATTTCAACGCATATTCATCCTGATCTTCGCGCGTGAACTGGTACGCCTCGGCGCAGTCTTCGGCGAAGGTTCCCATAAGACGGCCTTTGTCATAGGCATCCTCAAGCCCATCGAGGAACATGTGATCCACGACCTGACCATGCCCGATCCGCGCGCCACCGCGCATCTTTGGCAAAAGATAGGGGGCGTTCGTCATACTCTCCATCCCGCCCGCAATCATAGTCTGGGCGTGACCCAGCGCGATCTGGTCGAAAGCCATCATTGCCGCCTTCATCCCCGAGCCGCACATTTTGTTCAGGGTCGTGGCCGGCACTTCTTCGCCCAGTCCTGCCGCAAAGCCTGCCTGCCGTGCCGGTGCCTGCCCCTGACCTGCCGGTAAGACGCACCCCATCAAAACCTCATCCACGGTTTGCGCACCGGCCCCATCCAGCGCGGCGCGGATTGCTGTCCCGCCCAGATCGGCGGCCGCCACACCGTCAAACATCCCTTGGAACCCGCCCATCGGGGTACGTGCAGCCCCTGCAATTACGACTTGTTTCATTCAGATGCTCCTGTTTCCTAGCTCATTGATGGATACCGAATGGTAAGAATTGTCGTCTAGCGTATTTCTACCAGTGATTTTCAGTTTAAAGGATCGGAACGTATGAGCCTGAGCAGCAAGACGACGGACGAGACGCAGGTGATAACGGTGCATTCCGATCGGATCGACGCGGCGATGGCCATCCAATTCAAGGAAGACATGCGCAATGAGGCAGACGGCGGTGCCGCGCGGGTCGTCCTGGACCTCACAGGCGTAGAATTCATTGATTCCAGCGGCTTAGGCGCAATCGTAGCTTCCATGAAGCAACTCGGGGGCGAACGGCGACTTGACCTTGCTGGTCTGCATCCCTTTGTCGAAAAGGTTTTTCGGCTGACGCGAATGGATACCGTTTTCAAGCTGTATCCCACGCTGGATGACGCCTTATCGGCCTCGGCCCGCTGATCAGACCGGATCGTGAATAGGCACCTTGCCCATGTGTGACGCAAATTGTCTGGATTTGAGTTTCGCGGCGACAGAGACTGAGGCCAGCGCGGGGATCCACAAGCTCAGCACCTGCCTAAAACGTCAGGGACTACCGCAAAATAAGGCCGCCGACGTAAAGATCGCGCTTGCCGAGGCGATCAACAACGTTGTCGAACATGCCTACGCTGGCATTACCCCCGCCAAGGTCAAAGTCAGATGCCGATTGCATGAGAACTGGCTTGAGATTTTGATATCCGATACCGGCAACCCGCTGCCCGGCTTCCGTGTCCCCGACGAAGAGCCAGCCCCCTTGGGATCATCCATAGAAGAACTTCCCGAAGGTGGGTTTGGATGGTTCCTCATCCACGAATTGACCAGCGCAATCCGGTATGAGCGCACGGCCGGATGCAACCGATTGTCCCTGCGCTTTGAGTTTTCGGGGGCCGCTTGACCGAAAATGGTCACAATAAGGCCCAGATCAGACCATTGTCGCGCCGCAAACCGCCGGCATTAATGTCCTTGTAGCTCAGATAGCTTCCCTCGGCGCCATGTGTCACAGCCCCCACCCAGTGAACGGCGCCGAGGAACTTCTCCTTGAATTGACTGGACAATACCTGACCGCGCGATACGTTCTGCGCGTTCAATCAAGGAAGCATCGCTATGAGAGATTTTCACGCACCGGGCAGGTCCGAGGTTTTGGCGACCGAAGGGATGTGTGCCACCTCTCACCCGTTGGCCGCGCAAGTTGCATTGGATGTCCTCAAGCAGGGCGGCAACGCGATGGATGCTGCCATTGCAGGGGCGGTGCTGCTTGGTATTTGCGAACCTCAAATGACCGGAATTGGGGGCGATTGCTTTGTTCTGTTCAATCGGGCGGGTGAAAATACAGTAAGGGCGCTGAACGGATCGGGCCGGGCACCTGCAGCAGCCAATGCTGCAGAACTGCGGGCCAAAGGTTTGACGGCAGTTCCGCTGAACACACCAGACGCAATAACAATTCCCGGCGCGATAGATGCGTTCAGCCACTTGGCCGAAACCGAAGGCAAATTGGGGCTCGATGCTATCTTACAGCCAGCAATCCACTATGCCGAAACCGGCGTTCCAGTCGCACCCCGTGTTGCCATGGACTGGCAAATCGGTGCACCCACCCTGCAAGGGGCTGCGCGAGATCATTATTTGCTGAACGGAAATGCACCGAAAACAGGGCAAGTATTCCGTGCACCGGGGCAAGCCAAAGTCTTGCGCAAAATCGCAAAGTCGGGCCGCGACGCCTTTTACTCCGGTGAAATCGCCGAGGACATGCTAAACGCCCTGACGCAGTTGGGCGGGGCGCACTCCGGTTCGGATTTTCTAAACACCAAATGCACAGAAACGCAGCCTGTCACCGGGCATTACAAGGGCACCGACCTTTTCGAGCACCCGCCGAACGGGCAAGGGGCGACGGCAATATTGTTGCTTAACATGCTGAAGAATTTTGACCTCGGCAACATGGACCCACTAGGCCCAGAGCGTATTCATATCGAGGCAGAAGCTGCGAAACTGGCCTATGACGCCCGCAACCGTTTTATTGCCGACCCCGACCACACGACTCAGGCCGCAAAATTCACGGATCAAGCTCTGGCGGATAAGTTGTCGACCCTGATCGACCCTAAACGCGTCATCCCCGCCGCCGCACCGCTTACCGAAGCTATTCACAAAGACACGGTTTATATCACGGTCGTTGACCGCGATCGCATGGCTGTTTCCCTGATCTATTCGATCTTTCATAGCTTTGGATCGGGGATAGCCTCGGAAAAATACGGAATCCTTTTGCAAAACCGGGGTGCTGGCTTCACCTTGCAAGATGGGCACCCCAATGAACTGGGCGGGGGCAAGCGCCCGATGCATACGATCATTCCCGGTATGCTGGTTCAGGACGGCCGCATAACGATGCCGTTCGGCGTGATGGGAGGTTCCTTTCAGCCCATCGGTCATGCATGCCTGCTGTCCAACCTGACAGATTATGGGCTGAGCCTTCAGGCAAGTATCGACGCCCCGCGCGCCTTCGCCGATGGTGATGTCCTGAAACTTGAACGCGGAATCCCGCCCAAGACTGCTCAACAATTGTCAGACTTGGGGCACAGAGTTGAGATTCCGGAAACACCGCTTGGCGGTGCTCAGGCAATCCGAATCCGTGAAGACGGCGTTCTTGAAGGCGGAAGTGACCCCAGAAAAGACGGCTGCGCCCTTGGATACTAGCGCGGGTCCGATCAGTTCAGGTGAAAATGCAGCGGATAGGCACCGTTTTCGAACGGGCCGAACATGTCAGGGATATCAGGATGTTCCACAGGTTCACCCGATTGGTCTGCAACCAGATTTTGTTCAGAAACATAAGCAACATAGAAGGATTGATCGTTCTCAGCCAACAAATGGTAGAACGGCTGATCCTTAATTGGTCGACTGTCTTCCGGGATGGCCTGATACCATTCTTCGGTGTTCGCAAACTCTGGATCCACGTCAAAAATCACCCCTCGGAAGGGATGTTTCTTGTGGCGGACCACCTGACCCAGTCGATACTTGGCGTTTGTTTTCAGCATTTCTTCAGCCCCCGGAAGTCTTACTACTCTTTTCCTGCCAAAAATGCCAATCAATGATCTGAATTTAAGGGAAACAGTCTGTGAACCTCCTGCTAACAGTGTTTGAAATCGTGGCCCCGGTGTTCCTTTTGTCGGGGATCGGGTTCGTTTGGGTTAAACTGGGGTTTGAATACCGGCTGCAGTTTGTGACGCGCCTTGCTGTCACGCTGGCTGTTCCCAGCCTGATTTTCGTAGCGCTTATGCAAACCGAAATCCCAGCAGGAGAGCTGACGCGGTTTACTTTGGCAGCCATAGCCGGACACTTGGTCCTGGCGGTGGCGTTCGGGCTGTTCGTACACATCGGCAAGCTTGATCGCAGGACATATCTGGCACCTTTGATCTTTGGGAACACTGGAAATCTTGGTTTGCCTTTGTGCATTTTCGCCTTTGGACAAGCCGGCTTGGGATTTGCTGTTATCTTTCTGGCAGTGACCGCATTGTTGTCCTTTACGTACGGCATCTATCTGGTCGCGGGAAAAGGCGCGTTTGGAAAAGTGGCGCGCGAGCCGATGGTGTGGGCCACTTTGCTGGGCGCGCTGTTCCTGTGGCGTGGCTGGCAAACGCCTGTTTTTCTGACCAATACGCTGGACTTATTGGGCCAGATGGCCATTCCCATGATGCTGATTACGGTCGGGGTCGCGATTGCAAGGCTGACGACCCGGAAACTGGGTCAGGCTATCTGGTTGTCAGCGCTCAAATTGGCCGTTTGCTTTGGACTCGGGTGGATTATCGGCGGGTGGCTTGATCTGGAGCCCATCGCATTTGGCGTTCTTGTCATCCAGATGTGCGCACCCGTCGCTGTAACGTCGTATCTACTGGCCGAGCGGTTCGAGGCGGACGCAGACGCCGTTGCCGGCATGGTCATGGTCTCAACCGTGCTATCCGTGGGCGCAATGCCTATAATTCTAGCTATTGTCCTGTAACGATTGTGATTTCCTCAAAGCTCAATTTGCGTTAGAATAAAGAAAAAAGGCACGAGGCACATGAGCAGAATTCTTTTCGTACTCTTCGGGGTGCTGCTTCTGGCATCCTGTAGTGGTGGCTCCAAGCAACCACCCAGCAAACTAAATGACGCGTGCAGCATTGCGCGCGAACGGCCCGATTTTATCAAGGCCTTCCAAAGCACCGAACGGAAATGGGGCGTCCCTGTTCACGTTCAGATGGCGACGATCTATCAGGAAAGCCGCTATAAGCATGACGCACGGACACCGCATCAATATGTTCTGGGCGTTATTCCAATGGGACGCCAAAGCAGCGCATATGGGTTTTCTCAGGCGTTGGACGGCACGTGGAAGGAATACCAGCGCGAAACCGGGAAACGCCGCGCCAAGCGGGATCGTATTCGCGATGCGTCCGATTTTATCGGCTGGTACATGAACAAAAGTTACGAACGTAACGGTATTCATCCCACCGACACGCGCAACCAATATCTGGCCTATCACGAAGGTCACACCGGCTTTGCACGTGGCAGCCACAACAACAAAGCGTGGTTGCTGAATGTCGCCAGTAACGTAGATGCGCGCGCCAAGCTTTATCAGGCGCAACTGGCGAGCTGTCGCTACTAACAGTTCAGCGGGTCAGCGATTGCCTGACCCGCTTCTGTTCCGGCTTGAGAACAAGTCGTTATCCAAATTTCCACCGGTTTGAAGCTGGCCCAGCAACACCGTTGTCTGGCTGCCTGCGTTGTCATGGATCACCCATTTACGCAGCTCAACCGGGTCGTCGGTGAACATCAGCTCAATTCGGCCAGAGTCAGGGTTCTTGGGATCTTGCGCCGTTACAACGGTGGCCGTCCCGTCAAAATCGTGCCCCACAACCATATTTGCCTGATCCAGATTCACGTTTCGCGCCAACACCAGAGAAAGCGGCGTGCGCCGTAACGGGTATTGTTCAGGCGGTTGGTTGGATTTGGGATCAAAAATCTGAACGGTTCCCGCACGCGCCAGAACCACGGCACTGTTGGGTGGATCATATTCAAACCGTATCTTTCCCGGTCGCTCCATCCACAACTGGCCTGTGCTGAGCGTGCCATCATCGTTGACTTGGGTGAAGGTTGTCTGAACTGTCTTTAGGTCGTTCAGATAGTTCGAGATCTGCGACAGTGGCAGTTTTTCAGCCGCCCACGCGGCGGGGGCGGCCAAAGTCAGAGCAAGGGCAAAAGCAATCTGTTTCATGATTACCAGATATGCGTTCTGTCCTTGTTATTAAATATCCTATTGCTCGGGGACCAGAATTTCGCGCTTCCCGACATGATTTGCCGAGGAAACAACGCCTTCGTCTTCCATTTGCTCAACAAGCCGGGCGGCCTTGTTGTACCCAATGGCAAGTTTCCGCTGGATATACGAGGTCGAGCATTTGCGATCCTTGATCACAATCGCCACCGCCTGATCGTACAGAGCATCCTCTCCGTTGGTGTTACCACCGGTATTCAGGCCCAGAACGGCGTCGATATTGTCCGCCTTTTCCTCGGCCGGGCCATCGACAACGCCGCTCATGTAATCGGGCGGGCCGAACTGTTTCAGGTGGTTGACGATTTCTTCGACCTCTTCGTCCGACACGAACGGGCCGTGGCAACGGGTAATCTTGGCTCCGCCCGCCATATACAGCATGTCGCCCTGCCCCAGCAGTTGCTCGGCGCCCATCTCGCCCAGAATAGTGCGGCTGTCGACTTTCGAGGTCACCTGGAACGAGATCCGGGTCGGGAAGTTCGCCTTGATCGTACCAGTGATCACATCGACCGAGGGGCGCTGTGTTGCCATGATCAGGTGGATACCCGAGGCACGCGCCATCTGTGCCAAACGCTGAATGCAGGCCTCAATCTCTTTCCCTGCGACCATCATCAGGTCGGCCATCTCGTCGACGATAACGACGATATAGGGCATTGCTTCGGGCGCGAATTCTTCGGTCTCGAACGTCGGTTCACCTGTTTCGTCGTCAAAGCCCGTCTGGACTGTGCGGCTGAACATCTCACCTTTGGCCAGCGCATCTTTCACCCGGCCATTATAGCCCGCGATATTACGCACGCCCATTTTGGACATCTTGCGATATCGGTCCTCCATCTCACCCACGACCCACTTCAGGGCGACGACCGCCTTCTTCGGGTCGGTCACAACGGGCGAGAGCAAATGCGGGATGCCGTCGTAAACGGAAAGTTCCAGCATCTTGGGGTCGATCATGATCAGGCGGCACTCTTCCGGTGTCAGCTTGTAAAGCAGCGACAGGATCATGGTATTGATCGCCACCGACTTACCCGAACCGGTCGTACCCGCGATCAGCAGGTGAGGCATCTTGGCAAGGTTCGCCACGACGGACTCACCGCCGATATCTTTACCCAGCGCCAGTGGCAGCGCGTGATTGCCATCGCCAAAGTCGCGGCTGGCCAAAATTTCGCGCAGCACCACCATCTCGCGGTTTTCGTTGGGCAGTTCGATCCCGATCACCGAGCGGCCCGGCAGGGTCGATACCCGCGCGGACAATGCAGACATGGATCGCGCGATATCGTCCGCCAAACCAATCACACGGCTGGCTTTCAGGCCCGGTGCAGGCTCCAGCTCGTACATGGTGACAACCGGACCGGGTCGGACACTGACGATTTCGCCTTTGACGCCATAGTCGTCCAGCACGTTTTCAAGCATACGTGCGTTTTCTTCCAACGCCTCATCACTCAAATGGTGACGCTGGATGGTGGCCGGGTTCGACAGCAGTCCCAGCGGAGGCAATTCGAAATCGGAATGCTTATCCTCGAATGAGAGCGCAGGTTGCGCCTCGGCCTGAGCGCGACGAGAGGGTTGCGGTGTGCGCCGCACGGGTTGGGCGACGACCGGCTTGCGCGGCTCGGCCACTGGGATTTTCATCGCAGGACGGGCCTGTGGCACAGGCTCGACCGTTTCCTCAAAGACTGCATCGTCTTCAGACTCAAGTGCGGGGGCAAAGTCCTGATGCAAGGGTTCCTGCCACGCTGGCTCAGCTTGTGCCGATAGAACTGGTTCGGGTGGCAATCCGACAGAAGTCATCGGAGGCTCGGGTGGCAGGCCACCAGCACCCGCAGGGTTCAAGATCAACGGATCGGGCCCACGGCCCCGCCCTTTCGTAAGCGGCAGATTTGGATCATGTTCAGGTGCCATCTCACCTGCAGCAACCTTGCGGTTACGAACAGCGGCAGAGATTTTCGAGCGGATGCGATCTTCGCCAGGCATGTCTTCAAAATCGGCCACCGGTTCTGGGTCGATCAACTCTGGCTCGGGCATTGGTTCGGGCCTGCGGATCAGATCCGGCAGACGAGACAGCAGCCCGGCTTTTACCGGTTCGGGCGACTCCAGCGGAGGCTCATCATAGATCGGATCGTCGTAAACATATTCATCGTCAAAAACGGCCTCGGCCGCCTCGGCGCGCGCAGCTTTGCGTTCGTCCCAAGCTGACCTGCGGTCACGAGCGGCTTGCGCCGTCGCTGCAGCCCCGCGTCCCAGCAGGTTCATCAAACCGTCGTAAGACACAACAAGACCCAACAGGAAGGCACGGATCCCTTGGCGGACATCCTGTTTGGTGAAGCCCAACACAAATACACCCAGCGCCAACATCCCCATCGCCATGACGAACGACATCATTTTGACCATGAAATGCGATGCTATCGGCAGCAAAGTCAGCAAAGCGCCCATAACGGTATCGCCGAACAGTCCGCCCAGACCAAAGCTGTGCGTGGAACGCCAAGCCTCACCCGGAACCAGAGTAGCAGCATAAACCGCCACGATCGCGATCCAGATCGGCGCGAAAATCAGCCTGCCGATGGCGCGGTCTTCGCCAAAATGGCCAGCAAAGCGTACGCCCCAGCCGATCAGGACCAGCGCGATGCTCCAACTGCCCCAGCCAACAATCATGAACAAAGGCGCGGCAATCGAGGCCCCGATCCGCCCCATCCAGTTCTGCACCGGTGCGTCGGTGGACACCATCCAGTTCGGATCATCCGGCGTATAGGACCAGATCATCGCAGCCGCAGCCAAGCCCAGCAGGATCAGGACAAGCCCGATCAGCTCTTTACTGCGCCGCTCGATGGCTGCCTGTGTCGTGCTGTCCAGCAATGGATCGCGATTGCGCGCGTTCAATGATGCCATTTTGCCCTCGTACCTCACGAATAGATGCAGTCACGGAGCGTGATCAGCCCCTGCTGCAATTCTTCTTTTGGGGCCACCAATGCAGCCCGAATAAAATGTTCGCCCGGGTTTTGCCCCGGATCACCCTGAGAAAGATATGCACCCGGAAGGACCCTAACCCCGGTTTCCTTCCAAAGCCTCAATGTGGTTTCTTCGCCATTATCGACCGGCAGCCACAGGAAAAATCCCGCTTCGGGTGGCATATATCCCTGCACACCCGCAAAGACTTCGTCCGCGATGACGTATTTTTCCTGGTAAAGCGCGCGGTTCTCTACGACATGATCTTCGTCCGCCCACAGCTTGGCAGCCGCCGCTTGCAGCGGCAGCGGCAATGGTGAGCCTGCGTAGTTGCGCAACTGTTTGACCCGTTTGATCGTTTCCGGACCCCCGGCGATCAGGCCCGACCGTAATCCGGCCAGATTGGATCGCTTGGAAAGCGAGTTGAACAAGGTAATCCGCTCTGGGTCAGCGCCCACGTCCTGCGCGACCGTCAGAACACCCGTGGGCGGGGCGTCACGGTAGATTTCGGAATAGCATTCGTCGGCAAAAATGCGGAAATCGTATTTTTCTGCCAGACGGATCAACTCGGCCCAATAATCGCGCGATGCCACAGCGCCCTGCGGGTTAGCGGGCGAACAGATGTAGGCTGCAGCGGTTCGGTTCAGGATATCCTCTGGCAAACCGGCGTAGTCGGGCAAGTGGCCTGTGGCTGCGGTCGCAGGCACGAACACCGGTTCAGCCGCAACCGAAAGTGAGGCGACCATGTAAACCTGGTAAAACGGGTTCGGGCACAGAATGACCGGTTTCTGACCGTTTTTCTGTTCGGGGCACAGCGCCATCGCGGCGTTGTACAGCCCCTCTCGCGTGCCGTTCAAAGCCATCACATCAGTGTCTGGATCCATCTGGACGCCATAGCGCCGCTTGATCCAGCCCGAGATCGCACCGCGCAGTTCTGGCGAGCCTTCATTCGGCGGATAACCTTGAAAACCAGCGGCATTTTCCGTGATAACATCTGTCACCCAAGCCGGAAAGTCATGCATGGGGGCACCGATGGTCATGTGAACGACATCGCCGCCCGGTTGATGGTGGTCCAACAGGGTGCGCAGACGCGGGAACGCGTATTCCGGAAGGTTCGAAAACCGCTCGGGGAAATTCATAACTACTGCCTCAATATCGGGATCATTTCGCCCCGTTTGCTGGCAGGTTACAGGCCACGCTCGGCTACGTCCAGACAAAGTGGCCGCGAATCAGGGGATTGTGGCATTCAGGCCAACGCGGCTTCGACCGCTGATCCATGCCGCAACAGCACCTCTTCCGAGCCGGGATAGCCCATCATCATTAGCCCACAGCCCGGTGTTCCGGTCGGCACCGTCAGGGCAGCAAGCCCCATCAGGTTGCCGATACGCGTGTTGCGCAGGGCCAGCAGGTTCTCGGTGACATAATAGTCATGGTCATTCAACAACCGGTCCAGATTGGGGGGCAGGATCGGAGCGGTAGGCGCCAAGACGGCATCAAAGCCCGCAGTGGCCGAATCCCATGCGGCCCGACACGCTTTCAAACGCGACCACGCCGCGATGTAATCCGGCCCCGAGACATTCTTACCCGCTCGGAACCGTTCCAATATCTCGGGATACATCGCATCTGGGTTCGCCTCGATCACGTCGCTCCACAGGCCATAGGCTTCGGTTGTATACAAAACCCCCGATAGCGACATCGCATCGTTCAGTTCGGGTACTTCAAGCGGCACCACTTCTGCGCCGGCATCCCGCAGCCTTGCCAATGCGGCCTCGTGCGCGCTGCGTGGTGCGTCGCGCAGATCGTCCTGCGCGACGTTTTGAAGATTGGCAAACCGCCTGCCCTGCAGGCTGGCCCCCCTAAGATCCGCAGGTGTGCCACCCTCAAGCAGGGCCAGCATATGGGCCGCATCCTCGACTGATCGGGCCAATGGGCCGATCGTGTCGAAACGAAGACACAGTGGAACGGTACCTTCCAGGCTAATACGGCCAGCCGTGGTTTTGAGACCGACCAGGTTGTTCCAAGCCGACGGAATTCGAACCGAACCGCCTGTGTCCGACCCAATACCGCAAGCAGCCAGCCCCCATGCAACAGACGCCGCCGCCCCTGACGAGGATCCACCCGGAACGGCATCTTCATCGTCGATACAGGGCGGCGTTCCGGTGATCGGGTTCAGGCCGAGCCCCGAAAAGGCGAGCTCGCTCATGTGTGTTTTGCCCAAACACACCGTACCCATCGCAGTGGCGTTGCGAACAACAACACCATCCATGTCAGGCACACGGCCCTTCAACAGGGCCGATCCAGCCTCTGTCGCTGTTCCGGCTGTATCGAACAAGTCTTTCCAGCTGATCGGAACACCATCCAACAGCGATCTGCGTAATCCCAACTTGGCGCGTTGCTGCGCGGCAGAGGCCTCAGCCCGGGCACGATCATGGGTGACCCGGGCATAGATGCGGTCGCGGTGCGGGTGCGCGTCGATTGCGGACAGGTAAACTTCGGTCAACTCAACCGGGTCGATCTGACCCATGCCAATCCCTCGACCCAGATCACATGCCGTCATGGTCAACCAGTCCTGCATCGCCACCCCCTTGAAAATTTTGCCGTGAATGGACGGTAGCGACAGGACCGCACATGGACAATCCCGAAAGGGCACGCATATTGCGACCTATGGAAAAGACCTCGGATATCCTGATCGTAGGCGGCGGCCTGAACGGCCCGGCCCTGGCCCTTGCCCTTGCACAAACCGGGCATTCCGTCACGGTGATCGACGCGTTGGCCGAGGCTGCGCGCAAGGATGCCGCATTTGACGGGCGGGGGTATGCGCTGGCCCTTGCGTCTCAGCGGCTGTTAGAGGCGATTGGCGTTTGGGGCAAAGTTGCTGACAACGCCCAACCCATGCTTGAGATCAAGGTCACCGATGGCCACGCGGGTGCAGGACCTTCCCCTTTCTTTCTGCATTTCGATCATGCGGAAATCGAAGAAGGCCCGATGGGTTTCATGGTCGAAGATCGCCATCTTCGCCGCGCGTTTCTGGACGCGATGGACGAACATCCGCACATTACCCAAATCAATGGACGCACAGTTGTCGCGCAAGAAACGCACGCAGCAAACGTGTCGCTGACATTGGATGACGGCTCTGTCCTGACAGGTGGACTGCTTGTCGGGTGCGATGGCCGACGCAGCGGGACCGCTGCGCGTGCCGGCATCAAGCGCAGCGGGTGGGACTATGGGCAAACGGCGCTTGTCTGCGCCATCGAACATGATTTGCCCCATAACGGCATTGCGCATCAGTTTTTCATGCCACCAGGGCCGTTGGCGATTTTGCCCCTAACCGGCAACCGTAGCTCGATCGTGTGGAGCGAGCGGACGGAAATGGCGCACCGTATTAACGCGATGCCAGAAGCCGACTACCTGCAGGTCTTACGCCCCCGTTTCGGAGATTTTCTGGGCGACATCCGTCTGGCAGGGGATCGCTTCACCTATCCATTGAACCTGACCATCGCCAATTCCTTTATCAGCGACCGAATGGCCTTGGTTGGGGATGCCGCGCACGGGATGCACCCCATTGCGGGTCAGGGGCTGAACGCCGGATTGCGCGATGTCGGCGCTTTGGCCGAGGTTCTGACACTTGCGGAAAGACGCGGTGAAGACATCGGCTCGACCCTTGTTCTTGAGCGGTATCAGGAATGGCGCAGGTTCGATACCGCGTCACTGGCAATGGCGACCGACATGTTCAACAAACTGTTTTCGAACGACAATCCGCTGTTGCGCATGGGGCGTGATATCGGCATGGGGATCGTTGGCTCGTTGCCGGGCCTGCGACGCGGCTTTGTGCGCGAGGCCGCTGGCCTGACCGGAGACTTGCCCAAGCTGTTGCAGGGACGCGCGATTTAATCCAGCTCGCGTGCCTCATCGACCAGCATGACGGGAATACCGTTGCGAATGGGAAAGGCCAAACCCGCCGCTTTCGACACCAATTCCTGCTTTTCGGCATCGTAGTGCAGCGTTGTCTGCGTCTGCGGGCAGATCAGGGCCTCAAGCATATGGCGATCAAAGGTGTGTTCCGGTGCGCTCACTGCAATTTTTCCTCATTCGATCCGCCACGCATGGCGAATTCAATCAGTGTTACAAGTGTTTCCCGGCGAGTGCGCAGGCAGGGCGCTTCGAGAAGGGCTTGCTTTTCTTCCGGGTCGAAATCCAGAAGCATCGACAATGAGTTCACCAAAAGCTCATCATCTGCATCCTTCAAGGTATCCCAATCTGTCGAAAGTTGCCGGGACGAAAAGAACCTTTCAAGCAGGTTTAGAAAACGCGGGCGGTCGAAACCGTCATCCTGTTCGGTCTTGCCCAGATCCCGGTCAAACCCGTCCCAAGACACAGCGCACCGGCGGTATGGCGTAAACGCATCCAGCTCGGATTTGACGCGAAAACGGGAAATCCCGGTCAATGTGATCAGGTAACGCCCATCCTCGGTTTCCGAGAACTGCGTAACACGACCAGCGCATCCGATCTGGTGCAGCTTGCTTTCGTTACTCTTGCACGGGTTTGGCTGCACCATGCCAATCAAACGCTCGGGCGTTTTCAGGGCATCGTCCAGCATCTGCAGGTACCGCGGCTCGAAGATATGCAGCGGCAGGCGCGACCGGGGCAACAACAGCGCCCCCGGCAAAGGGAAAACGGAAACCGTTTCCGGCAGATCAGCGGGATGCATCATGTATTCGAGTGTAGCTCTGATCGAGAATTAGGCAAATATCATCGAGCTGAGCTTGCGACGGCCATTCAAAACAATCGGGTCGTTTGGCTTGAGCGCGTCAAAGATCGTAAACAGCTGCGCCTTGGCTGCGCCATCGTTCCATTCCCGGTCGCGGCGAAACAGCTCAAGCAACTGAGCAACGGCTTCTTCAACGTCACCGTTTGCGTGCAGGGCCTGTGCAAGATCAAAACGCGCCTGGTGGTTTTCCGCGTCCGCCTCGACAGCCGCTGTCAGTTCTGCCACGGGGCCGGCATCTGCGGCCTGTTTGGCCAGCTCCAACTGCGCGTGCGCCGCCTCAACCTCGGGCGAGGTTGAGATGTCTGCGGGTGCGCCGTTCAGGATTGCTTCGGCCTGATCCAGATCACCGGTCGCGATATGCGCGCGGACCAATCCCCCGTAGGCAGCGGCATGGTTTGGATCCTCACCCAAAATGGCCGAGAATGTCTGTGCCGCGTCTACTGCCGCACCTTCGGCCAGCATTTCCTCGGCAGCCTGAACCGCTTCGTCCAGTTGACCACCCGGGCTTTCACCACCGGCGGCTTCGATGACGCGATCCACAAACGCTTTGATCTCGGATCCCGGCAACGCACCCTGGAACCCGTCGACCGGTTGCCCCTTGTAAAAGGCATAGACCGTCGGGATCGACTGAATACGCATCTGGGATGCGATCATCTGTGCTTCGTCCACGTTGATCTTGACCATCTTCACCGCACCCTTGGCGGCAGTCACAGCCTCTTCCAGCATCGGACCAAGCGTCTTGCACGGACCACACCAAGGCGCCCAGAAATCCACGATGATCGGGGTCTCCTGAGAAGCCTCGACCACATCAGCCATAAAAGTGGCTTCGGACCCGTCAATGATCAGGTCTGCTGCATCAGCTCCGGCGGTGGCGTTCAGAAGGTCCATGGCAATCACTCTTTCGTTCGAACTTTGGCCCTATATGCAACCGCTATCGGCAGAAACCAAGGGCAGAGTTGCGCAATTACAGATCGAATGTCGCAAAGACCGGCGCGTGATCGCTGGGTTTTTCCCACCCGCGCGCGTCACGCAGAACCCGGCTAGAGTGGCCCGCGTTTGCGATATCCCCCGTGGCCCAGACATGATCCAAGCGTCGCCCCTTGTCTGCTGCATCCCAATCGCGCGCCCGGTAGGACCACCAACTGTACAATTGTCCTTCGGGAATATCCTGCCGTGTCACATCAACCCAGCCGCCCGCATCCTGTGTTTCGGCAAGCGTTTCCACTTCGATCGGGGTGTGTGACACGACCTTGAGCAGCTGTTTGTGCGACCACACATCATCTTCGCGCGGCGCGATGTTCAGATCGCCCACAAGAATGGATTTTTCCGGTTTTTCGGCATTAAACCAATCACGCATGTCCGTCAGGTAGTCCAGCTTTTGGCCGAACTTTTCGTTGACTTCACGGTCTGGCACATCCCCCCCGGCTGGCACGTAGAAATTGTGTATTGTCACACCGTTTTCTAAACGCCCAGCAATATGGCGGGCATGGCCCAGCCCTGCGAAATCCTTGTCGCCCACCTCTTCCATCGGCAAACGGGACAGGATCGCAACGCCGTTATATCCCTTTTGCCCACGG
This sequence comes from Ruegeria sp. G5, assembly GCF_056533365.1. NCBI lineage: Bacteria > Pseudomonadati > Pseudomonadota > Alphaproteobacteria > Rhodobacterales > Roseobacteraceae > Ruegeria > Ruegeria sp. G5. Next base: position 111,417 of record NZ_JBQFOK010000007.1, on the reverse strand, counting down.
GCAATCATATGGGTATAGCCCAGCGCCGCGAACCCTTCGGTGGGTATCTTTTCGACCGGAGATTTGCATTCCTGCAAACACAGAACATCCGGCGCTTCTTCCTGCAACAATTTCAACACGATAGGTTCGCGAAGGCGAACTGAATTGATGTTCCAGGTAGCAAGCGTAAATGGCATGAACGGGGATTCCTTTTTGGCAGTTGCCGCAGGTTAACTTGGTGCCTCACAGGGTACCATCGGAAAATCAGAGTTTTGACTGGTCAGAGCCGCGAAACACCCGCATTCAGCAACGTCTTGGCGTCGTTGAAAATCTCGTCAACGATCTCGGCCGCGGGCTGGACGTTTCGTACCAATGAAACACCTTGCCCGGACCAAAGCGACATAGCTTCGATATTGCCGTCAGTACCCCGTAAAGGCGTATAGCTTTGATAGCGAACAACGGCCTCTCCATTCGGGCGGTGGCCAATGATTTCTTGTTCGTTTGGCCGGTCACCCGGACCGGCAGAACCCGCTTCTTTCCATCGCTCGGCAGTAGAATTCTTAAGCGCTCGATGCGGCGCTTGGGGCCATTTCACATCATACAAGTCGTAGTACCATTCAGTATGTGCCTCAGTCGCGTTCAGAACACGCGTGCGGTAGTCATCGTGTATTGCCGCTTCGGTGCTGGCCAGAAACCGCGTTCCGATCCAAACGGCCGAGGCACCCAACATCAAGGCCGCAGCCATTCCGCGCCCGTCAGCAATACCACCCGCCGCAACGACAGGAATGGTCACGGCATCAACGACAGCCGGAATCAGCGCCATGGTCGACACCTGCCCCCAAACATGGCCGCCAGCCTCCCAGCCTTGGGCAACGATGATATCTGCGCCCGCGTCTTGCGCAGCGCGGGCCTCACTTGCATCACCGACACTGGCCATGACGACCAAGCCCGCGTCTTTTGCCGTTGCAATTGCAGACGGCTCCATACCCCAAAACAGCGAAACCGCATGAACCTGTTTGTCGATACAAACCTGCAGCTGATCTTTGTATGGGAAGGCAAGGTTCAAATTGACCGCAAAATTTCGATCGGTCAGGGCGCGCACCTTATTGATACCGTCCTCGACCTGATCTGCTGGACTGCCCCAAAGCGGGATAACGCCGTAGCCACCTGCGTTACAGACCGCAGCCACAAGATCGGGCCCCGCTGCCCCACCCATTGGCGCTGAGAGGATTGGTTTTTCAATACTCAACAGGTCCCGGATATCGCGCATCAAACTTCCCCCTCCTCATTCGATGGGCCGAATTGGCACGTGTTCCGTTGGCTAAGTCAACCCGTGCCGGTTCACGAAAGGCAAACCCATATCCGGCTGTAAACGCGCCCAAAACAAAAAAAAAGGCCGGGCCATACGGCCCGGCAGTCCAACAGGGAGGTACATGTCATAACCCGGACATGCACGGGTTGGGAGTAACCTAAATATGCTTCCAGAGTATCACTTTGATCTGAGTCAATCCACCGACTGTTAAGAGACCAAGCGATATCCACCCGATTCTGTGACCAAAAGGCGCGCATTTGAGGGATCGGGTTCGATTTTCTGGCGCAAACGATAGATGTGGGTTTCCAGCGTATGTGTCGTGACGCCGGCGTTGTAGCCCCAGACCTCGTGCAGCAGCACATCGCGCGCAACGACACCATCTGCCGAACGGTACAGGAACTTAAGGATATTCGTTTCCTTCTCGGTCAGACGAATTTTGCGATCCTCTTCGGTGATCAGCATTTTCATCGCCGGTTTGAACGTATACGGCCCCAAAACGAATACGGCGTCTTCCGACTGCTCATGTTGCCGCAGCTGGGCGCGGATGCGCGCCAGAAGCACAGGGAACTTGAACGGCTTAGGAACATAGTCGTTAGCACCGGCATCCAGGCCCAGGATCGTATCGGCGTCGCTGTCATGACCAGTCAGCATCAGGATCGGGCTTTTGACGCCTTGCTTGCGCATCAGCCGGCACAGCTCGCGACCGTCCGTGTCGGGCAGGCCCACGTCCAGAATAACCAGATCGTAAATCGCTTCACGGGCACGTTCCATGGCGGATGTGCCATCTGACGCTTCGAACACGTCAAAGTCTTCAGTCATCACGAGCTGCTCACTCAGCGCCTCGCGCAAATCCTCGTCATCATCCACCAGCAGGATTTTCTTAAGCTGTGCCATCTCCGGTCCTCCTAAGCCTTTTCCACCACTTGCGCGTCTCAGACGCAATCAACAAGGTTTGCTGCAAGGGTCTCACGTCCTCGTGTCTGATGAGTAGGAATTGTTTCACATTTCCCTCGGATCAGGCTACACGAGGGTCTGTTCGTTACAGGGTAACAGAGATGAGTTTGATCCCCGATACTACGGAATTGCTGGCCAGGGCCCGCGCGGACCTGCGCATGGGAGTGCCCGTCGTTCTGACCGATGACAGCGGATTCAGCGTTCTGGCCATCGCGTCAGAAACGCTGAGCGCGCAGCGGTTGGCCGATTTGCGCAGTCTGGGGGGCGAACCTGTGGTGGCGATCACCGTGCGGCGGGCCGAAACGCTCAAAGCGCGGGCTTATGACGGCGATCTGGCCCGAGTCGTCATCCCCGCAGACGCGGATATCGGATGGGTTCAGGCTGTCGCCGACCCCTCGGATGATCTGAGCGCGCCGATGAAGGGACCGTTGATGACGGAAAGGCAGGGCAACGCCAATCTGCACCGGATTGCCATTGCCCTGACTAAGTCCGCACGGCTATTGCCGGCGGCGGTCGTTGTTCCGGTCGAGGATGGCCGTGGCTTTGCGGCGGCTCATGGGTTGACCAGTATAGATCATACACGCGCCGCGCCCCATATGGCGGATCGCAGCGCCCTGAGCCCTATCGTGGCAGCGCGCCTTCCAATGGAAGTCTCCGAAGCCGGTCGTCTGCATGTTTTCCGGCCCGAGGATGGCGGCGAAGAACACTATGCAATCGAAATCGGTCGTCCAGATCGCAGCAAGCCTGTTCTGGCCCGACTGCATTCAGCCTGTTTCACCGGCGACCTCATGGGCAGCTTGAAATGTGACTGTGGTCCGCAACTGCGGGGGGCTCTTGCCCAAATGGGATCTGAGGGAGCAGGCGTTCTGCTGTACCTCAACCAAGAGGGCCGCGGGATCGGACTGGCCAACAAGATGCGCGCGTATTTCCTGCAAGATCAGGGATTTGACACAGTCGAAGCCAACCATCGCCTTGGCTTTGAAGATGACGAGCGCGATTTCCGGCTGGGCTCTGATATCCTGAAATCGTTGGGTTTCAATTCGGTCCGGCTGCTGACCAACAATCCGGCCAAGATTGCGATGATGGAAAAAACGGGCATCGCAGTGACCGAGCGGGTTCCACTAAAAGTCGGAGAAACCGCTCATAACCGGGGTTATCTGGCGACCAAGGCGGCCAAATCGGGCCATTTGCTGTGAGCCCTGACGACCTTGTCCTGACCCCCCAAGGCGTTCGGTTTGCAGGACGAGTTTTCCCATGTTCGATCGGCAAAAACGGGTTGAGCGACACAAAGCACGAAGGGGACGGCGCGACCCCCACGGGAATACACCACATCGCCGGGATACTGTATCGCCCTGACCGGATTGCACGTCCGGCGGAATGGGCTATTCCGATTGGACCACGGGATTTGTGGTCAGATGACAGCCGCGATGGCGCATACAACCAAATGGTTCGCGCCCCTTACGCATTCAGCCATGAAAAGCTGCGTCGGGCAGATCCGCTCTATGATCTTGTCTTGCTGACTGACTGGAACTGGCCCAACGCTGTCCCGGGACAGGGTTCGGCGATATTTCTGCATCAATGGAGACGCCCTGGCTATCCGACCGAAGGATGCATCGCGTTCAGCCGTGCTCATTTGCATTGGATCGCTGGGCGCGTTGATATTGGAACGCGCCTGATTATCCCTGGGGCTTGACCCGATCTCCAAAAATAGCTGACCCGACGCGTACATGCGTTGCACCCAACGCAATGGCTTGCTCGAAATCCCCGCTCATGCCCATGGATAATCCGGTAAGACCATTACGCTCGGCAATTTTGGCAAGCAGCGCGAAGTGCAGCGAGGGTTCCTCGTCCACCGGTGGGATGCACATCAGGCCGACGACCGGCAAGTCAAGATTCCGACAATCAGAGATGAATGCATCCGCATCAGCCGGCAAAATTCCGGCCTTCTGATCTTCTTCACCTGTGTTGACCTGAATGAACAAATCCGGACAGGATCCCGTTTCTTGGGCCAGCCGCGCCAGGGTGTTCGCCAGCTTCGGTCGATCCACAGAATGTATGGCGGTGAAAAGCTCGATGGCTTGTCGCGCTTTGTTTGTCTGCAGTGGGCCGATCAAATGCAGGTCGATATCTGAAAACTGCTTTGCGAATTCAGGCCACTTTCCAGCGGCTTCCTGAACCCGGTTTTCACCAAAACACCGATGTCCCAGCTCCAACACTGCCTGTACACGTTCATTCGGTTGGACTTTGGACACCGCGATCAACTGCACGGACCCTTCGGCCCGACCCGCAGCACCTTCGGCTTTCCTGACACGGGCGGTGATATCTTGCAGTGACATGGGCTTCCTCATTCTGATCTGAGCGCAGGAAAACACCATGTCAGCGCAAAAGAAAAGGGCAGGTCCGAGGACCTGCCCTTAAACCTTACGGTTCAGATCAACTTAGAAGTTGAATACCGCACCGAAGTCTGCACGGACTTGGCTGTCTGCATCACCGGTTTCGGTGTTGCCGATACCACCTTGCAGCGAAGTACCGCCACCCAGGTCGTAGATCGCGCCGATACCGTACTGCTGGGTGTCGCCGTCTGCCGAACCGTCACCATAAGCGGCGGTCAGGGTCAGAGCCGAACCAACGTTGTAGGCTGCCGAAACACCCCATGCTGTGCCGTCGGTTTCTTCACCAGCGCTGTTCACAGGTGTGTCTTCTTCGTCCGCCAGGAACAGAGTACCCGAGAAGTCACCGAATTCGGCGCCCAGGGTGAAGACCAGCAGGCTTGGGTCGTCGCCACCGGTTTGCGAACCGGTTTGACCATATGCCAGAGCAGCAGTGATGTTGCTGAAGGTGTAGGTAACGCTTACGTCCCAGATGTCCTCACCGGACAGCGAGGCCAGACCACTGTTGCCGTTCAGCGTGGTGTTTTGGTCGTAAGATGCGCCAAACGCGAAGTCGCCAACTGCATACTGGAAGAATACAGCGTTGTCGCCTGCGCCGGTCGACTGGAAGGTCACGAAGTCATAGTCAACACCCGAGTACTGACCAATGAAGTTTTCCAGGCCAGGCTCGAAACCGTAGTAGTTTGCGAGGTTGTCGAAGGCACCCGATACGTTGCCCGCGTCAACACGCAGACCACCGAAGATTACCGAGAAGCGCGCACCGCTCAGAGCAGCTGCATTTGCTTCACCAGTAGACGCGTCTTCGTTTGCTTCCAAACGAACACGAGCGGAGAATTCAACACCACCGTCAGTTTCTGCAGTACCGTCGATGTTCAGACGGAAGCGCGAGATCAGGATGGTATCGCTGGCTTCTGGGTCACCGGAAGTTACGTCGCGGTCTTCCAGGTATCCGATACCAAAGCGGCCCAAGCCGCTGAAATTAATGTCGGCCGACGCCATGCTTGCAGTTGCCAGCAAAGCGGTCGATGCGAAGAGAACTTTTTTCATCTTGTTTCCCTCGGTTTCAAAGTTTTCTACTCGACACATGTCATTGCACGTGTCTCAGCACGGGAACCGTTTCGCTTGTTTTGCCCCCTTCACGCAAGCATGGCTTAAATGTGACCATCGCTTTGGCCACAGATTGGTGCAAGGATGCCACAGTCATTTTGAGGGCGTAGTTCGCCCCTGATCCCACTGGCATGTGACAAGAATAGGGTTGTTGCCAAACATAACGTTGTTTAGGAGTATCACTCAGCAAGTGAGACCCAGTAAAACAGGACACCTCGACAATGCGCCTGCAGACGATTTTCGGTTTGATCATAGTGACCGTCGCAGTGTCGGCTTGCGGGGAGAATCGCAACGCGCCACCGAATCCAAACCTGCAATTGACGTCTGATGGCAGCAATTCGGAAGAGCGCGCGTTGAACGATCCCAATCGCACCACAATCTGGGATGTATTTAACACCGGAAACGCAGAACAGGTTGCCAGTGTGAACAGGTACTTGTGGACAGCGTCGCTGGATATTCTCAACTTTTTACCTGTCGAAGAAGTAGACCCGTTTACTGGTGTAATTGTAACAGGTTACGGCACTCCTCCGGGCGGCGGACGTCAGTACCGCGCTACAGTCCACATCAGTGATCCTGCACTGGCGGCACGTTCCTTATCCGTCTCGCTGCAGACCAGCGGCGGCTCACCTGTCAGCGCAGCAACCACGCGCGCGGTTGAGGATGCGATTCTATCCCGTGCGCGACAGCTACGCATTGCGGACAACAAGTTCTAGCAACCCGCGGAAAATCGCACTAATACCACGCCGGGTTCTTACCCGGCGTTTTCATTCACGAAGGACCGCACCATGTCGCGCTACTTGGCCAACGAAATCGAAGCAAAATGGCAAGAGGCCTGGGACAAGGCCGGTATCTTTGCCGCCAATCACAAGGCGGACAAGCCGAAATACTATGTGCTTGAGATGTTCCCCTACCCGTCTGGCCGAATCCATATGGGGCATGTGCGCAACTATACGATGGGCGACGTGATTGCCCGTCACAAGCTGGCGACGGGACATAACGTGCTGCATCCGATGGGTTGGGATGCCTTTGGGATGCCAGCGGAAAACGCCGCGATGGCTATCGGTGGCCACCCGAAAGACTGGACCTATGGGAATATCGCCGACATGCGCGGGCAGATGAAGCCTCTGGGCCTGTCCATCGACTGGTCGCGTGAATTCGCCACCTGTGACCCGGAATATTACGGCCAACAGCAGGCGCTGTTCCTCGATATGCTTGAGGCCGGGCTGGTCAATCGCAAGAACGCCGTGGTGAACTGGGATCCGGTCGATATGACCGTTCTGGCCAACGAACAAGTAGAGAACGGGCGCGGTTGGCGCTCAGGGGCCTTGGTGGAACGCCGCGAGTTGACCCAGTGGTTCTTTAAGATCTCGGACTATTCCGAGGAATTGCTCGATGCTTTGGACACTCTGGAGAACTGGCCTGCAAAGGTGCGCCTGATGCAGGAAAACTGGATCGGCAAATCGCGCGGGTTGCAGTTTTCATTCGACCGCACCGATGGCGGAGAGCCGATTACTGTCTATACAACTCGGCCCGACACGCTGCTGGGCGCGTCTTTCGTAGGCATTTCGCCCGATCACCCCATTGCCAAAGCGCTGGAAGCTGAGAACCCTGAAGTCGCTGAATTCGTTGCCGAATGCCGCAAGGGTGGCACCACGGAAGAGGCCATCGAAACCGCGGAAAAGCTGGGATATGACACCGGCATCACCGTCAAACACCCGCTGGACCCAAACTGGGAGTTACCGGTCTGGATCGCTAATTTCATTTTGATGGACTACGGCACCGGCGCGATCTTTGCTTGCCCGGCGCACGACCAGCGCGATTTGGATTTCTGCCGCAAATACGGCTTGCCCGTGGTCGATACGTTCTTTGCGCTGGATGACGACACTCCGGTCGACAAGATCGCCTTCGTCCCGCCGAAGACCGAGAAAGTCCGCTGGGTGAACCATTTCGCCGGCCTGACCGAAGCCCCAGGTGAAGAAGCGATCAACGCCACCGTCGATTTCGCCGAAAAGGCCGGATGGGGCGAAGGTGTAACCAAATACCGCCTGCGCGATTGGGGCCTGAGCCGCCAGCGCTACTGGGGCTGCCCGATTCCCGTCGTGCATTGCGATGCCTGCGGTGTGGTGCCCGAGAAGAAAGAAAACCTGCCGGTTCGCCTGCCCGACGATGTGACCTTTGACAAACCCGGCAACCCGCTGGATCGTCACCCAACCTGGCGCGACTGCGAATGCCCGTCTTGCGGGGCGGCCGCAAAGCGTGAAACCGATACGATGGACACGTTCGTCGATTCGTCGTGGTACTTTGCCCGTTTCACCGCGCCCCGTGCCGAAACGCCCACCGATCTGGCCGAGGCCGAATACTGGATGAATGTCGACCAGTATATCGGCGGCATCGAACATGCGATTCTACACCTGCTTTATTCGCGCTTCTTTGCGCGGGCGATGCAGATCACCGGCCATCTGCCAGAAAAAGCGATCGAACCGTTCAATGCGCTTTTCACCCAAGGCATGGTGACTCACGAAATCTATCAGACCCGCGACGCCAATGGCCGCCCGGTCTATCACCTGCCCGAGGACGTGACCGACGGAAAACTGGCTGACGGCACCGAGGTCGAGATCATCCCCTCGGCCAAAATGTCGAAATCTAAGAAAAACGTGGTCGACCCGGTCAGCATCATCTCGGCCTTTGGTGCCGATACCGCACGTTGGTTCGTGCTGTCCGATTCGCCGCCTGAACGCGATGTGGAATGGACCGCATCCGGGGCCGAGGCCGCGTTCAAGCATCTAAGCCGCGTGCATCGCATCGCCTCTGAAATCGCCGAGGCGGATGTCCCGGCCAACGCCGAAGACGAAACCCTGCTGCGCGAGATGCACAAAGCCATCCACGATGTGTCGGGCGGGGTTGAGTCCTTTGGCTTCAACGCCTCGATCGCCAAGCTCTATGCTTTCACCAATACGCTTGCGAAATCCAAAGCCGGGACCGAAGCCAAGCGCGCGGCGGCTAAAACGCTGGCGCAACTGATGTCGCCGATGACCCCTCACCTGTCCGAAGAACTCTGGCAGCTGCTGGGCGGTGAAGGGCTTGTCGCCACAACCGCGTGGCCTGTCGCGGACGAGGCGATGTTGATCGACGACACCGTCACGCTGCCGATCCAAGTCAACGGCAAGCGCCGCGCAGAAATCAGTGTCCCCAAGGATATGGACAAAGCAGAGGTTGAAAATATCGCGCTCAGCACCGAAGCTGTGCAAAGGGCGCTGGATGGCGCTACGCCAAAGAAAGTGATCGTTGTTCCCGGCCGGATCGTGAATGTTGTTGTTTGACCGCAGAACTCTTTTGATGTTGCCACTGGCTTTGGCCGCTTGTGGCTTTGAGCCGGTTTACGCCCCCGGTGGTTCGGGCGCTGCCTTGAACGGCAGGGTGGAAGTTTCCGCGCCGAACACCGTGGAAAGCTTTCTTCTGGTTGAAAATCTGGAACAACGTCTGGGTCGCAGTGCAAGTTCCGGCAAGGATTATGGGCTGAACGTCAACGTTTCGACAGTTCGTCGCCGCGCTGCCATCACGCAGACAAACGAAACAGACCGATACACGATCGAAGGTCGCGCAGATTTCGCCCTAAGGTCAAATGCCACTGGTCAGGTTTTGACGTCCGGAACGGTAGCGGATTTTGTAGGCTATTCAGCCGCTGGTTCTACAGTTTCAGAGCTGGCAGACGAACGGGACGCGGTAGAAAGGCTCATGGTAATCCTTTCGGACCAGATCGTTACTCGCCTTTACGCGACCCCGGACCTAACCAAATGAAGCTTAGCCCGCGCGAGGCTGAAGGATATTTCGCCAAACCCGACGCGGATAAGGTGGGATTACTGATCTACGGGTCTGACGCGATGCGTGTTGCGCTGAAACGTCAACAGGTTCTGGCGGCACTGCTTGGCGACGCCGCCGAAGAAGAGATGCGGCTCACCCGGATGCCCGGCGCGGATTTGCGCAGCGATCCAGCTTTGTTGCTGGATGCAGTCAAAGCCGTTGGCTTCTTTCCCGGACCTCGCGCTGTGTTTGTCGAGGACACAACCGATGTGGCCGCCCCGGCAATCATCGCCGCATTCGAAGACTGGGCCCTCGGCGATGCCCAGATCATCGTAACGGCCGGACAGCTCAAACCAAGTTCGAAAATCCGCAAAGCGTTTGAGGCTCATCCTGCAGCCTATGCCGTGGGCATCTACGATGATCCTCCATCCCGGGCCGAGATCGAGCGGGTGCTCGCCACGGCCGGGTTACAGAACATCCCGCGTGATTCAATGTCGGCCTTGACCGAACTGGCAGCAGCAATCAGCCCCGGAGACTTTGCACAAACCGTTGAAAAGCTGTCTCTTTACAAGCGTCAGGATACGGCGGAACTGTCAATCGAAGATATCGAAGCCTGCGCGCCACGCTCGACAGAAGCGGCGTTGGACGACGTCCTTAATGTCGTGGCCGAAGGTCGCGCCGGAGAAATTGGCCCTCTGATCCGCCGTTTGCAATCGCAAGGCACAAACGCGGTTTCGTTGTGCATTGGTGCGACCAGACATTTTCGGACGTTGTATGCTTGTGCCTCTGACCCCGGAGGGGCAGCTCAGGGGATCGGAAAACTACGCCCACCTGTTTACGGTAAACGCCGCGACCGCATTTTGCGACAAGCGCAGGGTTGGGGTGCACCGAAATTGGAAACAGCCCTGACTGTTTTGACAGATACCGACCTATCACTACGATCAGCGGGGCAGACCGCACCCGCAATGGCCTTGGTCGAGCGTGCCTTGATCCGCCTCGCTATGTTGGCGCGGTCACGCTGATCCTTGCACCCAATGGGCTGCGGACTGCCCGGCCCATTTCCCGGTCGCAAGGCAAGCCGTCAGCAAATACCCTCCGGTAAGGGCTTCCCAGTCCAGCATTTCCCCTGCGCAGAAAACACCGGGCCGTGCCTTAAGCATAAGCCCTTTGTCCAGTGCAGCTTGCTTAACGCCACCCGCGGTTGAGATTGCTTCGCCCATCGGGCGCAACCCTTCGAATAGAACGGGTAGCTTTTTGAGCGCGGCGACCTCATGCGATTTGGGAAGAGAGCATCGCTTTGCCATCTCATGAAACAAGGCGATCTTTTGCGGAGGCAGATGAAGCGACCTTTTCATCCACTGGGAAAACGTCACTTTTGGTTTCTTGGCGGCCCAACGTTTTTGCAAACTGACCTCGTCCAGATCAGGTAACAAATCGACGAACAGGTCCGCCCCGTCGCGCAATGCTGGCGTCAGGGAATACAGGCCGCCGCCCTCCAACCCGGTGGCTGAAATCGCGGCCTCACCCCGGCTTTCCAATTCCCCGGCGATCCATCGAACAGTCTTTAGCGCTGCACCAAAATGTGGCTGCATATGAGTGCTCCACCCCACGGACAGCGCGGAATTTGCAGGCGCGAAAGGGGCAAGATCAACGCCCTTGTCAATTAGGGTTTGCGCCCAGGCCCCATCTGATCCCAACCGCGCCCAACTTGCCCCGCCCAGTGCAAATACAACGACATCGGGAACAACCGTTTGCCTGCCCTCTATGGTTTCAAAAACCAGGGCCTGACCATCCCAGCCCGTCCAACGCCAGCGCGTCTTGATCTGAACACCCCCGCTGTCCAGCCTGCTTAACCACGCGCGCAATAGAGGAGAGGCTTTCATCGCCGTGGGAAACACCCGCCCGGTCGAGCCGATAAAAATGTCCTGTCCCAGACCCCGCGCCCAGTCCTGAACGGCAGCGGCATCAAATTCGGTCAAAATGGGGCGCAGCCAGTCTGAAGCCTTACAGTAGGAATCCAAAAATACCTCGAACGGTTCATCTTTTGTAAGGTTAAGGCCCGACTTACCTGCCATCAGGAACTTGCGTGCAACCGAAGGTTTGGCCTCGGCCACAAGCACGTCGTGGCCAGCGTCAGACAACTGCTCCGCGGCCATCAGGCCAGCGGGTCCAGCCCCGATTACCACTGCCTGCGCCATCGACGTCCCCTTGCTTTTCACGCCGTCTGGCGCATCTTTACCCAAGCCATGACGAACAGTGATCCGACATGTCCGCTTTGCGACCGCCCAATCCCTGACGGGGGCGGCAGCCTGCACCATCTGATCCCAAAACTCAAAGGGGGCAAGGGTGGACCCACCGTATTACTGCATATCATCTGCCACAAAGAGGTCCACGCAACCCTGACCGAAGCCGAACTTGCCCGGGAATTCTACACGGTCGAGGCCCTTCGCGGGCACCCCCGGCTGGAAAAGTTCCTGGCGTGGGTCCGCAAACGCCCGCCGGGGTTTCGATCCAAAGTACCCGGCAAACGGCGCAGGCGTTGATCATCCAGGACGGACCGTATCGCCAAACGCATCCTTCAGCGGTTCTGTCAGGCCCTCGAACTCAAGTCCGCGATAGTCTGGAACCGGCGCAAACTGTCCGCCTGACAAGTGCTGAAACTCCAACGTCGTATAGGGGCGTTGCCATAACCATTCCCGGTTTTCGACAGCCCACAAATCCGGTTCTGGCGGCGTCTCGTCTGTAAAGGCGTAAAAGTGGAGGTCAAAGCCGTATTGAGCCACGTCCTGCATCGACAACAAACGCATGCCTTGCCCCCGACAAAATGCATCTTCAGCCGCAATGTCGCCTGTCCTCAGGGTGATTTGACCAATACAGGCATTTGAAAAAGGAGCGTTTGGGTCTGCGGCGTTATCAGGGCGGTTGCCCTCGAAACGGTGCTGCAACAGCTCGATGACAAAACCTTCGGGGTCCTGAAGATGGCACATGTACCCGATGTCCAGAAACTGCTGCGGGTCCGATACCGCGACCCCGTTGGCCCTTAGGTACGAGGCCACAAGATCCACGTCAGGAACGGTCAAGCCGATTTTCCAGTACCGCTGCCCGCGATCGTGGACATAGCCCCCGCCGCCCGGCATGAGCAGTATGTCGGCGTCTTGCCCTGCGTATCCCACACGAAGACTTGCGCCCTGCGGTCGAACCGACATGCCAAGTATGTTCTGATAAAATGCAGCAAGCCTGTCGGGATCAGCCACCCGCAGGCGTATTCCGGATAACCTCATGAGCAGACCTTCGCGATTCCGGCAGCAATCTTTGGGTCTGCCGCCACGCTGTCGGCCACCAACTGCTGGGCTGTGGGCATCAGATCCTCGGGATCGACCACACGGTCTACAAGGCCAAAAGTATAAGCCTCCTCCGCTGTGATCTTTTGTCCTGCCATCAAAATCATCTTGGTCCGTGCCGGTCCGATCAGGGCTGCCATCCGGACCGGGTCAGAGGGCTGAGGCAGAAACCCTAGCTTCATGACCGGATAAAAGAACTTGGCAGATGGCACCGCAATACGGATATCGCAGGCCAGCACCATTCCGTTTGCCCCACCCGCCAATGTTCCGTTCAGCGCGGCAACTGTCAGACATGGCAAGGTCGCGATTGCACCTGACAATCGTTCCCACAAATCCGAAGTTGCCAGCCCCGCGCGAGCCTCATCCAGATCGGCACCGGCGCTAAATACTTTTCCCGCTCCGGTCAGGATAAGCGCGCGCGCCGCTGTCGCGGCTTCGGCAATCTCGCACAGCTCGGTCAACATGGATCCGGTCAGCGCATTTGCCTTGCCTGGGTTGTTGAGCGTGACCGTCCACAAACCGTCGGCCTTGTTCAAATCGATCACGTAAGCCCTACCCTTTTCCGTATATCTTCCCGACGCAATGAAATCTCTGCCCCCAGAAATTCATCCGCATCTTGCGAACACATCCACAACAGCGCGCGGGCAGGCCAGTCAGCGGGGATGTGATCACTCCAGTCCAGCTGGCTGACGGCGTTTATTCCACTGGCCTTGATCACGCGCTGCATATCCGTTGCGACGGTCCCCGGTGAAAGGCCCATAGCGCGAATACCATGGATGGATTCTTCAAGATGCAAACACTCGGTCAACATCTTGGCCCCGGCTTTCGAGGCGCAATAATGGCTCCAGGCTTCTATCGCGTTCGAGGCCGCGCCAGATGAAACCGTGATGACAGTACCGCCCCCCGCAGCGCGCATCACCGGCAGCACCGCGCGCATACCGTGAAAGACCCCCTTGAGGTTAATGTCGATGGCTTTGCCCCATGCGCCAACATCGGCATTCGAGAGGTGAAAGATCGGGTCGATCACACCTGCATTGCCGATCAAGACGTCCAGACCACCAAAACGATCAACGCAATCGGCAACAGATTGTTCGACCTGCGCGAAATCGCTGACGTCACATTGCAACGCAATCGCGTTATCGCCCAATGCATCAGCAAGTGCCGCGATCTGATCCTTGTTGCGTGCAACCAGTGCAACATTCGCCCCCGCTGCGGCAAAAACGCGCCCCGCCTCGGCACCGATACCGCGGCTTGCTCCTGTTATCAGTACGGTTTTTCCTTGCATTTGGACCCTGTACCTCCGTTGTTTTTAGATTGTGTGAACGTCTACCGCGCGAATGGGGAAAGGGTCTAGTCCTTGCCCCTTGACGCCCGACGCAACAGGCACGACGATGCCCGCAAAATTGATCAAGAAGGGTTCTATTATGTCCGTTTTCCTACGCCGCAGTTGCGGTGCAGCTTTGGCCTATGCCGCAATCTCTCAGGGGGCGCTGGCCGATGTCACCGCACAGGATGTCTGGAATGACTGGCAGACCTACCTGACCCAGATGGGGTACACCGTTGAGGGTGAACAATCCGCCGACGGCAATGTCCTGAACATCACCGATATGAACCTGACCATGTCGTTGCCCGAAGAAGACGGCAGCTTTCAGATGACAGTCCCGCAGATGTCGTTGACGGAAAACGGTGACGGTACGGTCAGCATTGGCTTCCCGGAAAGCTTTCCGATGACCGTATCTGGCGAAGGTGATGGCGAGACGTTCTCGACCGATATCCTCTACACGCATAGCGGTTTGACGATGGTTGTATCCGGCTCGCCTGACGATATGACCTATGACTACTCGGCAGATGCGCTGGGGATCAAACTGGATGGTGTATCTGTCAATGGTGAACCCATGCCAGCAGATGCGCTTGCGGCCAACATGGAGATGACCGACCTGACCGGTAGTTCCCGGATGAAGATCGGCGAAAACCGCGATGTTGATCAGACATTCACTGCCGCAGGCCTCAGCTATGGTCTGGTGTTTGACGATCCCGAGGGCGAAGGCAACGCGAAGGTCGACGGATCGCTCAGGGATCTCACATTTGAAGGCACCAGCGTGATTCCATCCGAATTCGATTTCTCGGACACGCAGGCGTTCTATGATGCAGGGTTCGAGTTCGCAGGTACGTTCACCTACGGCGCGGGCAATTCCGCCCTAGAAGGCACCAGCGAAGGTGAAGCGTTCTCACTCGGCAGCGAATCCGAGGGCGGCCGTTTTGCAGCAAGCTTTGACGCCCAGCGCCTGGCCTATGACATCGAGCAGAACAGCGCGAAAGTGGCCGTGACGACGGCGGACCTGCCATTTCCGATCGAACTTGCGATGGCCAATGCGGGGCTGAGCTTTGAGTTTCCCGTTCAGCAATCTGAAGAGATTCAGCCTTTCGGTTTTGCGATGAACCTGACCGACTTCACAATGTCGGATGTGCTTTGGGGTATTTTTGACCCGGCGGGCGCATTGCCGCGCGACCCGGCGACAATCGCGCTGGATGCAACGGGTACCGCCAAAGTGCTGACCAATTTCTTTGACCCCGAAGCGATCGAGTCGCTGGAATTCTCCGAGAGCGCCCCGGGCGAGTTGCATTCGCTCAAGATCAACGAATTGCTGGTGTCACTGGTCGGGGCCAAACTGACAGGCGACGCGGATTTCGACTTTGACAACTCGAACACCGAAGAGCTGGGTGGCCTACCCTCACCAAAAGGAACCGCAAACCTGCAACTGATCGGAGCGAACGGTTTGATCGACAAGCTGATCGGTATGGGCCTGATGTCGGACAGCGACGCCCTTGGCGCGCGAATGATGATGGGCCTGATGGCAGTACCAGGGGAAGAGCCGGACACGCTGAATTCGCAGATCGAATTCAAGGAAGACGGTCAGATTCTGGCTAACGGACAGCGGATCAAGTAACCGCTTTGGGGAAGGTAGCAGCGCTGCCTTCCCCGTTTTACCTGCGACCAATACGCCGGAACAGAACAGACCCACCGCTGCTGACACGCTGATCGTAGGCAAAACCAAGCGCCGACAGGTGATCAAAACAAGCTTTGATGCCTCGCAAGCCAATCTTTCGCGTGTGCACTTCAAGATATACCTTTTGAACGTTCGCCAGATTGGCCCCGTCAAACAGGTACTTTTCACCACCTTCGATATCAACGATGAGAACGTTCGCATCAAAACCCGTCAGAATTTCCGAAAGGTGTCTTTCAGGCACCTGAACTTCTTCGACATAGTCTGGTTTCGGGTCCAGTGACGACGACCAGAACGGGTCACGGATGTAGAACGTGGATGTTCCCAAGCTTTGAGAATCGGCAAGCGCGACCGTGTTCAGCACATCGACGCCTTCAATGCCGTTCGCTGCATGAACGCGGCCGATGAACTCACATAACGTTGGGTTTGCTTCGACGCACATAACCGATTGAACATTCAATTGGCTGGCAAGATAGCTAGAAATGAACCCTATTCCTGCACCAAGCTCAACCACGCGATCCGCCGGGTCGATAAATTTCGGCAGACCCGTCACTTCGTCCTTTTCATACCGCTCAGCCCGGATGGACCGCGCAACCTGTGGCGTGATGATTTTGGGGTCATTTGGTATCTGAACACCGCGTAGCGAAAGATAGTCCTGCATATATTTTCCTGACCGTGCCCCTGTTCGAGGGCCACCAGTGAACATCCTTTTCGTATTGAGGTTTAGCCCAAGGGCTCAACCATAGCAGCCGGTTTTTTGCGGTAACGTAAAGTTTTTGCCGTCTTTTGACTGTTGCATTGGACTTGGCGCACGCGCGGCCCTTGCGGGACATGTCATCCAAGGCTAGGTCCAGTACAATCAGACCGGAGGCTTCATGACCCGTACACTTGAAGAAATCAGCCAGAACCTGCTGGACGCAGCCCGAAAGGCCGGGGCTGAAGCGGCTGACGCTATTGTCTTGGACGGGTCCTCGGTTTCGGTCGAAGTCCGCGCTGGTGCGCTGGAACATGCCGAGCGGTCTGAAGGTGCCGATTTGGGGCTGCGGGTTTTTCTTGGAAAAAAGCAGGCGATCGTCTCAAGCTCGGACAGCAACCCTGACACCATCACGGCCATGGCCGAGCGCGCCGTCGCAATGGCTAAAGAAGCGCCCGAAGATCCTTTCACCGGACTGGCCGACAGTGATCAGTTGGCGACGAGCTGGGATATGGAAGCGCTGGAGCTATTTGACCCCACGCCCGAGCCCAGCGCCGAAGCCCTGCTGCAAGATGCCTTGGCCGCCGAGGCTGCGGCACTCGCAGTAAAAGGGGTCACACAGGTTTCTGACGCGGCAGCATCCTATGGTGTTCACCGGGTCCATTTGGCCGCGACCAACGGGTTTTCCGGCGGGTACGAACGCAGCAGTCGGTCGACCTCATGCGTTGCGATCTCGGGCGAAGGTACGGGGATGGAGCGCGACTATGACGGTGACAGCCGAACCTTTCAGGCCGATCTGCGCAGCCCCAAGGAAATCGGCCAAACCGCCGGGGAACGGGCCGTGCAACAGGTGGGCGCACGCCAGCCTGCAACGGGGACGTTTCCGGTTCTGTTCGACGAACGCATCTCATCCTCGCTGATTGGTCATCTGTTGGGCGCCAGCAACGGAGCATCTGTCGCCCGTGGTGCATCGTGGCTTTCGGATTGCTTGGGGCAGCAGGTTCTGCCGGAACACTTGTCTTTGATCGAGGACCCGCATCGACCGCGCATTGGTGGATCACGCCCGTTCGACGCCGAAGGCTTGCCGACGCAGCGCCGCGCGATTGTAGAAAACGGTATCCTGACCGGTTGGACGCTGGATCTGGCCAGCGCGCGTAAGCTTGAGATGACATCGACCGCAAACGCGGTGCGCGGTGTTTCGGGCCCGCCATCGCCCAGCAACTGGAACCTTGCGCTGACGCAGGGCGCGCAAAGCCGCGACGACTTGCTGCGCGACATGGGGACTGGCCTTTTGGTGACTTCGATGATCGGATCGACGATCAACCCGAATACAGGCGATTATTCTCGTGGTGCATCAGGGTTCTGGGTCGAAAACGGAGAGATCACGTATCCGGTCAATGAATGCACGATCGCCGGAAATCTGCGGGATATGCTGAAACGGATCATCCCTGCCAATGACGCGCGCAGTTATCTGTCGCGTGTCGTCCCGTCTTTGCTGGTCGAAGGGATGACACTTGCCGGCAACTGACCTGCCTTTGCTGATCGACGCCGCGTTAGAGGCCGGAAAGATCGCCACGCGCTTTTCAGGTTCAACGGCCCAGCGCTGGGACAAACCAGACGGTGCCGGCCCGGTCACCGAGGCCGACCTTGCCGTGAACGCAATGCTGGAACAAAGGTTACCATCGGCGCGGCCGAAATACGGTTGGCTTAGCGAAGAGACCGAGGACTCCGCACATCGGCTGTCCAAGGACAAGGTCTTCATCATCGATCCGATCGACGGCACCCGCAGTTTCGCCGAAGGGTCGCGGACATGGGCACACTCATTGGCGGTGGCCGAGCATGGCATCGTAACAGCGGCAGTGATCTATCTGCCGATGCGTGACCTCATGTACGCCGCAGCCGTTGGGCAGGGTGCAACTTTGAACGACGCTCCGATCAAAGTGTCTGATATCAATGACCTGAAATTGGCCGAGGTACTGGCCGCGAAACCCAATCTCGCGCCCCACCACTGGCGAGATCACGATGTTCCGGTCTTTGGGCGAAACTACCGTCCTTCGCTGGCCTATCGGTTGGCTTTGGTCGGACAGGGGCGGTTCGACGCCATGCTGACGCTACGCCCAAGTTGGGAATGGGACATTGCTGCCGGGGATCTGATCATACGCGAGGCAGGTGGAGTGTGCTCGGACCGAATGGGGGAACCGTTGCGTTTCAACAACGCACATCCGCGTCTGAATGGGGTCATTGCAGGTGGTCGTGATATACACAATCAACTGTCGCGAAAACTGGCACCGAAAGGCCCCGGAATACAACCATGAGCAAACCGCGCTCATTAAGCCTAGCAGCTTACCGTGTCCTGTCATGGGGCGTACCCAATGGGGCCGATCAGCTATACGCTCAACGTCCCAAGGGCGAGTTGATCTGGCTGCACATTGCATCGGACAGCCGGCAGCGCGCGGTCGTGGATTTCTGCCAACGTTTGCTACAGGCCCGCCCGAACCTGTCGATCGTTTTGACAGCACCGCCCGAGGCCGATTTAAACAGGTGGGACAAATGTGAATACCCAATGGTCAACCTGCCATCGGAACAGACCGGTGCAGCGCGGGCGTTTCTGGATCACTGGGAGCCCGATCTCGCAATCTGGGTCGGTGGTGGGCTGATGCCCAACATCATCACCCGCGCCGAAGAGCGTCGGATCCCTTTGATCCTGATCGAAGCCGAGGTTGACATCAACGTCGCTCGGGGCGGCCGATGGTTACCGGACATCACACGGTATACGCTTGATTGCTTTCACAAGATTCTGGCAGCCTCGCCGGACACTGTGCGCCATATCCGACGGTTGGGAATTTCCTCATCGAAAGTGGATACGGCACCGCCGCTGCATGTCAGTCCCAACCCTCGCCCTTGGCCCGAAGATGAACTGATCGAAATGAACCATGCCCTGTCGGGTCGTCCCATCTGGCTGGCAGCTTATGTGCAGGACAAAGAGTTCATCTCAGTGCTCAGCGCCCACCGTCAGGCAATGCGCATGTTGCCGCGTCTGGCCCTTGTTCTGCATGTCGCCGACACCGCCGAAGCCGGTCCGCTGCACCGCAGGCTCGAGTCGATGGATTTACGCTGTTCCAACTGGGATGAGAGTGGAACGATCGAAGATACGACACAGGTCATTCTCTCAGCCACCACCGAAGATCTGGGCCTTTGGTATCGTATCTCACCAGTAACCTTCATGGGCAGTTCGCTGGAACGCGGTGCGGGGGGCCACGACCCACTTGTGGCAACAGCGCTTGGGTCGGCGATCATACATGGCCCGTTTGTGCATCGCCATCAGCAGCTATACGATCAGCTGAACCGGGCCAACGCAGCACGTGCAGTTAGAACAGCGACCGAGCTTGGCGACACCGTGGTCGAACTGCTGGCACCGGATCAGGCTGCAAACATGGCATTGGCCGGGTGGGAAATCGTGTCAGAGGGTGCCCCGCAAACGGATCACCTGATCGACATTGTGCAGGATTACCTGGATCAGCGGGGTGAAGATCATGCAAGCACCTGACTTCTGGAGCACCACCCCGGACAAACCTGCACTCAGGGCTCGGCTATTGTCGCCTTTGGGACGGCTATATGCGGCTGCTACGGCAAGGCGTATCGCCGAAGGCCCAGGGTTTGCACCGGATGTCCCCGTCATTTGTGTCGGCAACCTGAACGCG
Source organism: Ruegeria sp. G5 (assembly GCF_056533365.1). Taxonomy (NCBI): domain Bacteria; kingdom Pseudomonadati; phylum Pseudomonadota; class Alphaproteobacteria; order Rhodobacterales; family Roseobacteraceae; genus Ruegeria; species Ruegeria sp. G5. The sequence goes on along the minus strand of NZ_JBQFOK010000007.1, from coordinate 91,133 downwards.
GGCGGGACCGGGAAAACCCCAACCGTGATTTGGATGATCGAACAGTTGCGCGACGCCTGGCATCAGGCACATGTCGTAACACGTGGTCACGGCGGCTCACTCGAGGGGCCGGTCCGCGTCGATCCTGGTAAGCATTCTGCTGATGAGGTGGGGGACGAGCCTCTGCTGATTGCTGCATTTGCAGACGTCTGGGTCGCCAAAGACCGCGCTGAGGGGGCACGTGCTGCAGCCGCCGCAGGGGCAACCGTGATCATTCTGGATGATGGATTTCAGAACCCGTCGGTTGCCAAGGATTTGTCGGTCATCGTTGTCGATGCCGCACGAGGGTTTGGTAATGGTCTTTGCCTACCAGCCGGTCCACTGCGAGAACCGGTTGAAGTGGGATTGCAACGCGCAGACCTTGTTCTGTCTTTGGGCGATGCGGAATCCCAGTCCAAGTTTTCTGAGATATGGGGTGATGCGGTGGACATCCTTCATGCGACCGGTGCTGTTCAACCCCTGCAAACAGGCATGGACTGGCACGACACACCGGTTCTGGCTTTTGCCGGGATTGGCCACCCGGAAAAGTTCTTTGCAACGATACGTCAGCAAGGGGCGAAACTACTCAGAGCCGAAGCGCTGGATGACCACCAACCACTCACTCCCGCCTTGATGACGCGATTGGAGAACGAGGCTCGTCTGCTCGGTGCCCAGATGGTCACCACGGAAAAAGACGCCGTAAGATTACCTGCCGCGTTTCGCAGCAAGGTGATCACTCTTCCGGTTCGACTTCATGTCAACGAGGCAGAGATGGTGCGCCAGATGTTGCTGAATGTCGCACCTTCTCCTTAAGTCGTGGCCGGTCAAAAGACCGGCCTTACCGTGGATCAGCTGCCCAATTCGGCTTCGATCAGCTTTTTGAATTCCTCATAGGGCTGGTTGTCCACCGCTTTACCGTTCACGATAAAGGACGGAGTCGCCTGGATGCCATCACGCTCGGCGTTTTCCTGATACCAGGCAACCAGCGTCTGCGCGCGTGTGCCGTCCTGCAGGCAGGCTTCGAGTTGATCACTTTCAATCCCGGCCAAACGTCCGATCTTGCGCAGCTCGTCCACGATCTCGGCAGGGCCACCGGCGCGGGTCCATTCGGACTGGCCCTCATATATCAGGTCAGAGATGCCAAAGAACTTTTCGGGACCACCGCAGCGCGCGACCATTGACGCCCAAAGCCCGTAGCGATCAAAGTACACCTCGCGGTAGATGAACTTGACCTTGCCGGTGTCGATGAAATCCTTCTTGAGCTGTTTATACGGGCCCTTGTGGAAGTTCGCGCAGTGCGGGCAGGTATAGGATGCGTATTCGATGATTTCGACCGGAGCATCCTCGGCACCCAGTGTCATTTCGACAATGGTCGACGTATCCAAATCGGCTTCTTGCGCCTCAGCGCTGCTGATCAGCGGGAACGAGGGGGAAGAAGAGTTCGACAGCGACATCCAATAGCCGCCTGCGGCTATTGCGACAGCCGCGCATATTCCGGTTGCAATACGGCTCATGTATCAGCCCTTTCTCAGCGTTTTTGTTTGGATAGAACGTTACGGCCCAGACGTTCAAGGGCTGCGCGCAAATCGCCATCATGGACGTCCTGCGCGGCCCGGCCTGCCTCGGCCACGATTTCAGGTTCAATTGTAGGTTTTGGCTGTTTCGGTTTGTGATCGAAACTGGCTTGCCCCTCGGCAAATCCCATTGGCGCAGTCTGCGTGATGCGAACCCGACTGATCGCATTATAGCCATAAACGGCGTTCACCTTGCCCCGCAGCTGTTCTTTCTGCATTTCCAGCATCGGAGCCTTTGGGCCAGTTGTCAGCACAGTCAACGTAGCCCCCATGCCACCCTTGCCATAGCCCACATTCACCGGACGCGCGATTGCGGCCATATCCTGCCCAACAATCTCAGCCCAATGGGTCAACAGGCGTGACACGGCGAAACCCCGGCTTTCGCCGGCGCGCCTGATCTGGTCGTTCAGCAATGTCGCGGTACGTTTGAAACCGCGTGTCGAAGAACGTCTGCGCTGCATCTGGATTCCAACTCCTGCTCTCCTATTGTAGAGGGCAGGACACCGGGTACCAGCGAAACCCGACATGGAGATACATAAAACTTGCGTGACACCAGTGAATTTGACGTGAGCGGTGGATTGTTGGCCTGGTATGACCGCCATGCACGCGAAATGCCCTGGCGTGTAAGCCCGGCAGATCGCGCGGCAGGCGTCGCTCCTGACCCGTACCGGGTATGGCTGTCCGAGGTGATGCTGCAACAGACGACAGTGGCCGCAGTGCGTGACTATTTCCTGCGGTTTACCTCTCGCTGGCCCACAGTTCAGGCACTGGCCTCTGCGCCGGATGATCAGGTGATGGGGGAATGGGCCGGGCTGGGTTACTATGCGCGTGCGCGAAACCTTTTGAAATGTGCCAGGGTCGTAGCGGACGAGCATGGCGGAGTATTCCCCAACACATATGATGCCTTGCTGACCCTGCCCGGCATTGGGCCCTATACGGCCGCCGCCATTTCCGCCATCGCCTTTGATCGCCCCGAAACCGTTCTGGACGGCAATGTCGAACGTGTGATGGCGCGGCTTTATGACATCCACGACCCGCTTCCCGGATCAAAGCCTCTGCTCAAGGAAAAGGCCAGCATCCTGACACCTTCCAAACGGCCCGGCGATTACGCACAGGCGGTTATGGATCTTGGGGCCACAATCTGCACGCCCAAGTCGCCTGCCTGCGGGATATGCCCCCTGCGCAACCCTTGCGCGGCGCGACAGGTGGGAACGCAAGCGGATTTGCCGCGCAAAACCCCCAAGCAACCCAAACCCACCCGGCATGGGCACATCTATATCGCCCAGCGTGCCGATGGTGCGCTTCTTCTGGAACGCCGCCCGGACAAGGGCCTATTGGGCGGGATGCTGGGCTGGCCGGGCTCGGACTGGTCCGACGCACCACAAGAAGCCCCACCCTTCGTGGCCGAGTGGCAGTTATTGCCGGGCGAAGTGCGCCATACCTTTACCCATTTTCACCTGATTCTTCGTATCTGGTCGGCCCCGCTCCCGGATGACATGCACCCGGGCGAGCTTGTCATCATGGACAAACACGCGTTTCGACCCAACGTTCTTCCAACTGTGATGCGCAAGGCGCTTGACCTCTGGCTTGGTCGATAACACGTTTTTCCGAACACCGTCTGAGGTCGACCTCGGAACACAAATTCGGAGCGCTCACATGCTTTCACCAGACACCCTTTCCCGCTGGCAATCGGCCATGCCGTTCTGGGTCTCAATTCTACTGATACCGCTGATCTGGGTTTCCGCATCCCTGGGCGGCTGGTGGGTCCTGCTGGTTCCGATCTTCACATGGTGGGCTTTCGCCGTGCTGGACAAGCTGACCGGGCTCGAGTTGAACAATGCCGACCCCGATACGCCAGATAATGGGTTGCAGTGGTACATCCTGCTGACCAACATTTGGGCGCCAATTCAGTTTCTGACACTGTTCGGCCTGATCTGGTACGCAACGCACACGGATCACCTGTCGACGGCTGCCACAATAGGGCTGTTTTTTGGAATGGGTGTGATCTCGGGGACCGTCGGGATCAATTACAGTCATGAATTGATGCACCAGAAAGGCAAAACCGAGCGTCTGTTGGGTGATATCCTTCTTGCCATGGTGCTTTACTCTCACTTCCGGTCCGAGCATCTGCTGGTGCATCACCGTTATGTCGGCACACCGCGTGACCCTGTGACCGCACGTTACAACGAAGGGTTCCACCGCTTTTACCCCCGTGTTCTGAAAGAGTGCCTGATTTCTGCCTTCGAGGCTGAAAAGAACATGCTGTCACGCAAAGGCCGCCCTTGGACCGACCGTTCCAACCCGTTCTGGCGGTATTGGGGTTTGCAGGCCGGGATGCTGATGTTGGCCTTTGTTTTGGGCGGCCTGCCCGGCCTTGGCTTGTTTCTGTTGCAGGCAGGTGTCGCGATCTGGCAACTGGAACTTGTGAACTATGTCGAGCATTACGGCCTGACGCGCAAACATCTAGGCGACGGCAAATACGAACACGTCCAGCCGCGCCATTCGTGGAATGCGTCACAAAAGGCATCCAACTGGTTGTTGATCAACCTGCAACGCCACTCGGACCACCATTACAAACCAAACCGACGCTTCCCGCTTCTGCAGCACCACCCGGAAGACGCCGCCCCGCAGCTTCCGTATGGGTACCCGGTGATGACCGTTGCCGCGATGATTCCACCCCTTTGGCGACACGTCATGAACCCGCGGGTCCGGGCGTGGCGGCAGCAATACTACCCGGATATTACGGATTGGAAGCCCTACAACACATCGCAAAATCCGCTGCCAAGGGCGTGACCGCAGCGCGCGATCGCGCGCTGCTGGGCCCAACGAGGTGAATTGCATCTTTGATGCTATTCAGATCGGCGGGAGCACTACGGCTTCATTACCCAGATATCCAGTGGGTCCTTCACACCCCTCACGTTTTGATTTTCGGCTTTCTCAAACCCTGCCATCTGGTCGGCCGGATTGGTGCCTTCCTCGACCAACCGGTTGCGCACTGCGTCGCTTAGAACCACTCGCGCCCCAAAATCACGCGTCATCGCCTCCAGCTTCGCCGAGACATTCACAGCGTCCCCAATCACGGCGAACTCCAACCGGTTGGCCCCGATATCACCCAGAACAACCGATCCAAAATGCACGCCTATCCCAACGTGGATTTCGGGCTCTCCCGAACGCCGTCTTTCGACATTCCAACGGTCCATCACGTCAACCATTGCCCGGGCACAGGCCACCGCATTGCTCGCGTCCAGTGGGGTCGTTACCGGCGTACCAAAGGTGGCCATCAAACCATCCCCAAGGTATTTGTCCAACGTGCCGTGATGGCGAAATACTTCAGTCTCCATGCGGGCGTGAAAACCACGCAAGACCTCGATCACTTCGTAAGGATCCCGGCCAGCCGCGTATTTGGTAAAGCCGACTATGTCGATGAACAACACGGCTATGTTTTCTTTTCGAACCTGTTTCAACGGCTCGTCATTCTGGCTTAGCTCTTCGACGACGTTCGGTGAAAAGTAACGCGACAGGTTTGCGCGTTCGCGTTCCAGACCTGCGTTGCTCATCAAAAGACGGTTAAGCCTCCGCATTGAGATACCCAAAGTCACCGCAACCATCATGAACACGACCACCTGCTGGATGCGCTGCGATGGCATAAAGCTGTTGGGGTCCAGCAACTCAGCCACATCCGGGTAGCCTGCCAACGCCTCAGCCACGCGCTCGCTGATCCCGGGAATGGGTGTGGCCACCCACCAGGCGATGATCCAGCCCGCTGTCCACATCATCGCAGTCCACGACCCGATTGCCACGACCGTGCGCCATGAGTATGCCAATGTCCCCGCAGCCAGAATGATGAAGAAATACTGGAAGTTGTCGAACCGGTACTGCATGGCCAAAGGGCGCACGTCGTCGCTGAACGGGTTGGGAACAATCATTCCCAAAGTCATAAGAAAAAGATCAACGAAGATCAGAAGAAGCTCGACACGCGATTGCCCCACACGACCCGCGCGCCGGATCAGCCAGCCATTCGCGCAGATCAGCAACAGGATGAAGTGATACCACAGCACTTCCCAATGCGGGTTCAGGAAAATGAGCAATACTCCGGTCAGCGCCATCGCGATCCATCGGGCGCGAACCGCCAGCTCTAACCCCTCGCGCTTGTGTTTTTCCAGCGCAGCCTCGGTGTATTTGTTGTCGAGATCATAGGAATCGGGGCGCGTTAGGAAAAGTCGGTTGAACCGGGACTCACTGACTGTGGTTTCGGACATTGCAGAGCCTCCCTCGGTGCACCGCAGACGTTATCGAATTGAGCATGTAACGAAAACAAAAGACCCCGCCGAAATCGGCGGGGCAAGGCTTAAGTGCCATGTGTCAGGCCACAGGCACCGGCGGTATTCAAGAAATCAGTTGTGCATCTCGGCGCGGATTTGCTGGCGCAGCACGTCAATCGGTACTGTCTTGCCATCGCGCTTAAAGCACCAATAGGTCCAGCCATTGCAAGAAGGGGCATTCTCAAGATGCGCACCAACCTGATGGATCGAGCCTTTGACATTGTCGCCCACCAGCGTTCCATCGGCACGGACCTTGGCTTTGTGGCGCTGGTTCATCGAGTACAGCTCTTCGCCCGGACGCAGCATGCCGCGTTCAACCAGTTGACCAAATGGCACGCGCGGTTCCGCGCGTTTGCTGGCGCTGACCTCCAGCGCCTCGCGGTCAAACTTGCGGACCTTGGCGATGCGCTTTTCGGCTACTTTGCGATAGCTTTCCTCGCGCTCAATCCCGATAAATTCACGCCCCAGCATCTTGGCGACAGCGCCGGTGGTGCCCGTGCCAAAGAACGGGTCCAGCACCACATCGCCGGGATTGGTCGAGCCGACCAGAACGCGGTGCAACAGCGATTCCGGCTTTTGTGTCGGATGGGCCTTGTCACCGTTTTCATCCTTGAGCCGCTCATGCCCCGTACAGATCGGCAAAACCCAGTCGCTGCGCATCTGCACGCCTTCGTTCAGGGCCTTCAGCGCTTCGTAATTGAAGGTGTATTTCGCACCTTCGCGTTTCGAGGCCCAGATCATCGTTTCATGCGCGTTGGTAAAGCGTTTTCCGCGGAAGTTCGGCATCGGGTTCGACTTGCGCCATACGACGTCGTTCAGAATCCAATATCCTGCATCCTGCAGGGCCGATCCCACCCGGAAAATGTTGTGATACGAGCCGATCACCCAAATCGCGCCATTGGGCTTGAGCAGACGATGCGCCGCCTTCAGCCACTCTCGCGTGAAATGATCATAGGCACCAAAGCTAGAGAACTGATCCCAGTGATCATCAACCGCATCCACCTGAGAGTTGTCCGGGCGGTGCAACTGACCTTTCAGCTGCAGATTATAAGGCGGATCTGCGAAAATCAGATCAACCGACGCCTCCGGCAGACTGTTCATCACGTCGATGCAGTCCCCGGATATAATCGTGTTTAAAGGGAGCGCTTTTGCGCCCTTTTTGGTGGTCGTAGTCATATCACTGCCTCAAGTGTCCACGGCGCTTTTGCGCTCATTTGGTTGAGACAAGGATGAGTCAAAGACGATTCGCCGTCAATTTCTTTTTTGAATCAGCGACTTACGTTTTTCTCTTGATACAAGATATTGTGGACCGGTTTGAACGAACGTCTATGGTGTGGGGTGACACCAAGATTTCGCAAGGCTTCCCTGTGTTGTTTTGACGGATAACCCGCGTTTGTCTCCCATCCATATCCGGGATGCTGTTGCGCCAAATCCACCATCAGCTGATCCCGCCAGTTTTTGGCGATGATCGAAGCAGCCGCAATCGACACCGAATGTGCATCGCCCTTGATGACAGCCCGCGATGGAATTTCCAGCCCGCGCGGAATCATGTTTCCATCGATCAGAACAAAATCCGGTGGCGGGTCCAGCGCCGCCACTGCCCGCTCCATCGCCAAATGCGAGGCACGCAAGATATTGTGTTCGTCAATCTCAGCAACCGAGGCTTCGGCAAGTGTAATCTCGGCGCATTCACGCAGAACACTGTCCAAAGCGGCGCGGCGCTTGGCTGTCAGTTTTTTGGAATCATTCAGACCTTGGGGGATGTCTTGCGGGTTCAGGATAACGGCCGCGGCAACTACAGGTCCGGCAAGCGGACCCCTGCCAACTTCGTCCACACCGGCGATCCGCAGATAACCGTCTTCGGCCAATGATGTTTCAATGTCGTAACTCGGTATCGTCATAGATCCGGGAAATCCTGTTTCCGGGCCCTTAGCAAGAAAAAAAGAGGGCAGCTTTCGCCACCCTCTTCTTCCGCAGCGCTTCTTTGGCGCCGCTCCTGCTCGGATACGGTTACTTGTAAACCGTGCGGTATCCGTGATGGCGCAGGCATGCGGGTTCGTATGCCCGCTTGACCTTTTTGCCATTCCAGAAACCGACAAGGCACTCTCGCGGCAGGCTATTTGCGTATTTGTAATGATCGTGCAGGCAACCCGGGCCATAGAGCGGGCGCTTGTGCGAGTAGTTTTTGAATGTCCGCAGGCACCGTCTGGGCAGATCATATCTGGCGACCCGATGGGGCAAGGGCCGTACCGGATGATGCGGCTTTACGGGTTTTGGTTTGTAGACATGTTGCTTGTGGCGGCTGGCACGCTCTTTGTCCTTTTCTTTGTTGTAGTAGTGCACGCCCGCACCAATGATCGCGATTGCAGCGAGACCACCGAGAATGTCTTTGGCGTCTGCGGCCCGCGCCTGTGACACTGAAACGCCTGTGATTGTGATTGCCGTTGCAACGATCAGAGCGATGAATTTGCGGTGCATGTTGTTTGTCCTTTTTCGTGCTGATGCGATCCCAAGCGGACCGCGAATTTCTTGCACCAACACTGGTCGCTTGCCCCTCAGACAAGCAATAACGGGTAAATGTTATCGGATATCAGGACCCCGAAACCCCTTAGGATATTGAATATCAGGCGAAGGCGTGCGCAGGATGCAGCCTATGAAACAGATCCTATCTTCTCTGGCTATCATTGCCCTGATATCGGTCGGCACTGGCGCTTCGGCCGCGGATTGTTATGCCGATTACAAGGCCAAGCAAGACAACCCGCTGCGGCTGCATTACGGCGTCATGAAAGTGTCTGCCTGTGACAAGGGAAAGGCGAAAAAAGAGGTCTCGCAACGTCTGCGTGGATCGGGCTGGACCCTGCTGAATGTCATGTCAGTTTTCGGGCCGGAAGGGTTGGGCAAAAGGAAGGGCAATGCCGGAAAATTCTATCTCCGTTACTGAGGCGCGACGATCAGGTGTAAGGCTGGTCGGCGCGGGTATCGCGGCGATTGTTCTGATTCTGGTGACCGCAGCCGTTTTCCTGTTCTGGACCTTGCCGGACGCCAATGCCTTTAACGCTCGTGTCGAACGGTTATTCGTCGAAAGTGACCTGACAACGCAGGCCGAAATCCGTCTGCTGGAAATCCTGGCACAATCCGGAACGGCTTTTGCCGACACGCTGTCCAGCTATCGCATGGTCATTTTCGTTCTGCTGGTTTTCGCAAGCGCAATGCTGGTCACGGCGTTAGTCTTTCTGGTGATGCTGGTGCTGTTGAATCGCCGCATGGCACAGATCGAACGCAAGGGTATTCAGGTTACATCCCTGCTGATCAGCCGCGAGGAAAACACCGTTTACCTCAACAACATGGATTTCAAGCTGACGCCTGCCGCGATGGAGACCCTTTCGGTTTTGGCTGAGTCCCGGTTGGACGACGAGGTTCTGTCTGGCGCCCAAATCGAGGCGATGATCTCGGGCAGAAATGCTGCCGATTGCGACGAAGCTGCTGGTGCCACCCGGATCAAACGGCTGCGGGACGCTTTGGGCAACCAGATGGTCAGTGAACTGCTGGTCAAGAACATCGCCAAAAAGGGCTACATGCTTTCAATCGAAAAAGACGTCATCCAAATGGTCTGACCTGCCCGCCTAACAAACCGTTAAAGCGGAAAAAAGTGGCACACCCCTTGGAATGCCTTCGTAAAGCGCCCATCCTAGTAGGACCCGCGCTAGGAGGTTAACCGTGAACGTCCACGTCGCACCAAAAGCCACAGGCTATGACATCACCGTAGAAGAGCTTGAGGGGCCGGTTTCGATCTACCGGGGCGAAACCTTGTTGGCCCAAAGCACCAATGCAAAGGTGATGTACGAGACACGGCTGCCGCCCATGATCTACATTCCACGTGCGGATGTCCGCGTTGATCTGAGCGATGAGACCGATCTTCAGACGTTTTGCCCATTCAAAGGCACCGCAACGTATCATGACGTCATCCTTCCGGATCAAAGGCTGGCCAACTCTGTTTGGGCGTACGAAGACGCCTTGCCTGAAAGCAAGATCATTCAAGGGCATATTGGATTCGCGTCGGCAGCCTATGATCGGATCGATTTGGGCGAGAATGCGCTCCGCGACCCAAATGACGGCAATATCAGCGGTCCGCTGATTGACTGGTTAATGCGAGGGGCGTCCGAAATCTCATCGTCGGAAGACTTTACCAAGGCGCTTTCTGAAAAAATGCTGGAACATGGCATTGCCATTCAACGTCTCAGCATTCTGGTGTGGTCCCTACATCCGCTCATCGCGGGGAAGCACTACATCTGGGAAAAGGGCGTCGACAAAATATCGACCAACGTACCGACCTACGAGATCCACGATCACCCGGCCTATATCAACAGCCCCTTGCGACATGTGTCCAACGGGCTGGGCGGTGTACGTCAACGCCTGAACGACGAAAACCCGCATAACAGCTTTCCGATCATGGAAGACTTACGGGCCAAAGGGGCGACTGACTACGTCGCCATGCCCCTGCCCTTTTCCGATGGACGCACGAATGTTCTAACGCTGACCTGCGATCATCCCGACGGATTCACCACGGAAAACCTCGGTTTGGTTTTTGAATGCTCAACCGTGATCGCGCGGTTTTACGAAGTCTTCATGCAACGCGAAAACGCGCAGGTTCTGCTGGAAACCTATGTTGGCAAGCGATCCGGCGCCCGTGTGCTGGGCGGCGAAATTCGGCGGGGCGATGGGGATGAGATCGACGCCGCAATCATGTTCTGCGATCTGCGCAATTCTACCCTTCTAGAAGAACAACTGGGCCGGGAAGCCTACATAAGCCACCTGAACGATTTCTTCGAAACCGTGTCAGGCGTCGTGCATGAAAACAGCGGCGAGGTGCTCAAATTCATCGGCGACGCGGTCCTGGCTGTATTCCCGGCCGGAGATGACTCGATCACCGCACGTGGCAATGCACAGCGCACTGCGATTGAAATCGTCGAAAAACTGGGAGAGCTACGCACACTGGGCTCAGAAATCCACTGTGACTGCTCGATCGGCGTGGCCTATGGGCGCGTGACCTATGGCAATGTCGGATCGCGCGAACGGCTGGATTTTACGGTCATCGGCCAAGCTGCAAACATTGCCGCTCGGTTGGGGGAATTTGGCAAAACAGTCAATCACCGGATCGTCGTTTCCGCTGACATCCTGCCTGCCTGTTCGAACGCGGTGCCGCTTGGTGATGTCAAACTTCACAATGTCTCAAAACCGGTGGCATCCTTCGCCCTCAAGACCGAAGCAGATGCAATATTGGATGGGTAAAACGCGTATCCCTTTCCCGCCCGACGCAAATTTCCGCTTGAGAGCAAGCTAAATGTCCAGACAGGCAACCGATCCTGTGCTTAACCCCCCAGCAGGATCAGAGCCGTCTGCGCCGGTGAAATTGTGTTTTGTAACTGCGCAATCTGACTTCGCGCCAGATACCTGTCTGTAAGCTGCTCGATGGCAGCCTCTTCTGTGAATTGGCTAAGGTCGTCAGATCCGGTTGCGCGGGACAACCGATCTTTGAACACCTCGAGTTGCCTGTCGATATCAAGCTGCGCGAAACTGGATGGCAGGCCGAGTGCTGTTTCCATCATATTCCGTAGCGGAGGTAAGCTCATCAAGTCGAACCATTTTGTATCGCCGCTGCCCTCCTGCCCGGCAAGATCGGCCAGCGCATGTCGCGCATACAGAGAAATGCGCATTGTTTCATCCCGCTCTCCTACAGCGACCTCAAAACGTGAGACGACATTGTCGCGCGCAATATCCTCCATGAACGTGATCAGGCCAGTCCTTCGAATTTCACCGGGGCCAAGCCCGAAAGCCTCGGAAAACTCGCGGTATCTTTTGTCGGACAACCGATTGGAAAGCGCATCATCTGCGCTGGTTCCATCCGACAGCACCTTTTGAATAAAGTAACGATTATTGATATCGCCCTCTAAGCCAAAGGCACCCAAGGCGACCTGAAGCAATCGACGATCCGAAACCAAATCTTCTGCGGTTTCCACCTTACTGATATTCTCAAGGAAATAGCGGGTTTCACGTTCATTGACGGCAGATGATGCGAAACTATCGATCTGCGTATCATATGTCCGCTGCAGGAAACGCCATCCGACAAGACCACCAGAAGGGACGACCGGCTGAAACGTCATTGTCGGTATGCCATCAGGCGCTCTTCGCGCGGCAGCAATGCGCGCAAGGATTTCAGACACTTGTAATATTGCTTTGCCAATAGCGCCTCTGTCGCTTCGGCCAACACCTTGCGGCTGTCCGCATCTGTGAAGACCTGGCTCAACTCTTCTACCCGGCGCAAAAGTTGTTGGCGGCCATGATCCGCCTCCATGTCTCCGGACAGAACGAGTTGCGCGGCATAGCAGACACGCCGAACCGGCGTGTTGACTTCATCGGGGTGAATAGCATCCCGCAAACGCAGTACATTGGCATCTGGGGTCATGATGGAAAAACGGCTGCGTCTGTCGCCGTTTTCCAAAACAACTCCGTTGATCAGCACCCGTTCTTTCGGGGCCAGTTTCAAGACAAGCCCCCCCATCAGGCAGCACTCATCTGCCGTAGCCCACGCAAGACGGCCATATTGATTTCCAAAAGAGGTTCAACTGATGCTTTCTGACCTAAGACGTGACTGCTGTGCTGTTCGGTGAACTCAGCCAGATAGAAAATCCGCGCCCGCAAGTCGTTGGGCAATCCATTGTCGGAATCGGTGACGCCACTGGCCAAAACGCTCCAAAGGCGGCGATTTTCGTGCAGGGCCTGAACGAATCCGCCAAAATCCGTCTTTTGCCGGGCGGCAGCGGCCTTGAGCCGATGCGTGATCTTTGAGATTGCCTCGTATTCGGTGTCGCGCGGGGTGCGGGTGGGGGCGGCGGTCTGTGCGTAGGCTCGCTGAGCAAGAGAGTGCGGTGTCACTTGAAATCCTTCCAATAAGCCGTCTTTTGCCGGTCAGTGTCGGGGCGCGTTTCCACGCCCCGACCAGGTTCCAAAGATTAGCGGAACAGAGACAGGATCGACTGCGGTGCCTGGTTGGCAATCGACAGCGACTGTGTGGCCAGCTGCTGCTGCACCTGCAGGGCCTGCAGTCGGGCCGAGGTCTCTTCCATGTCGGCATCCACCAACGAGCCGATACCGGATTTGAACGAGTCCGACAGGTTCGAGATAAACTCTTTCTGCGTCTCGATCCGACCCTGCGCCGAGCCGAAGGCGGCTGAGGCGTCGATGGCCGTATCGATCAGACCTTCGATGGTACCCAGAGCGGCCAGTGCTCCCGCATCCGTGGAAACGTCGATCGAATCCAGAGCGCCAAGACCGCCTGCACCAGCGTTGGTGAACTGGGCCGCAACGGTCACGTCACGATCCGCGTCCGCACCAGCCGTTGCAGTACCAGTCACAAAGCTCAACGTTCCAGGGTTGCCCGAGTCGTAGTCAATCGCGACGCCCGTGACACCCAACGCATCGATCTTGTTTTTCAGACCCACAGCAACAATGGCATCGGTATAAGCCGCGTCATAGGTGCCCGACGGATCCAGGTCAGAGTCCTGGATGGTGTAGGTCGCAACCTGATCACCCACGGCAATCGAGACCTTGTCGCCCGCTTCGAAGTTGTCGGTCGAGCTGTCGATCACGATGTCACCACTGCCACCGGTCTTATCCATGGTAAAACCAGCCGTGTCGTTGTCGGTGGTCACGTTATCTGACCCCGCTAGAACGCCCTTGGCCGTGTAGCCGCCCACCGAAAGATCTTGCGCAGCAACGCTGATGGACGACGCAGTCACATCACCCCCCGCATCACGGTCCAGAGAGGACAGGATTGACGCTCCTGCGCCACCGTTGACCAGATTCAGGCCGTTGAACTGCGCGGCACCCACAACAGATTCGATCTGATCCTTCAGGGCGCTCACGTCCGTGTTGATCTTGTCGCGGTCCACGTTGTCTTCCTGCGCCGCGACGATCTTGCCTTTCATCTGGTTCAGCAGATCGGTCACGGTTTCCGATGCGTTCCGCGCCACCGCGACAGTCGACTCGCCCAGCGCCAGGCTGTCTTTGATCGCGTTGAATCCCTTGACGTCGGATTCCATCACTTTCGAGATCGCCCAGACCGCCGAGTTGTCCTTGGCGGTTGCAACGTCCTTACCAGTCGAGATCGCGTTCTGGGTCATCGCCAGGTTCTTGTTGACCGATTTCAGGGTCTGCAGCGCAACCATTGCGCCATTGTTGGTCAGAATGCTGGACATAGCTTCTTCCTTTTTTACGTATGGGCCCTTTGCGCCCGTGCTAACCCCGCACCATCTGCGGGCTTTAACGTCTTTCTGATCACTGCGATCCGCCGTCCGGCTGTTCGCGCCACCTGTTGTTTCCAAGTGCCCGACTACCTTTGCCTCTGATCCCCTAACGGAGTGCTAAAGCCCGGTGGTTTGAAAATTCAGATTTGAATCAAACCTGCGATTAGGCGCGTTTCTCAAGCTTGGCGTGGCTGCGCACAGCAAAACCGCTACGCTGTCCACCCGCATCATATGTAGTGAATTCCTGCCGAACCCGGCGCAGTTCAGCCATCCGTTCAGCGACAGCGCTAATGCCGTCCGCCGCACTGTTCAGAAGCGCCTGATTTCTTTCGACCTTCTTGTGCAGACGGGTCAGCGCATCGGTGTCAAAGACTTCGAGGTCATTTATCGCACCGATCAGTTTTTCCTTTTCAGGCGCCATGTGATTGAGCTGGTCCAGATCCCCCTGAACCAAAGCTGCACGCTCTGAATCCAGTAGCTCTTCCAGAGATTTGACCAGATTGATTTCAGGCTTTGTCGGCATGAGCACCCTCCATCAAAGACCGGAACAAGATTTCAGAAAGTCCGACCCCTCCGGCTTCGGCCATTTGGCGCGCTTGTTGTTGCACCAGAAAGGACGTGAACTGGTCTTCGCCGGTGCCGCCCCCGAAGGATTCGCGCGATTGACCAAGCCCGGCGGATTTTAGCATCTCGGTCAGAAAGGCTGCTTCCAACTCAATGGCCGCAGATCGCAACTTGTCATGCACCGCTGGTGGTTGAGAGGTCGGCGTCGTCGTGGAAATCTTCATCGTATTCTCCGAAATTTGCTTAGAACTTTCTCGAACAAAGACGATAGCGGTTAAAATAAACGTAACTTCCTGCGGGCAGGTTTCCGATCACACAATCGGAGCCGGAGCAAAATGCCCAACCCTCTTTCAGTGACGACATCGGCACCTGCAGCCAGCGCCAGGACCGGCGCGAACGCCAAAGACACCGACGAGCCCAAAATGGATGGCTCTTTTCAATCCGTTCTGGAGGAACAGGCGCAGCCAGCGACGGATGAGGTCGAAACTCCCACTTTGGCAACTCCAGATACTGACGTGCACCAAGCCGCAGTGCAATTGGATCACGTTGCGGAGAACGATCAGGATGCACCGGCCAATGACGACCCCATAGCGGAGGTCACTGGCCCGCAGTCAGTGGAGACAGACCTTGCTGATACTGCCAGCCCCATTGATCCACCGTCGCTATTCACTGTAGCGGCCCCTGCGTTGGATCAGAGAGCTATACCAGACGAGGCGTTCCGTCGTTCCGTAGACATGACAACCCAAACCGCAGCATTACCAAACGCCGGGGAACTTCCACTAGCTGCTAAAGTAGTTCCTGTGACACACAAGCTCGATAAGTCTCACGATCATGCTCGACCTGCTCAAGAATTTACTGGTGGTTTTTCGAACCCGGGGCGTGATCCGGTTTCCGTTATTTCGGCATCTGTTCCCGCAAAAAAACCTTCTTCGCCAGACAAAGCGCCTTCTGTCGTTCAAATGCAACTTATGATGCCAAACCCCCAAGATGGCACCGGCGGCTTACTCGTTACGGAATCGGATGAAGCGCTTCCGTTAAAGGACATTTCCACTCTGTCACAGACACGCGAAACGGCAGGCTCAGCGCATGCTTTGACCACCGCTCCGCGCACGGAAACAACCCGTGCGATCGCAGGTCAGATGGCCGCCGTAATAAACGCGAGACCACAGGGTGGCATCATCGAAATCGCCTTGAACCCAGAAGAACTGGGCCGCGTTTCCATCGTACTAAACAACCGCGACGATGGCATGCACCTGACAATTGCGACCGAACGTCCAGAGACATTGGACATGATGCGACGCCACATTTCTGTGCTGGAAACAGAATTCAAAAACCTCGGGTTCGGGGATTTGTCTTTTGACCTGGGCTCGTCCGCTCACGCGCAGCAAGACGCCGCCAATACCGAAACTGGATCAGAGGTTGAGGACGACCAAAACGATCCAACACCATTAAACGCGCTGCCTGCACAACGTTTGGGTGCTACCGGCCGCATCGACCTGAGGTTATGACAATGATCACTTCCACCCAACCTGCCACACAAAGCCCAAGCCAGACACAATCATCTGCGCAATCAGGCAGTTCAGGGCTTACGTCTGATTTTGAAACCTTTCTGTTGATGCTGACGGCGCAGGCTAAAAACCAGGATCCGCTGGAGCCGTTGGACTCGTCCGAATACGCGTCGCAGTTGGCCCAATTCTCAATGGTAGAGCAGCAAGTCCATACCAACGAGCTTTTGTCGTCATTGTCCGTGAACATGGGTAACGTCGATATGGGAGAACTTGCTGCCTGGGTTGGAATGGAAGTGCGCTCAGCCTCTTCGTTTTATTTCGACGGTGAGCCCCTAACGTTACAGGTCGAGGTCGATCCGGCGGCCACTGCGGCCAAGATGGCGATCCGCGACGAGAGTGGAACCGTCATCGAACGGATAAGCGTCCCCTCAGACCAGGCCGAATTCGTCTGGGCAGGCACAGATGGCGCTGGCAATCCTCTTCCCCCCGGCAGTTATTCGGCAACACTCGAAAGCTATGACGGAGACGAACTTCTGTCGGAACAGCTCGCCTCGGCCTACAACAAAGTCGTTGAAGCCCAGGTGCTAGATGGTTCTGTCTTTCTAACACTGAAAAGCGGGCAAGTTGTCCCGGCAGGAATTGTGACAGGCGTCAGAGCTGGCGCTTGATCTGAGGGGCAAGACGGGCGAAAGGTTTGCAACCTGCGACTCGCGTACTCAATTGGTGAACCCGCTGCCTGACCTAACTGCCCCACCTGAAGACCTTGTCCAAGACTTGCGGAACGCCTGTCTCATAGAAAGCAATGCGCGGTTTCAGAACCTTTATGGTGGTCGCACAAATCAGGTTTGGAAAGTATTGGGTGGTGACGGCGATAAGGTGCTGAAACTGTATCGGGCCAACCTCAGAAATCCGCTTTTCAGGAATGATGCAGAACTGGAGGCCCAGTGCCTGCGCGCCCTTCAAGACACAGGTTTCGTTCCGCGTCTGCGCGCGACAGGAACGCACGAAAACGGTCACTGGGTTTTTTATGATCATGCACCGGGATCGCCTTGGCAGTCGCAACCTCAGAATGTCGCCGACCTTTTGTACAGATTGCATACCCATAACGCATCGGTTCTGGCCCCGGCAGGTTGTAACGGCAGTTCAGCGTTGGACGCTCATACCGCGCAAATTCTGGACGGGTGCGTTTCGAAAACCAAGGCGCAGCTAGAGCAGTTGCGCCCAAATCTGCAGGTCGCGCCCAACGCCCGATCCTGTCTGATCCACGGGGATCCAGTAGCGGGAAACATCCTGGTCGCTCCTTCCGGCCTTACTTTGATTGACTGGCAATGTCCTGCGTATGGCGATCCGTGCGAGGATATCGCCATGTTCCTGTCGCCCGCCATGCAATACCTATACCGCGGTCAACCTTTGTCGTCTGAGGAAGAGCACCAGTTTTTAACGGCCTACGGCGATGTCGAAACAGTCGAGCGCTTTAAAACACTGCGCCCGTGGTACGCATGGAGAATGGCTGCCTATTGCCTTTGGCGCGTTGAGAATGGTGCCGAAGACTATGCTGTAGGACTTCGGCTTGAGGCGAGCTTGCTCTAGCCCCGTTATAAATCAGCAATGGCCATCATGGCATAGGCGGGTGGCATCAAAGCTCGACGCCATGACCCCAAAGGGAATCGGCGTGGCGGTTGCGAAATAGGCGCCGGAAGCCCGGTCTGCTGGCCCAACACAAGTCGCGCCAAAGCCCGCCCACAATACGTCCCCATCGCCACTCCATTTCCGTGAAAGGCGAAACCGGCGAACAGGCCGGGCTGATCGGGAACGGGTCCCGCGAATGGAACCAAGTCACGCGACATACATACCATCCCGGACCACATATGGGTCACATCCACCGCCTTCCATGCAGGGAACATGCGCACGAAATCTCGCTGAACCTTTTGACGAATAGCAGCCTCAACCCCCGGCGATGACCTGAGGCCGCCGCGCATACCGAACAGGAACCTTTGGTCCGGCATCAGGCGAAAGTAGTGCAGCAGATGACGTGTGTCATACGACATCTGATCGGTTGTCCATCCTTGCGATTCCAACTCAGCCTTTGACATGGGGCGCGTTACCAAAACCGTGGATTGGGCGGGCATGTAGCGACCCGACAGCCACATCGGAACATCTTCGCTGGAGTATCCGTTGGTGCAAATCAGAACATTTTCGGCGCGGACATGGCCCGAAACCGTTCGTAAAGTGAAGCCATTCACCGATTTCTCTAAACTCAAAACAGCACTGTTTTGAAACAGCTTGGCACCACGTTGCTGTGCTGCTTTGGCCAGTCCAAACAGGTATTTCCTGGGATTTAACCCAAAGCCCAAAGGAATTGTGTAACCCCCGTGAAAACTATCGCCAAAACCCAGATCCGGCAGATCCTGCGCCTCATGCAAAGTGCCGGTTTCACTTGCACCTCGCCTTAGCTTTTCCATCGCACGGGCGTTATGGGCCAACTGGGTTTCCCCGTTCGAATGGGTATCCGCCTCGATGTTATGGGTGCGTAATAGGTCGGCGACCAATTGAACGGCCTCTTCCTCAGCCCGTTCATAATCAAGGGCCGCTTGCGTTCCGTAAGTTCGCTCCATCGCCTTCAGGCCTAGTTTCGCGCCGCCAAGACAACAAAAACCGCCATTGCGACCGGAGGCCCCCCACCCCGGCGTTTCAGCTTCGAAAACGGCGACGGATACACCAGATTCCGCGAGGTGCAGCGCCGCGGAAAGACCTGTGAACCCGCCACCTACGATGGCAATATCTACCGCATCATCGCCTTGGTGCGTTGGCCAATCCGGACTGGGTGTTGTTTCGTCCCACCAACAGCCCTCTCTTGGGCCCGGGCCGTAGGTGTAAGAGGGAAATACGCGTTTCATTCGGCGCGCGCCGCAGCCATTTCATCCTGCTTTTGCCGCACCATGGCACGTTTTGTCACCAGCGACGCCGTTATGACCCCCAGCGTGACAACGGCGATCATGATTGTGGACAAGGCGTTGATCTCGGGACTAACCCCGAGCCTGACAGCTGAGAATATCTTGATCGGCAAGGTTGTGGCAGAGGGACCCGAGGTAAAGGACGCAATAACCAGATCATCCAGCGACAAGGTGAAGGCCAGCAACCAGCCCGAGATCACCGCGGGCGCAATAATCGGCAGGGTCACAAGACGGAAAGCTTGGGCGGCCGAACATCCCAGATCCAACGCGGCCTCTTCCAGAGACTGGTCAAAGGTCACAAGACGCGAGGATACAACGACAGATACGAAACACATCGAAAAGGTCGTATGCGCCAGAACGATTGTCAGGATACCCCGATCCAGCCCAATGCCGATGAACAACAACAGCAGCGACAAGCCAGTGATCACTTCGGGCATTACCAACGGCGCGTAGATCATCCCGGAAAACAGCGTGCGCCCAAAGAAACGCCCCCCGCGCACCAGAACATATGCCGCCGCTGTTCCCAGAATAGTAGCGAGTGTTGATGAAAACACGGCCACCCGGATCGTAACCCACGCAGCGTCCAAGAACGCCTCGTTCTGGGCCAGCTCACCGTACCATTTGGTTGAGAACCCGGCCCAGACTGTAACCAGCTTACTTTCGTTGAACGAATAGACGATCAGGATGATCATCGGGATATAGAGGAACGCAAATCCCAGCGTCAGCGAAACAGTGTTAAACCAACTCAGCCTGCTCATTGCTCGGCCTCCGTCTGTTTTTGCTGGTTGCGCTGGAACAACACGATCGGGATCACGAGGATCACCAACAACACCACGGCGACCGCGCTGGCCACGGGCCAATCGCGGTTCGAGAAGAACTCCTCCCAAAGCACTTTGCCGATCATCAAAGTTCCCGAGCCACCGAGGAGCGAGGGGATCACAAACTCTCCGATCACCGGGATCATGACAAGGAAACAGCCCGCGATGATGCCGGGGCGGGACAAGGGGATTGTCACCAGCCAAAACGCCTGAATCCGGGAACAGCCAAGGTCTTCGGCGGCTTCGATCAGGGATTCGTCCATCCGTTCCAAGGCTGAATAAATCGGTAGGATCATGAAGGGCAGATAGGTATAGACAATACCGATATAGACCGCCGTTTGCGTGTTCAGAATGGTGAGCGGAGTTGAAATAATACCAGTCCATAACAAAAGCTGGTTGAGGTAGCCTTCGGTCCCAAGAATACCAATCCACGCGTAAACGCGGATCAGGAACGACGTCCAAAAGGGCAGGATCACCAACATCATCAGCGTCGGCCGCCACTCGACCGGCGCGCGCGCCATACCATAGGCGATGGGATAGCCCACCAGCAGAGTCAGAAACGTGGAAATAAGCGCGATTTTGACACTGGACAGATAGGCCTTCCAGTAGAGGTCATCCTCGGTCAGCCAAACATAGTTCTCGAGATCGAGCTGGCCGAAGAAGTCCTTGATCCCGGCCCAGCCCGCAGAAAAATCCAGCGTCGGAGTGTATGGCGGAATTGCCAGGGCCGTATCTGACAGTGAAATCTTCAGAACGATAAAGAACGGCACCAGAAACAGCGCCAGCAGCCAGACATAAGGAACAGCGATCAGAAACGCGCGACGCATCAGTTGGCCAGCAAAACCGCGGCGGTGGCTGTCCAGGACAGCCAGACCGGGTCTTCCCATGTAAACGACCGGCGCGATATGCGACGAGTGTTGGCCGTCTGCGCCTTGATAATCGTGCCGTTAGGCAGCTCGACATGATAAGTGGACAAGTTGCCCAGATAAGCAATGTCGTGCACTTTGCCCTGCACCGCGTTGATCGCATCAGTAGGGCGGTCTGCCGAGATCGTCACCTTTTCGGGTCGAATGGCGATGTGGCAGGCTTGCCCTTGTGAAAAACCGTTGCTCGACGTTGCTGTAAGTGGCGCTTGCCCCTCGGCCCAGTCGATCTGATAGGTATCGTCTCCGTTTTTGGTTGCACGACCTTCGATAATGTTCACGTCGCCAATGAAATCAGCCACGTAGACTGAATTCGGGCTTTCATAAATCCGGTCCGGCGTCGCAACCTGCATCAGTTTGCCCTGATCCATCACAGCGACACGGCTGGCGACGGTCATCGCCTCTTCCTGATCGTGTGTTACGATTACAAAAGTGGTGCCTGTCTTTTCCTGAATATCCATCAGTTCAAACTGCGTGTCCTGCCGCAGTTTCTTGTCCAACGCGCCCAACGGCTCATCCAGCAACAACAGTTTGGGGGCCTTTGCCAAAGATCGGGCAAGCGCCACGCGCTGGCGCTGACCGCCCGAAATCTGATGTGGCTTGCGACGTGCGAATTGTTCCAGCCGCGTGAGGCGCAACATCTCTTCGACACGGTCCTGCAGATCATGTTTGGGCATGTTGTCCCGGCGCAAACCGAACGCGATATTGTCCCAGATGCTGAGATGCGGGAACAACGCGTAGGACTGGAACATCATGTTCACCGCCCGTTTGTTTGGCGGGATCGGGGCGATATCCTGGCCGCCCAGCATGATATGGCCTTCGGTCGGGGTTTCGAACCCGGCCAACATCCGCATCATGGTTGTCTTACCGCAACCCGACGGCCCCAGAAGGGCAAAGAACTCGCGCTCAAAAATATCCAGAGAAAGGGTGTCGATGGCCGTAAAGTCGCCAAACCGCTTGGTGACATTCCGGAATTGGATCAAGGGTTTCGCCTGCGGGTCATCCCACGGCGCAAAGACGTCTGAGTTCACTACGGCCCCCGTTCGACATTCTGGAAAAAAGGGCAAGGCGGGAACCCCGCCCTGCCGAGATAAACCGGATCAGGTGCCCGATTTGATCTTGGTCCACAGACGGGTCACAACCCGCTGAGTCTTCGCCGGGTAAGGCGTTGTGATGTAGAGGTTCTGCATCGTTGCTTCATCCGGGTAAATCGCCGGATCGCCGATCACGTCTTCCTCAAGGAACTCTTGCGAGGCCTTGTTGCCGTTTGCGTAGTAAACATAGTTTGACGCGGCTGCCATGTTGTTGGCGTCCAGAATGAAGTTCAGGAACTTATGCGCGCCTTCCGGGTTCGGAGCGTCCGCCGGAATGGCCATCTGGTCAAACCACATCAGCGAGCCTTCGGCGAACGGGTGGTATTCGATCTCAATGCCGTTATCCGCCTCTGACGCGCGGTCGCGAGCCTGCAGGATGTCGCCCGACCAACCCACAGCCACGCAGATATCGCCGTTTGCCAACGCGTTGATGTATTCCGAGCTGTGGAATTTCTGGATATGCGGACGAACGCTCGTCAGAACTTCTTCGACCTTCTTGATGACGTCCGGGTCATGGCTGTCCGGGTCTTCGCCCAGGTACTGCAATGTCATCGGGATCATTTCAGCTGGCGCATCCAGGAAATGCACACCGCACCCGGCCAGCTTTTCCATGTTTTCAGGATTCAGCACCAGCTCCATGCTGTTGAGCGCCACATCATCGCCCAGCGCTTCTTTGACCTTACCGACATTCACGCCAATCCCGGTGGTGCCCCACATGTAATTGATGGAATAGGCATTGTCAGGATCGTAACCGGCGGTGCGTTCCTGAATGACTTCCCAAAGGTTGCCCGTGTTGGACAGCTGAGAGGTATCCAGCGGTTGAAATGCCCCGGCTTGAATCTGGCGTTGAAGGAACGTGCCGGACGGCACCACCACATCATAGCCTGAACCGCCAGCCAGCATCTTGGTCTCAAGCAACTCGTTGCTGTCGAACACGTCATAGATGAGCGTCAGGCCCGTTTCTTCTTCGAATTTGGTCAAAAGGTCCTCATCGATGTAATCGGACCAGTTGTAGACGCGCACTTCTTCGGCAAAGGCTGCCGAAGTCCCCAGTGCGACGACCGCTGTTAGTGTCAGCGTTTTGAGTGTCATTTTAGTCTCCCTGCAAGTGTGCGGGTATTTTCCCGTTTTTTTGGATTTGATCAAGTTTTGCGTTTTCCCCCGATCCGGCGTATGGTTCCACGAGGCTGGGAACCTGGCAAGTAAACACAGTGGGAAACAGGGCAAACCAATTGGATTTGATCAAAAATAAGGCATCTCGGACGGACTCGACAGATCAGAAACAACCCGCGCATGAGCAGGTCTATAGAACTCTCAGGTCACAGATCATGTACGGGGACTTGGTGCCTGGGCAGCCCGTGACCATCCAGGGTTTGACCGATTCGCTCGGCGTCGGAATGACCCCTGTCCGTGAAGCAATTCGGCGCCTGATCTCGGATGGCGCACTGGTGTTTCAAGGTAATCGGCGGGTCAGCGTTCCTCTACTGAGCAATACTGATGTTCAACAGATGATCTTCGCGCGAAAGTCAATAGAATCAGAGCTTTCCCGCCGTGCGACTGCGAATATTACCCCGGCGGACATCGACAAGCTTGAGCATATAGACCAGCGGCTGGACCGTACCATCGTTGATGGAGACGTCGGCGGGTATCTGCGCCTTAACCATCAGTTCCACGAAACTCTTTATGCGCATGCAAACGCCCCGATTCTCAACGATCTGACCGAACGGCTGTGGCTGCGGTTCGGGCCGTCATTACGTGTGGTATGCGGCCGCTTTGGTACCCAAAGCCTTCCGGATCGCCACAAAGACATTCTGTCCGCGCTTCGTCGGAAAGACGCAGAACAAGCCGCGAAAGCGACAGCGCAAGACATTGAGCAGGGCATGGAGCTAATGGCTGAGGCTTTGGTCAACGCCTAGATCACGGCGATTCGATTGACAGAAAAAAATTTGATCATATTGTAACTCACAACCGCTCTTGCAGGAGATTCTCCGATGTCCATCATCACAAATCACATGCCCACCGCCGAATTGCAGGCGTTGGACGCCGCCCACCATATGCACCCGTTTTCCGCCAATGGGTCGTTGGGGAAAGAAGGCGCACGCGTGATCACCCGCGCAAGTGGCGTGTATCTGACCGACAGCGAAGGTGAGCAAATCCTGGACGCGATGGCTGGTCTGTGGTGCGTCAACATCGGTTACGGACGCGACGAACTGGCCGACGCAGCGGCGCGCCAGATGAGAGAGCTGCCATACTACAACACGTTTTTCAAAACGACCCATGTGCCAGCCATTGCGCTGGCCAAGAAACTGGCGGAATTGGCCCCCGGCGATCTTAACCATGTTTTCTTTGCCGCAGGCGGATCCGAAGCGAACGATACCAACATCCGCCTGGTGCGCACCTACTGGGCCGAGAAGGGCCAGCCAGACAAAAACATCATCATCTCTCGCAAGAACGCCTATCACGGGTCATCTGTCGGTTCGGCTTCCCTCGGCGGTATGGCCGGAATGCATGCGCAGGGCGGCATTCCAATCCCGAACATTCACCACATCAACCAACCGAACTGGTGGGCCGAAGGCGGTGATATGACCCCCGAAGAATTCGGACTGACCCGCGCACGCGAGTTGGAAGAGGCAATCCAGGAACTGGGCGAAGACCGCGTCGCTGCGTTCATCGCAGAGCCTGTACAAGGGGCCGGTGGTGTCATCGTCGCCCCCGATACGTACTGGCCGGAAATTCAGCGTATCTGCGACAAATACGATATCCTGCTCATCGCGGATGAGGTGATCTGCGGATTTGGCCGTACTGGCAACTGGTTCGGATCGCAGACGGTCGGTATCAAACCTCACATCATGACAATCGCAAAGGGTCTCAGCTCAGGCTACGCCCCGATTGGTGGCTCAATCGTCAACGATGAGATTGCTGAGGTGATTGGGGGAACCGAATTCAATCACGGCTACACCTATTCCGGCCACCCGGTTGCAGCAGCCGTTGCCTTGGAAA
This sequence comes from Ruegeria sp. G5, assembly GCF_056533365.1. NCBI lineage: Bacteria > Pseudomonadati > Pseudomonadota > Alphaproteobacteria > Rhodobacterales > Roseobacteraceae > Ruegeria > Ruegeria sp. G5. The sequence goes on along the minus strand of NZ_JBQFOK010000007.1, from coordinate 66,055 downwards.
ACCTGCGCATCCTGGAAGAAGAAAACATCGTCGACCACGTGCGCAATGTTGCGGCGCCCTACCTGAAGGAAAAATGGGAGGCTCTGGCAGATCACCCATTGGTCGGCGAAGCAAAAATCGTCGGGATGATGGCCTCAATCGCGTTGACACCCGACAAGGCGAGCCGGGCCAAATTTGCCTCTGCCCCCGGAACCGTCGGCTACGTATGCCGTGACCGCTGCTTTGGAAATAACCTGATCATGCGCCATGTTGGCGACCGAATGATCATCTCGCCGCCTCTGATCCTGACGCCGGACGATATTGACGAAATGTTCGTGCGCATTCACAAGTCGCTGGATGAGGCACAGACAGACATAATCGAAAAGGGCCTGATGAAAGCTGCAAGCTGATCCGCGCAGCTTCATCTGGCTAAAAATATCCCGGGGGAGTCGCCATCAGGCGACGGGGGCAGAGCCCCCTTCCCCTACCGCAGCCGTTCTAACAATCGCAGGGATGCATAACCATCCGGAAGCAATCCCTGCGCCATCTGGTAGGCCCGCACTGCTTTGGTCGTATTCGGGCCCGTCCGCCCATCAATGCCTTGCGTATCAAACCCGGCTTCAGTCAGCAGGCTTTGCAGTTCTTTTTTCTCGGTAAAGCTCAGCACGCGATCCGCGCGTGGCCATTCGGCCTCAAATGAACCACGACCGCGCAAACGATCAGATAAGTGACCTATTCCGATCACATAGGCGTCGGCTCCATTATACTTTTCGATCACACGGAAATTGTCGAAGATCATCAACGCAACGCCCTGCCCACCAGCGGGCAACAGGATCGCGGCCTGACCATGGTCCGGCACCGACTTTCCATCTTGAGATAGAACGCCACGCGCCGCCCACTCCGACGGCAGCAACGTATAACCCCGCTGCGCTGAGGCGTAATCGAAACCTTCCGGCAACCGGACTTCAACACCCCAGGGCTGACCCTTGGTCCAACCGTGCCGCGCCAAATAGGACGCGGCAGATGCCAGCGCGTCCGTTGGGTCCTCGGACCAGATATCGCGCCGTCCATCGCCGTCGAAATCAACCGCGTGTTCCAGGTACGAGGTTGGCATGAACTGCGTATGCCCCATAGCACCCGCCCAACTGCCCACCATTTCATTGGGGTCAACGTCCCCAGCCTGAATGATACGCAATGCTGCAATTAACTGGGCTTCGAAAAACTGTGCTCGTCTCGCGTCAAAGGCGAGCGTCGCAAGAGATCGCAGCGTCTGGTCGCTGCCGCGAAATGAGCCAAACGAGGTTTCCAGCCCCCAGATCGCAGTCACAACCTCTTTCTCGACGCCGTACTGAGCCTCGATCCGGGTCAGTGTGGTTTTGTACTGCTCCAGCCCTTCGCGCCCGTTGGCAATACGTCGGTCGGAAACTGCGGCATCCAGATATTCCCATATCGGTTTAGAAAACTCTGCCTGGTTTCGATCGCGTTTGATAACGTCTTTATCGTAGGTCAAACCGGCAAGTGACCGGTCCAGTGTCGTAGCCGAAATACCCTGCTCCAGCGCCCGATTTCGAAACGCCCCTAACCACGCCTGAAACCGCGCGTTACCTTCGGTTGACACTCGGTACTCCTTGACCGTTGGTCGGACGACTGGCCGAATGGACACCGAAACATCGGCAGAGGCGAGTTGTATCGTCTCCGCCCCATTGGGTGAATTGATGGATTCCGCCTGCACTATGGATGCCCATAATGCAGCGGTCATGACGCCGCTTAAGCATTTACGCATTCCGAATTTCCTGATTACTGCTCAACCTCAGGATAACTCAAAAACGGAATTTCACAAAGCGCTCAGGTTGTGGACTCGCGGTCTTTTGCTTCCCATTGATCATCAGTGCCGTCAGAATGCGATATGGGCGCGTCCCGGCTTCACCGTCGGTTTCCGCACCAAGGCCATGCATCGTTTCAATGTCGCAGTGAAATGATTCAGACCATTTGCCGGGGTCCTGCGCCAGTCGCGCCGATGCCGTCACTGAACTCGACTGTATAAGCGTGCGGTTAACGTGACCTGCAACGCTATTGCCAGCGGAATGCTGTGACCGGACAAACCCCGATTTTTCTGCGGGCGAAAACCAGATAGGCTGAGTCCAAATCTCAAGGAACAATGGCAGCAAGCGACCCCAAGATGACACCCTTCAAAGATCCCAAAGTCGCCGCAGCCTATGACGCACTACCTGATGAGACACGTGCCGGTGCATTGGCCCTGCGTGAGCTGATTTTTGAAACAGCTGCGACCTTACCTCAGGCAAACCCACTGGACGAGGCATTGCGCTGGGGGCAACCCGCTTATCTGGCACCGAAAGGATCCACAATCCGGTTGGGTGCTCACAAAGCGGCGCCCTTTGCGCTGTTCGTACATTGTCAAAGCCGGTTGATAGGGGATTTCACCTCGACCTTTCTCGGTGAAGACCGGCTCGACGGGAACCGTGCGGTCCTGTTTGATAACCCATCTCAGATTTATGCGGCCCGCCACGGCTAGTTGATCGCTCGGGCCCTGACTTATCACGTTTCGAAAAAGCTTTAAGAAGAGCGGATCATTTCTGACGACGCTTACGCTCGACCTTGCGCTTGATCTTGTCCTTTTTGCGTTTGGTACTGACCGCTTTGCGACGCGTGCTTCGCTTGGACGGCCCACGCCCGCGTGGCAAAGCCTGATCGTCGATGGACAGCAGCTCCAACTCAAGCCCGCCGGTCACGGGCGTCGCTTCGGTTAGCCGAACCGTAACACGCTGACCAATGGCAATGATCAGCCCGGTGTCTGATCCCATCAGTGTCCCCGCCTCACGATCAAAATGGAAGAATTCGCGGCCCAACGAACGCACAGGCACCAGCCCGTCCGCGCCGGTTTCATCCATCTTCACAAACGCACCGAAACGCGCAATTCCACTAATACGACCCGTGAATTCGTTGCCCACACGTTCGCTGAGATAGGCTGCAAGGTAGCGATCGGTTGTGTCGCGCTCGGCCATCATCGAGCGTCGCTCGGTATCCGAGATATGGGTTGCCGTCTCTTCAAGCCGCGCAATTTCATCCTCGGTCAGCCCGTCCTTACCCCAGCCATGCGCCGAGATCAGCGACCTGTGTACGATCAGGTCCGCATAGCGGCGGATGGGCGAGGTGAAATGCGCATAGTTGCGCAGCGCCAGACCGAAATGGCCGAAGTTCTCGGGGTTGTAATAGGCCTGCGCCATCGACCGCAGGGTGGTAAGGTTGATCAGTTCCGCATCTTCCGTCCCGGCGGCGGCGTTCAGCAGCGCGTTCAGGTGGCGGGTTTGTAGCACCTGCCCTTTGGCAAGATTCAAGCCCGCCGCCTGAGCCGTCTCGCGCAGGCTTTCCAACTTTTCAGGGGCCGGTTCCTCGTGGACGCGGAACAGCAGCGGGCGGCGTTTGGCGATCAGCGTTTCGGCGGCAGCTACATTAGCGAGGATCATGAACTCTTCGATCAGCTTGTGCGCGTCCAAACGGTCGCGAAAGGCCACGCTGGTCACTTCGCCAGTATCGCTGAGCACGATTTTGCGTTCCGGCAGGTCCAGTTCAAGCGGTTGCCGTTCCGACCGCGCCTTTTTCAGAGCGGCATAGGCGGCGTAGAGCGGTTTCAGCACCGTTTCCAGCAGGGGTCCGGTGCGGTCGTTGGGGGCACCGTCGATGGCCTCCTGCACCTCGGCATAATGCAGTGATGCGGCCGAGCGCATCAGGCCGCGCACAAAGCGATGGCCGATCTTGTTGCCGTCCGCGTCGATCTGCATCCGCACTGCGATACAGGCACGTGGGACGCCTTCGTGCAGCGAACACAAATCGCCCGACAGACGGTCAGGCAACATCGGCACAACGCGGTCCGGGAAATAGCTGGAGTTGCCGCGCTTGCGCGCCTCGCGGTCCAGCGCTGTTCCGGGCTGCACATAGGCGGCCACATCGGCAATCGCGACCCAGATCACATGCCCGCCGGGGTTCTTGGGATCGTCATCGGCATGCGCATAGCACGCGTCGTCATGGTCGCGCGCGTCCGAAGGGTCGATGGTCAGCAGCGGCATGTCCCGCAGATCTTCGCGACCTTTCAGGCCGACCGGTTTGGCCTTGTCGGCCTCAGAAATCACTTTGTCGGGGAAGTCGTCCGGGATGCCGTGCTGGTGGATCGCGATCAGCGACACCGCCTTGGGCGCGGTGGGGTCACCCAACCGTTCTACAATCCGCGCGCGCGGCAATCCCATGCGGTTTTTCGGCCCCGCTTGTTCGGCCTCGACCAACTCCCCATCCTTGGCACCCAGCAGCGCGCCCTCGGGCACCAGCCATTCGTTTTGGCCGGTCTTGTCGATGGGCACAATCCGCCCGCCCTCGGCCCCTTTGCGGAAGATGCCGACGATCTTGCGGGGGTTGGTGCCGATCCGGCGGATCAGGCGGGCCTCATAGTTGTGGTCCTCTTCCTGCACCACGGTCAGACGGGCCAAAATCCGGTCGCCTTCGCCCAGCGCCGGATCGCTGGCGCGGGTGATCACCAACACGATGGGTTCGACCCCTTCCCCATGCCATTCCAATGGGCGGGCAAATAAATCGCCATCGGAATTCGGAGCCTTCACCTGCAACACGCTAACTGGCGGCAGCCGATCCGGGTCACGATAGCTGCGCTTGCGCTTTTCCAGATGGCCCTCGGCCTCAAGCTCACGCAGGATACGTTTCAGGTCGATCCGCGCCGCGCCTTTGATCCCAAAGGCTTTGGCAATATCGCGTTTCGAGGTCAGGGTGGGGTTCGCCGAGATCCAGTCGAGGACCTCCTGCTTGGTGGGAATGCGACTCATAAGTTCGGCCTATCACGGGTGTGCGACCGCGTCATGACCAAAAAAGGATCAGGGTTTCAGATCGGCAACCGTATCCACATCGCGCAACTGCTCCAACATCGCAACGCGCATACCGGGGACCGAGGCCAAAGTGTCAGCCAGCGCATGCTCGGTCGACCAGCGGACACTTCGAAAAAGACTTAGTGGCAAAGAACCGTATCGTTGCGCGCCGACCAGCCAATACCCGCCGTCAGGCGCAGGACCAAACGTCATCTGCGCATGACCCAACGCCTTGAACGCGTGGGCGATATGGCCCCGGGATATACCCGGAATATCTGCACCAATAAGGCAAACCGGGCCCGTAGGCATGCCCCGCAACATACGCCCCATCCGATCACCAAGATCGCCGCGCCCTTGCGGCGCGCGGGCCAGATCGGCGGGCCAGATACGACTGGTCAGCCCTTCGCGGTCGGGCGAGACTGCCAGCACGATCTGCCACCGAGGATCGCGTAACCGCCGGATCAGGTTGCGGGTCTGATGGCGAAACCACCACGCCGCGCCCACCATGCCGATATCCCGGCCCAGTCGGGTTTTCACCCGACCCGGTCGCGGTTCTTTCACCATGATAACCAGTGTTCGTTGCATCTCAGGCGAAATAGTCCCGCAAGATGCGCGTATAGATCGCCTTGAGCTGTTCGATCTGCGCCACCTCAACACATTCGTCCACCTGATGCATCGTGCGGCCCACCAACCCGAATTCGACTACGGGGCAGTGGTCTTTCACGAAACGCGCGTCCGATGTACCGCCCGTTGTCGACATCTCGGGTACCACACCGGTTTCCGCCTCAACCGCCTTGGCAACCAGCGCGGACAGGGGTCCCGGCGGGGTCAGAAAGCTTTCGCCAGAGATTTTGATGCGAACGTCGATCTCAACCCCGAACTCATCTGCCACGGCAGCCGCCTCGGCCCGCAGCCAATCACTTAGGCTGGCGCCGGAATGCAGGTCGTTGAATCGGATATTCACCGCCCCAGTGCATTGCGCCGGGATAACATTCGTTGCGGGATTGCCGGTGTCGATCGTCACCACGGCCAATGTCGAGGCGTCAAAATGGTCTGTGCCCTGATCCAGGTCGTGGCTGGCCAAGCGATCCATTAGCCGCGCCATCGCGGGCATAGGGTTCTTGGCCCGGTGGGGATAGGCCGCATGCCCCTGCACGCCTGTCACAGTGAACCAGATATTCATCGAACCGCGGCGCCCGATCTTCATCATCTCGCCCATGGTGTTGGGGCAGGTCGGCTCGCCCACCAAACAGACAGACATCCGCTCTCCGGATATATCCATAAAATCCAGCAGGGCTGTGGTGCCATCCAGCGCGTCGCCCTCTTCATCACCAGTTATAGTCAGGATCACCGCGCCGTCCGGTGGTGTGTCGCGTACGAAATCGACAGCCGCCGCGGCAAAGGCCGCTACGCCGGATTTCATATCGGTCGTGCCACGGCCGTACATCACGCCATCGCGGATTTCCGCCCCGAAGGGCGCTGTTGTCCATGCGTCCTCATCCCCGACGGGGACAACATCCGTGTGCCCGTTGAAACCAAAACTACGCGGATGGCCTTTGGCACCCCATCGCGCAAACAGATTACTGATCCCACCGCGATCGACACGGGTGCATTCAAACCCGGCAGCGGACAAAACCTGCGCGAGCAAAACCAAAGCGCCCCCCTCTTCGGGTGTGACCGAAGGGCAACGGATCAGGTCTGCCGTTAACTGTACCGGATCTGTCATCTTTGGCCCCTTTTCCATTACGCGCGGGATGTTCGCGCACAGATTCAACGAATTGGCCGGATTGCCAACCCCTGCAGACCGAATTCAATCGGCTTTTTTAGCAAACTCTCGAACTGATACGGCAATAAAACATGAAGGTTTACCCTTGGGCCACCTTGCCGCCACGTTCATTTCTGCGTTACAGGGCCGCGAAACAGGTAACGCCGATGATACGCGCTCTAATCGTATGGATCTGCCTGACTTTCGCCGTTCTTGCACAGCAAAGCCAGGCGCAAACGCTGACGGTCACCACGGTGACGCGACCTCCGTTCTCTTATGTCGAGGACGGGGCAGATGTCGGCTTTTCGATGGACTTGCTGGCGGCATTGGCCGAGTCTCTGAGCTGGGACTACCGCATCAACCGCGTCGAAGGCTTCGGCGACATGCTGGTTGCGGTTCAGGACGGAACCGCCGATCTGGCCATTGCCAATATCTCAATCACGGCATCGCGCGAAACCCAGATGGATTTTAGCCAGCCGATTTTCGAAGCAGGCCTGCAGATCATGGTTCCGTCGGACGCCGTGCGTCGCCCGTCTTTGCTGCAGGCGCTGCTGTCGGTTGAGCTATTCATCGCAATCGGGCTTGCCTTTGCCATCCTTTTGGGTGGCGGAATGTTGATGTGGATATTCGAGCGCCGCTCCCAACCCTATTTCGATCGCAAGCTGGACGAGGCCTGGTTTCCATCCTTCTGGTGGGCGCTCAACCTGGTTGTGAATGGCGGCTTCGAGGAACGTATGCCCCGTACCCCGTTCGGACGGATACTGGGTGTTGTGCTGGTCGTGTCGTCGCTATTCATCGTTTCCGTGTTCACCGCCCGGATAACCTCGGTCATGACGGTGGATGCCATCAGCGGCAACGTGAATTCAGTTAATGACCTCTATGGCAAGCAGGTCGGCACGATCTCTAACTCGACCGCGGCGAATTTTCTGAACCGGCGTGAAATCGAGTTTACCGGGTTTGACGGGTTGGAGCCGATGCTGGCAGCCTTCGAAGCCGAAGACCTGGATGCTGTCGTATTCGATGCTCCGATCCTGTCCTATTATGCCGCCCATGACGGGCGCCGTTTTGCATCGATGACGGGCGGGATTTTCCTGCGCGAGAATTACGGCATCGCATTTCCGACCGGTTCACCACTGGTTGAAGATGTCAATCAGGCCCTGCTGTCACTGCGTGAAGACGGCACCTATGAAGAAATTTACCGCAAGTGGTTCGGGGTTCGGAACTAACCCTGCCCCTCGTCCCCGAAAAACGGTGTCATCTGCGCGACAATAACCGCGTTTTCGTCCAGCGCGCGCTGCATCAGGGCGCGTTCATCGGGATCAATGTCATGGCCTTGGGCCTCGCGCTCGGCCAGTGTTCCGTATCCCGTCACGTCCAGTGGCGCAGTGTCCGCCTGTTTCAGGATCGCCACGGTTTCGCGCACGGCCTCAGCTTCGTCCACACCGCTGGCAAAGCACATCAAAGCAGCGCCTGTCGCGCCTTCGGGCAAGCCGTCGCCCTCTTTCCGGCCGATTTGCACAAGCAGGGTATAAACCTGCTGACGAGAGGGTTTCTTTTGCTTTTCCATGCGGGGGCCATATCCGCGCACCCGGTTCCGGTCAAGCCGCACCGGCGATTGCCAGCTTAACCGACGCGCGCCATATTGGCCCCAGATTTTCTGCCAACAGCAAGCAAAGGCGGCGCTATGACCTATCCCGATTTCATTACCGATTTTCCCAGCCTGGACGTCCCCTTCCCCGAGGATGTGGTTCAAAGCGCGGTGGTTCGATCAGACGCAGGGCTTGTCGCGTTTTTTACTTTCCTAAAGGATTTCGAGCTGCCCCCACATTCACACAAAGCGCAATGGGGCACCGTGATTGAAGGCGAGATTGAACTGACGATTGGGGATGAGACCAAGACTTATCGTCCTGGCGACAGTTATACCATTCCGTCCGGTGTCATTCATGGTGGCAAGATCAAGGCAGGCAGCCGGGTGATTGACGTGTTCGAAGAACCCGATCGCTATCCGGTCAAAAGCTGACGTAACAACAAAAAAGGGCTGCAACGTCCTGCTGCAGCCCTTTTGTTCATTCAGGATTCTCTTAGTCGCGCAGCAGCTCGTTGATCCCGGTTTTCGAGCGGGTTTTTTCGTCAACGCGTTTCACGATTACCGCGCAATACAGGCTGACATTGTTCTTGGACGGCATCGAGCCCGCCACAACGACCGAGTAAGGTGGTACCTCGCCATACATGACTTCGCCGGTTTCCCGATCGACGATCTTGGTGGATTTGCCGATGAACACACCCATTCCAAGAACTGACCCTTCGCGAACGATGCAGCCTTCGACCACTTCGGACCGGGCACCGATAAAGCAGTTGTCTTCGATGATGGTCGGGCCGGCCTGCATCGGCTCAAGCACACCCCCGATACCAACGCCACCGGACAAGTGAACGTTCTTGCCAATCTGCGCGCACGAGCCGACGGTCGCCCAGGTATCGACCATGGTGCCTTCGTCGACATAGGCACCGAGGTTTACAAACGACGGCATCAGAACCACTCCGGGCGCGACATAGGCAGACTTTCGGACAACACAGTTCGGCACCGCACGGAAGCCCGCAGCGCGCCATTGGTTTTCACCCCAACCGGCGAATTTGCTGTCGACCTTGTCCCACCAGCCACCAGCCTGCGGGCCGCCGTCCTGAATCTCCATATCCTTGATACGGAATCCCAGCAGAACCGCCTTTTTAGCCCATTGGTTTACATGCCAGTCACCGCTCTCCAGCTTTTCCGCAACACGCAGGGAACCGCTGTCCAGCGCATTCAGCGTGTCTTCGATAGCCTCACGCGTCTCGCCGGTGGTGGCGGGTGTGATGGTATCGCGTGCCTCCCATGCGGCTTCGATGGCGGCTTCCAGTTGCGCGTTAGACATTTCGGGGCTCCCTGACGAATCTGTTCACGTTGGTGTTGCCTATACGCAAGCACCATCCATGGCGCAATGCGACGCAGAACGCGCGGCTTGCGGCTGTTTCACCCACCCAGCGGATCCGGAGAAATATTGCCGCCGCAAATCAGCACTGCCACCCGTTCGCCAGGCTTGGGCTGATACGCGTTGCACATCAGCGCCGCCAGCGCTGCCGCGCCCGCTGGCTCCACAAGAATTCTGTGGGCGCGCCACAACAGCTTTTGCGCCTCTTCAATCGCAGAGTCCGGGACCACGACCGACGTCATCCCTTGTGCAAGTTCGAAACAGATCGACCCGATCCGGCGTGCGCCCAGCGCATTGGCTGCAATCCCCGAGACTGAAACGTCGACCAATTCCCCGGCCTCTAGCGCGGCGTGCAAGGCGCATGATGTTTCGGGTTCGACCGCAACGACCTTGCGCGTGCCTTGCAACCAAGCCAACGCTCCGGCGATCAAGCCGCCACCGCCGACGGCCACCAACACGGTGTCCGCTTGCAGCCCCTGCCTTTCCCATTCGGCAAAACATGTGCCCTGACCAGCAACTGTAGCAGGTGCATCATAGGCATGGATCTGCATCGCCCCTGTTTGCGCCTCGTGGGCCTGTGCCGCTGTCAGGGCGTTGGCGTATTCACCGGAGACCACGGTCAGGTCTGCGCCGGTTTGTTCGATCAATTTGATCTTGGAAGGCCCGGCCAGTTCCGGAACAAAAATCTTGGCAGGGTAGCCCAGCGTCTGAGCCGCATAAGCTGCCGCAGCCCCGTGGTTACCGCCTGAGGCGGCCACGACTCCGGCCTCAGGCACATCCATGCTGAGCAAAGTGTTAAACGCGCCGCGCGCCTTGAAGCTGCCGGTGTGCTGCATATGCTCAAGCTTCAATTCGACGGGATAGCCCAGCCCCAAAGCGTGGCTTTCCATGACTGGCGTGACTTGGGCGTATCCGGCAATTCGATCAGCGGCGGCTGATATTTCACTCTTCCAATTCATTCTTGTTCTTCCGTGACTGGCACTCTGCCCGCGAACCCTATAGCTGTTTGTCAAACACGCAAGCAGGGATCGATCACCTATGAGAGAAGACCGCCACAGCCCGTTTCGCGACGCACAGACCGACCGCTCGACCGCGAGCGAGGTGCCTGACACGCCGCAAACACGCTCGCCTGCCTATCGCCTTGCCTTTGCGGATGACGAATTTCTGTGCCGGGATGAACTGCGCCCGGTTCGCCTGCAGCTAGAGTTGCTCAAGCCCGAAATGGTCATGAGCGAACGTGGCATCACCTCGACGATCGTGATGTTCGGCGGCGCGCGTATCCCGGAACCTTCGCAAAAACACACTGCGCGCACGGAAACTCTGGCAGGTCTGTCCGAGTATTACGATGAGGCGCGCGAATTCGCACGCCTAATGACCGAGAAGTCGAACGAAACCGGCGGCAAGGAAAACGTGATTGTCACCGGTGGCGGCCCCGGCGTGATGGAGGCTGGCAACCGTGGCGCACAGGATGCGGGCGGCTCTTCGATTGGCCTGAATATCGTGTTGCCCCACGAGCAAGCCCCGAACCTGTATGTAACGCCCGAGCTCAGCTTTAACTTTCACTACTTTGCCATCCGCAAGATGCATTTCCTGATGCGCGCCCGCGCCATCACGATCTTTCCCGGCGGTTTTGGCACGATGGACGAGCTGTTCGAGTCCCTGACCCTGATCCAGACGGGCCGGATGGAACGTGTACCGTTCCTGCTTTTCGGGCGCGAATTCTGGGAAAAAGTCATCAATTGGGAAGCTCTGGCAGACGCGGGCACGATCTCGGACGAAGATTTGGACCTGTTCCGTTTTGTCGATACCGCGCAAGAAGCGGTCGACCTCATTGAGAATTGGGAGCCAGCCCCACCCCGTGAAGATATTCCGGGTCGCTGATATGGCCCCAAAGACCGGTCAGATGTTGCACTTGCGTGGGAATGCTTTGGAAAAAGGCGACCCCGTTGCGCTGCCCTTAACACAAAGCAGTATGTTTCACTTACCCGGCCTGCCGGACGGGCACGATTTCTATGGTCGCGTGAACAACCCAACCTGGGCGCATCTGGAACATGTGTTATCCCATCTCGAGGACGCGCCCTGCCTTGCGTTTCCGTCTGGTATGGCTGCGATCTCTGCGGCGCTGTTCGCCCTGGTAAAGTCGGGGTCGCGTATTCTGATCCCATCAGATGGGTATTATGTAACCCGTGTGTTGGCGGACCGGTTTCTTGCCGGTCTTGGGGTCTCTGTCACAGAACGCCCAACAACGGCTTTTGCGGATGGCGGGTTTGAAGACTTCGACGTTGTCTTTGTTGAAAGCCCATCGAACCCGGGCCTTGATATGATGGACCTGCCCGCCATCGCCGCCGCGGTTCGCGCGAGCGGAGGTGTGACGATAGCGGACAACACAACATTGACCCCACTTGGCCAACGGCCACTAGAACTGGGTATCGACGTTGTCGTTGCCTCGGACACCAAAGCGATGGGCGGTCATTCTGACCTTTTGATGGGCCATGTCGCCAGCCGAAACCCCCAGATCATGGAAAGGGTCGAAGAATGGCGGCGCGTCTCGGGGTCGATCCCCGGACCGCATGAGGCCTGGCTGTTACATCGCGGGCTGGAAACGCTGGATGTACGCTTTGACCGGATGTGTTCTTCTGCTCAGGTGCTGGCCGAAAAGCTGGCAAAACACCCCGCAGTTCAGGCGATCCGCTATCCGGGCCTGCCGGATGACCCCTCTCATGCGTTGGCCAAGGCGCAAACGGCACGGTTCGGTTTCCTGTTGTCGGTAACTTTAAAGACCGAGGAGCAGGCCGAGGCGTTTATCAACACCTGTCCGATGCTGCGCCCGGCAACCTCGTTTGGCGGCGTCCACAGTTCTGCTGAACGCCGCGCGCGATGGGGCGACGATGTCGACCCCGCCTTTGTCCGGCTGTCGGTTGGGTGCGAACCGGTTGAGGAGCTTTGGCAGGCAATCGACGCCAGCCTGAATGCGCTGTGATTACTTCTTGGCTTCGCGCAGCTCGGTAAAGACATAAATCGGCAGCACAATGCTGGCGATCAAAGCGCCCAGCCAAACCAGCAGTGTCGCCGCCAACAGGTTCGAAATACCGCCAACGGTCAGACCGTTTGTGATGAGATCGGTCAGCAACAGACCCACGAACGTCACAATCAACGCAATACCGCCCTTGATCGCTGGCGCGCGCTTAGCACCCAGCTTTAAGATCAACGGCTCGGCGATCCACTGGATCAGGGTAAAGACAATCACGACAACAATGAATGAGATCGGTCTGATCGCAAATTCGGGCAACAACAGTGCTGCCAGCATCAATCCGATGGCATTGCCGGCCAGCAGGGCCAGAATGGACTTGAGTCTGCGCGTCATTTCGATCTCCGTCAGCAATTCACTTAAAACATTTAGATATTAGCAGAACTAGGCGATTTAGCGAGGCGTTTCAAAAGCCCCTTCCTTTTGGGCCATTGAAATCGCATGATAAAACCCATTCATCAAGTTCAGACCCCCGCCCCATTTGACGAGAGGTGAGATGAGCGACGATCCCTATTCCACCCTTGGTGTCGCCAAAGATGCCACCGAAGCTGAAATCAAAAAGGCTTATCGACGCATCGCAAAGGAATGCCATCCGGATCTGAAACCCGGTGATGCCAAGGCCGAGGCAAAGTTCAAAGCCGCTGCCGCCGCCTATGACCTGCTGAAAGACCCCGAAAAGCGGGCCCGTTATGACGCAGGCGAGATTGACGCGTCAGGTCAAGAACGACCGCAACAGCAGTATTATCGTGACTATGCCGAAGCTGCGGGAAATCCGTATCGCGGGCGCGCCGCTGACCCCGAAGATATGTCCGACATCTTTGCCGAATTCATGCGCGGGCGCGGCGGGTATGGCCAGCGTTCTCAGGAATTTCACGCCCCTGGGCATAACCGCAGCTATAGCCTGCAGATCAGCTTTCTTGATGCGGTTTTTGGTGCCAGCCAGAAACTGACCCTGCCCGATGGTGACCGGATTGAGGTGAAAATCCCCGCCGGGATCACAGATGGCCAAACCATCCGCCTGCGTGGCAAGGGTGATCCGGGCTTTGGGAGTGGGCCGCCCGGCGACGCGCTGGTCACTGTTTCAGTGGCGGCGCATCCGGTGTTTGACCGGCAGGGTGACGACATCCACATCACCCTGCCCATCACGCTGGACGAGGCCGTTCTGGGCGGAAAGGTTCCCGCGCCTACGATCGACGGTGGCGTAAACGTAAATGTGCCCGCCGGAACCAGCAGCGGCAAGACGCTGCGCCTGCGTGGCAAGGGCGTCAAGAAACGGGGAACTTCTGAACGGGGTGATCAACTGATCGAACTCACCGTCACGGTCCCTGATCAGATCGACGATGACCTGAAAAGCTTCATGGAGACATGGCGAGAAAACCATCGCTATGATCCCCGCAAAGGAATGCCGTCATGAGCCGAACATTGACCGAAGAGGAACTGATTGCAGCCGTTGCACGTCTGACTTCAACACGCCTGACCGAGTATCTGGCCGCAGAAATCGTTATCCCCGAACAGACTGAGGCAGGGCTGGTCTATCACCGGATCGACGTAGCCCGGCTTGAACTGGCCTGCGAACTGCATGACCAATACGATATGGAAGCCGACGCCTTGTCGATGATGATGTCGCTGATCGACCAAATGCACGGGTTGCGCGCTGAACTGCGCGAGGTGCTGTCCGCCGTCGAAGCGCAACCCGAATCTGTGCGCCAGAGCCTGATTAATGTGATCGGCACCGCGCGGTTCGGACAGCGTTAGGTTTCAGTTTTTCACCAGATACTCTTCGGGGACAAAAAAAGTATAATCCCGATCAGCGACTGCCGCGTGGCAATCGTGGCAATACGCCACAACATTAGCACGGTCGCCCATCGTATCACCGAACAAAGACCCATCCGGCATCACCATAATGTAACGCCAATCGGCAGTGTCCGGGCTGGCACCTTGGGCCAGTTTCTCCATCACAAATAGCGCGCCCGGATGGATATTGCCTTCGTCTGTCACGGTTATGCTGTCCTTGGCCAGCACCGAGCCCATCGGCAATTGCTCACCCTCCTGCAAGGTGCCGTAGTTATGGGCCATTCTGTTCGCATAGCTGTTTACAAACCTCTGACCATGCGTCGCCGAGATATAGGGCGCGTCGTTGAAAAGCGGCCAATTCTGGTAATTCCTCAGAAGGTCCATCTGCGCCGCGGCATACCCACGGGCCATCCGGCGCTTTAGCGAGGTGTAAATGCTCAGCGCTTTTTCCTTGGAAAGCTCAGCGGGGTTTTCAATCGCCAGATGCGCGCTTTCACTTTCAGATTGCGCTGCCGCGCCAAAGGCTACCGCGCAAGTCAGCCCAAATCCCGACAGAACGCCGAGGTTACGTCGTATCAAGTCCAAATACATTCTTATGGCCCAACCGGTAAATTCGTTTCACAGGAGCGCCGCACGTCATGTGAGTGGCTATTGGATAGCGGCCACGCGTATTCTTGCCAAAAAACAGGTGAAACTGCGCTGTGTTTGCGCTGGTGTACGAGTGCTTCACCCGTTCAGGCCCCACAAATATACCAAATTCCGCATGCAATAGACAGCGGCATCGCCACTGAATCTGTTCACATCTCGATCAAATTTTGCGCTTACTGCCCGCTAAGGCCCGCTTCTGCCGCAATTTGCTTGCGAGATTTACGTGCGCGCTCGGTCGCTGACTTTAACTGGCCGCAGGCTGCCATGATGTCTTCGCCTCGCGTTTTACGGATCGGCGATGCATATCCTGCCTGATAGATAATGTTCGCAAAGGCCCGGATGCGGTTGTTCGAACTGCGTTTGTAAGGCGCGCCCGGCCATTCATTGAACGGGATCAGGTTGATCTTTGCAGGAATGTTGTGGCGCTTGATGTGATCTATCAGGCGATGGGCATCTTCATCCGTATCGTTCACGCCGTCCAGCATGACATATTCAAACGTAATCCGCTCGGAATTCGAGGCTTTCGGGTAGCTGGCCAGCGCCTGCAGAAGCTCTTCGATATTCCATCGTTTGTTGATCGGCACCAACACATCGCGCGTCTCATCGGTGGTGGCGTGGAAAGAGATCGCCAGAAGGCACCCAATTTCCTCGGCCGTGCGCGCGATTTCCGGCACCACGCCGCTCGTCGACAGAGTGATCCGCCGACGCGACAGGGAAATCCCTTCGGGGTCCATTGCGATCTTCATCGCGTCACGGACGTTATCGAAATTATAAAGCGGCTCACCCATGCCCATCAGAACAATGTTGGACAGCAGACGGGTTTCATCCTTGGGGGCGCCGGGGGTAGGCCATTCCTCAAGATCGTCGCGCGCCATCATCACCTGACCGACAATTTCCGCTGCCGTCAGGTTACGCACAAGTTTCTGTGTGCCCGTGTGACAGAACGAACATGTCAACGTACAGCCCACCTGGGATGAGATACACAGCGTGCCGCGATCCTCTTCGGGGATATAGACAACCTCGACCTCGTGCCCACCGGCGATGCGGCACAGGTATTTGCGAGTGCCGTCCTCGGACACTTGACGGGTCACGACTTCGGGGATTTCGATCACGAAGTTTTCGGCTAGCTGAGCGCGGTACGCCTTGGCCAGATTCGTCATCTCGGCAAAGTCACGCACGCCCCACTGGTAGATCCACTGCCAGATCTGTCCGGTCCGCATCTTGGCCTGCTTTTCCGGCGTGCCGTGCTCGATCAGCGCCTCGCGCAGTTGATCACGGGTCAAACCCACAAGGTTTACCTTCCCCTCCGGTAATTTGCGGGGGATGGTCATGACGTCTTGAGTGATCGGCGCTTTGGACGACATTGGCTTGTCTCAACGGATTCTGGCTTGGGATGCGCCTCTATATAGGACCCAGCGCAAAGATCAAAAGAATTCGACAGACCTAATTCGAATAGCGCAGCAATTCGTCCACACGCGCGCGGCCCAGTTGAACCCGGCAGGCGGTGATACCTATGCCTGTGCCAGATCCGCCACCAAATGATGCGCCGACGGCCTCGCATTGCGCGTCTCGATACGCTGCCCAGGCGGTTTGAGATGCCTCCAATGCTGGAAGGGCGGCGGCGCGGTCGGTTATTTCATCCAGTTCTTTGGCTGCACCTGACGCAAAACCAAACGCCGCGTTCACGGCAGCGTTTACCTGTTCTTCCATCTTGGAGACGCAGGCGCCGATTTCGATCTGCGAAGCGGCATCGGCGCATTCCAGCGTCGGATCAGCAAGCGCAGTGAACGGCACAAGACAAATAAGGGCGGTATAACGCATGGCGGGGCTCCCGATTATGGTTGCCCCAGCCTAACATATCATGACCGTTTCCGGATCAGTTCGTGCAGCGGGTTTCTGCGTCTTCAATCGCTGCGGTAAAGCCCAACAGCGAGAACGTATCTTTGGTCTGCGTTCCACGTTCTGATCTTGCGGTCAGCACAGCCTCGGTTCCACGTTTCATGGCGGCCACGACTTTCAGGTCTTCGCCTTCCGTTGCAGGCCACGCCCATTCACCTTCGGTGATCAGCTCGAACTTTGTCCCGTCGATATCAAGATTGACGGTTGAACCAGCTGCGAAAGGATAGCCGCCGGTAAAGGTTACCTGTCCTTTGACCTCGGCGTTCGGGCGGTAGAACACGAACAGCAGAATGTCGCTGCGCCGTACCGAAACAACCCGTCCACCGCGAGTATTCACGGTTTCCTTGGGCGCAGACACGCTCCAGCATTCTGTTGGGTCATCTTCGACGAACACGCTCCAGTCCGTCTTGGCGGCAACCCTGTTGGTGCTTGTCGCCTGTTGGGCAGTTGCAGTTGTGGCCAGCCCCGCCACGCAAAGGCCCGCGATCACGCGGACAAGCTTTGATCCCATCGTCCAGCCTCCTAGCTCGACCTAATACCTCATACCCACCGAAACTGCGTGCGAACCCTGCCTGGCTCGTCTGTAAGTTGCGTCTTTCGGTGATTGCCGACATACACACACTAACGCAGGTTTCGCCACAGGCGAAAGGGCAATTGGCAGATTTTTGCGCATGTTACGGAGGGCCCGGATGACACAGCCAATACCAATGACAGAACTATGGCGAGGCCCGTTGCTGGAAAGCCTGCATCTGGGACATGCGGTGATCTGCGATGATACAGGCCAGATCGTGCGCAGTTGGGGTGACCCCGACGTCGTGATCTATCCCAGGTCGTCAGCAAAAATGATTCAGGGCTTGCCGCTGATCACGTCCGGGGCCGCGGCCAAGTTCGGGTTGACCTCGGAACATCTTGCACTGGCCTGCGCGTCACATAGTGGCGCACATATTCACACCGGCCGCGTATCTGCCTGGTTGGATCATCTGGGCCTGACTGAACCCGACCTTCGATGTGGCGCGCAGGAACCACAGGATATGGTGGCGCGGGACGTGCTGATCCTGGCAGATGACACGCCTTGCCAAATACACAACAACTGTTCGGGCAAACACTGCGGGTTCCTTACGGTGGCACAGCATATGGGTGCAGGCCCCGAATATCTTGAGATTGACCACCCGGTTCAGCAGGCCTGTCTGTCCGCGATCGAAGAAACGACAGGTGAGACCAGCCCGGCCTACGGCATCGACGGCTGTTCAGCCCCAAATTTCGCGACCTCTTTGGCTGGACTGGCGCGGTCGATGGCATGGTTCGCCTCGGCCGCGGACCGATCAAACAGGGCCAGTGATGCCGCGCAGCAGCTCACCGCTGCAATGATCAAGCACCCTGAACTGGTAGCAGGTGAAACCCGTGCCTGTACCGAGCTGATGCGAGCCATGAATGGCCGTGCGGCAATCAAAACCGGGGCCGAGGCCGTGTTTGTTGCGATCATCCCTGAAAAGCGGATGGGTGTCGCGCTCAAGATCACCGATGGCACCACGCGTGCCAGTGAGTGCGCGATTGCGGCAATTCTGGTGAGCCTTGGTGTGCTGGAGGCCGATCACCCGGCCACGCGCAAATTCATGAATGCTACACAATACAGCCGCAGAGGGTTGGAATGCGGTGTGATCAAACCTGCGCCGGGATTTCCAGGCTAGGCCTCACATCTCGATCTCGTGTATCTCGGCCACCTCGACCGAGCCTGAGCCGTTCACGACCATCGGGCAGCCCTTGGCCATCTGGGTCGCTGCATCAATGCTGTCGGCCTTGATCACCGTAAAGCCCGATGCCGGATTCGCGCCGCCATTGTCGACGACGCCACTGCTGCTGACGGTATAGGACTGCCCAACAGGATTGCCGGGTATCTCCAGCGCGGGTCCCATACCCTGAAACCATGCACCCCAAGCGGCCATCGTAGCCTCGACCTCGGCAGGATCGGTTGGGGTGTGTCCCCCGTGATAAACAAACAAAAACTGGGGCATGATGCTCCTCCCTTCTGAAAAACTATTTCGCCTGCGCCTCGAGCTTGCGCAGCGAGGACGTCCAGCCTTGATTATGATTTGCGGCAACTTCGGCATCCGCCAGCTCGCGATGATCCAGCACCAGACGGGAACCGGATTGGGTTGCGGTGACCGTAAATGTCACGTGGCTTTCGGCACCTCTTTGGTCCTGATCGTCATGCCAGGCCCAGGTAAAACCAACAGAATGCGGTGCATCGACATGCGTCACATGCCCCGAAACCTTGTATTGCTGGCCCTCGCTGTTTTGCATCACCGAGTACCACGGGCCGGTACGCGAGAAATCCAGATCGTGTTCGGGTACGTGCATCCCCTCAGGCCCCCACCATTGCATCAGTCGGGCACCGTCGCTGACCCATGCGAACAAATCTTCGGGGCTTATGGGAAATTCCCGTTCCAGTTTCAGGTCGGCCATGAGTTTTCCCTTTCGATAATATCGCCAAGACGGTCGAGGCTGCTTTCCCAGAACTCACGCTTAGAGATCGTCCAGTCGGCAATGGCGCGCAAACCTTCGGGACGGATCGAATACAGACGTTTTGATCCCTCGATGCGTTGCCGCACCAACCCGGCCTCACGCAGCAGTTTCAAATGGCGCGAGATTGCGGCACCGGACATGCCCCGCCCTTGGATCAGGTCACCGGCAGGCAATTCGCCATCCTGCATCAGTTGCTCGACAATCGAGAAACGCGTTGCGTCGGACAACGCAGAAAAAGTGATCAGAAGCGTGTTCATGATCATTGTTTAACATTTTTGTTAAATAGAAGAAAGCCCCGAGGTTTTAGGCCTCGGCAAATTCGCTCCGTGCATACCCCTGTAGGAACAGCAAAGCCGTGAGGTTCCCGTGGTTTACGCGAACCTCGCACTGTTCCGCGACCGAAGGTTTGGCGTGCAGCGCCACACCGGTTCCAGCCCGCCCCAGCATCCCAAGATCATTCGCACCATCACCCACGGCGATGACATCCGATTCGGACAAACCCAGCCGGTTGGTGATCTGTTCCAGCGCATCGACCTTGGCCTGACGGCCCAGAATAGGCCGCTGCACATCCCCGGTCAGCTTGCCCCCTTCGGCCAACAGAGTATTGGCACGGTTTTCGTCAAACCCCAGTTCGGCCCCCACCTTGGCCGTAAATGCGGTGAACCCGCCCGAAACCAAAGCCGCATAACCGCCATTGGCGCGCATCGTGCCGACCAGCTCTTTGCCGCCGGGCATCAGGGTGATGCGCTCGCTCAGCACCTTTTCAATCACGGCCTCGTCCAATCCCCTGAGCAATCCGACACGCTCGGTCAGGGCGCCCTCGAAATCCAGCTCTCCGTTCATGGCGCGCGCAGTGATGTCCTTGACCCTGTCGCCAACGCCGGCCTCGTCCGCCAATTCGTCAATACATTCCTGTTGGATCATGGTGCTGTCCATGTCAGCCAGCAGCATCTTTTTGCGGCGCCCTTCTGCAGGCTGAATGATCAGATCGGTGTGCATTTTCTGCAGATCGGCCCAGACGTCCCACTGATTGCCCGGCAAATCCGCCAATGGAAACTCGGCCGCTTCGTCGGGGCTGAGCCACCGGGCATCCCCGCCACCCCACGCATTCCGTAACGACTCGATCAGGGTCTGATCCAACGCGTTTCGTTCGGGGTTCGTCAAAAGGGTGGCTACGTACATCTTCGGTCTCCGGCAAGCTCACCTGCGGGATATCGCAGGTGCAGCATATGCGCCAGAGGACAGTTGTGCCCTAGCCTAGAATACCCGGCAGACGCAGACCGTGTTCGCGGGCGCAGTCTTTGGCGGCCTCATATCCAGCATCCGCATGACGCCAGACGCCCGAGGCCGGGTCATTCCACAAAACGCGCTCGAGCCGTTTGGCCGCGTCTTCGGTGCCGTCCGCGCAAATCACCACACCCGCGTGCTGGCTGAACCCCATGCCGACGCCGCCGCCATGATGCAGTGATACCCATGTGGCACCGCTGGCCGTATTGATAAGCGCGTTCAACAAAGGCCAATCGCTGACCGCGTCCGAGCCATCCAGCATCGCCTCGGTTTCCCGGTTCGGACTGGCGACAGAGCCCGAATCCAGATGATCCCGTCCAATCACGATAGGGGCTTTGAGCTCGCCATTGGCGACCATCTCGTTAAAGGCCAACCCTGCGCGGTGACGATCGCCAAGACCAATCCAGCAGATACGGGCCGGCAAGCCCTGAAACGCAATCCGGTCCTGCGCCATGTCCAGCCAGCGGTGCAGATGCTCATACTCGGGGAACAGCTCTTTCATCTTGGCGTCGGTTTTGTAGATGTCCTCGGGGTCGCCAGACAAAGCACACCAGCGGAACGGGCCGATCCCCTTGCAGAACAACGGACGGATATAGGCGGGAACAAAGCCGGGAAAGGCAAAGGCGTTCTCTAGCCCCTCATCCAGCGCGACCTGGCGGATGTTATTGCCGTAATCCAGCGTCGGCACACCGGCGTTCCAGAAATCGACCATCGCCGCCACATGCTGTTTCATCGACGCGCGCGCTGCTTTTTCCACCGTTTTAGGGTCTGATTCCCGCTGGTCACGCCACTCAGCCATGGACCACCCCAGCGGGAGATAGCCGTTGATCGGGTCATGGGCGCTGGTCTGGTCAGTGACGATGTCTGGGCGCATTCCACCCTCGGTCATGCGGCGGTAAATCTCAGGGAACACCTCGGCAGCGTTGCCCAACAACCCAACAGACTTCGCCTCGCCCGCCTTGGTCCAGCGATCGATCATGGCCAGAGCTTCATCCAGCGTTTCGGCCTTTTCATCGAGGTATTTGGTGCGTAGACGGAAATCGATACTGTCCGGGTTGCATTCAACCGCCAGACAGCAAGCCCCGGCGAACACGGCCGCCAAGGGCTGCGCGCCGCCCATGCCACCCAAGCCGCCGGTCAGAATCCATTTGCCGGTCAGATCACCGCCGTAGTGCTGACGTCCAGCTTCGGCAAAAGTCTCATACGTGCCTTGAACGATGCCCTGCGTGCCGATGTAAATCCACGACCCGGCGGTCATCTGGCCGTACATCATCAGGCCTTTCTTATCGAGCTCATTAAAGTGATCCCAAGTCGCCCAGTGCGGCACAAGGTTCGAATTCGCAATTAAAACGCGGGGCGCATCCTTGTGGGTGCGAATGATTGCCACCGGCCTGCCCGATTGAACAATCAGGGTTTCGTCCTGTTCCAGATCCTTCAGACCCGCAACAATCCTGTCGAAATCTTCCCATGTACGCGCGGCGCGCCCAATACCGCCATAAACCACAAGTTCATGGGGGTTTTCCGCTACATCCGGGTGCAGATTGTTCATCAACATGCGAAGTGGTGCCTCGGTCACCCAGCTTTTGGCATTCAATTCGGGCCCTGTGGGTGGAAAGACGTCTCGGGTGTTCTTGCGTGAATCGGTCATGGGGCAAGCTCCAATGCAGTGTCCTGGACGGCATCCAATATGTCGCGCAGCCAGCGGCGCAGACGCGTGGCTTTGGTCGTGTCATAGCGCCACGGCGCGTATTCGGCGGCCAGGTATGTAGATTGCGCCAGCTCCATCTGGATGGCGTGCACATCTGCGTCGGGTCGACCGTAGTGCCGGGTTGTCCACCCACCTTTGAAGCGGCCGTTCAACACCGTGTTGTATGGGGACGATGCCGAAAACTCATGCGCGATCGCTTCAAGCACGGGCGCACAGCTTGTGCCGTTGTGTGTACCAATGTTCAGATCAGGAAGCGTCCCTTGGAACAGAAATGGAATCCGGCTGCGGATCGAGTGGCAATCAAACAAGACAGCCACGCCATGTTTCGCACGAACACGCTCCAGTTCAGCACCAAGCGCCGCATGGTACGGCGCATGGTACATCTCGCGCCGATCCGCGACCTCATCGTCAGTAGGCTGCTGCCCTTCTTTCCATATGGGTCTGCCGTCAAAATCGGTCAGGGGGACAAGGCTGGTGGTGTTCTGACCCGGATACAGCGAAACACCTTCAGGATCCCGATTGGCGTCGATCACATAGCGATTGACATGGGCCTGCACCACCGTCGCTGCTGGGCTCAATTCATCATAGAGCCTGTTTATGTGCCAATCCGTATCCGCCAATGCCCGTCCAACATTATTCAGACGATCCGCGATCGCGTCGGGCACGAATGTACCGCCGTGCGGTTGCCCCAGAACAAGAGGGCCATCACCCTTTTGCACGCTGACCATCTGCATCAAGCCAACTCCGGCATGGGGGTCCCGACAGAAGCCAAAATGTCGCCCTCTGCGACCAATGCCTTGGCCTTTTCCAGGTCGGGCGCGAGGTACCGGTCATCTGACAGCGCTGCGACATCAGCTCTTAACCGGTCGATGACACGCCCCAACGGTGTACTGGTTTTCAAAGGAGCTCGGAATTCTACGCCCTGCGCAGCGCATAAAAGCTCGACACCCAGGATGTAGTTCAGATTTTCGACCATTCGCCCCAGACGCCGAGCCCCATGCGCGGCCATTGAAACGTGATCTTCCTGATTGGCCGAAGTGGGCGTGCTGTCGGTCACGCAAGGGTTCGCGAGATGCTTATTTTCACTCATCAACGCGGCTGTCGTCACCTCGGCAATCATCAGACCAGAGTTCAGGCCCGGTTCCGGGGTCAGAAACGGGGGCAAATCAAAACTGAGCGCAGGGTCGACCATAAGCGCGATCCGCCGTTGCGCGATGGCACCTGTTTCCGAAATCGCCAAAGCAATCATGTCGGCGGCAAACCCGACAGGTTCAGCATGGAAATTTCCGCCTGAGACAATGGCGTCGACGCCGTTCAACACCAGCGGGTTATCCGTTGCTGCGTTTGCCTCGACCTCAAGGGTCGCTGCGGCCTGCCGCATCACGTCCATGGCCGCACCCGTGACCTGTGGCTGACATCGGATGCAATACGGATCCTGCACGCGCGTATCCCCGTCGCGGTGACTTTCCCGTATCGCGGAACCCGTCAGCGCCGCGCGCATCGCGTTCGCGGCCTCGGTCTGGCCCCGATGTCCGCGCAAGGTGTGGATTTCCGGCTGCAGCGGAGCGGTTGATCCCATGATCGCATCCGTGGACAGCGCCGAGATCACCAATGCGCTTTGCGCAGCCCGCCAAGCCTGAAACAAACCGGCCAAGGCATAAGCGGTTGAGAACTGGGTGCCATTGATCAGCGCCAAACCCTCTTTCGGGCCAAGCTCAACAGGCTCTAACCCGCAGGACTGCAGGGCTGCACGCCCCGACAGGACCGAGCCATTTACCTCAGCTTGCCCTTCTCCGATCAAAACAGCAGCCATATGCGCCAATGGGGCCAGATCACCGGACGCACCAACCGAACCTTGCGCTGGGACCACGGGCGTGACACCGCGATCCAGCATGTCCTGCAACAAAGCGATCAGTTCCCAACGAATACCGGACGCACCACGCCCGAAAGACAAAAGCTTTAACACCATCATCAGACGAACCACCCGTCGCGGCGTCGCGGGGCCCACACCGCAGCAATGGCTCAGGATCAGGTTTCGTTGCAAAAGAGCCGTATCTTTGGGCGCGATCTTGTGGCTGGCCAGTTTCCCAAAGCCTGTATTGACGCCGTAGACGGCAGCGTCTCCGGCAGCGGCGGTTTGGATCCGTTCGGCGGCCGCCTCGACAAGATGTTTGCAAATCGGGTCGAGCGTCGCCGATCGCTGCCGCCAATAGATTTCAGCCAATTCGGCGATGGAAACCTGCCCGGGTACAAGGCGCATCATTCCGCCCCCTCAAAGTACCGCGCGTGCAATGGGTTGTATCCCATGCGGTACGACAGCTCGGCCGGGTGCGCGACATCCCAAACCGCAAGATCCGCGCGCATACCCACTGCGATTTGGCCGGTATCCTGCAAACCAAGCGCTTGCGCTGCATGCCGTGTCACCCCGGCCAATGCCTCTTGGGGGGTTAGGCGAAACAAGGTGCAGGCCATATTCATGGTCAACAGCAGCGACGTCAGCGGCGACGAGCCCGGGTTGCAATCCGTCGCCAACGCCATCGCAACAGCATTTTTGCGCAGCAGCGCAACAGGCGGCACCTGTGTTTCGCGCAGGGTATAAAAGGCACCGGGCAACAGAACCGCGACCGTACCCGCCGCGGCCATCGCTTCTACGCCGTCCTGATCAAGGTATTCTATGTGATCTGCAGATAACGCACCGTATCCCGCTGCCAGTTTGGCACCACCCAAATTCGATAGCTGTTCTGCGTGCAGCTTGATGGGCAACCCGAGATTTTGGGCTTCGTCGAAAACAAGGGCGATCTGTTGTGGTGAAAAGGCAATGCCTTCGCAAAACCCGTCTACTGCGTCCACCAAACCTTCTGCAAAGGCCGCCCGCAAAGCGGGAATACAGACCTCTTTCAAATAGGCATCAGGGTCCGAGGCATAGTCAGGCGGTACGGCGTGTGCGCCCAAGAAGCTGGTCCTGACCCGTACCGGTCGGGCTTCGCCAACCTTTCGGGCGACGCGCAGCATCTTTAGCTCGGTCTCGATATCCAGCCCGTATCCCGATTTGATTTCCAGGCAACTAACGCCCTCTGCCAACAACGCGTCGGCGCGGGTTAGGGCGTCAGACAGCAACGCGGCCTCAGTCGCTGCGCGCGTTGCTTGAACGGTGGACAAAATCCCACCCCCGGCCCGCGCGATGTCCTCGTAAGATGCCCCGTTCAGGCGCATTTCGAATTCGGCTGCTCTGTTGCCTCCGAAAACCAGATGCGTATGCGCATCAATCAAAGCCGGCGTGATCAGCCGGTCGCCGAAATCACGTATCGGCCAGTCGGAAAACGCCTCCGGCAAGTCACGCCGCGGCCCCACCCAGGCTATCTTTCCATCTTCAATAGCGACAGCGCCGTCCCGGCATATCCCGTACGGCATCGGGCCATCTGTCATCGTAGCCACGCATGCGCTGAAGAGGACTGAATTTGCCGTCATGCCGATTCTTCTGGTTCAGGATATGGATTATTTTTTCGTATACTTATAAAAATTTAAAGTCTACACAAAATAAATGACAATGATGCTCCACGCGAAAACAGCTTTGTTAGGCTCTGACTGGGTTCAGAATCTGAGGGTCGAAATTCGAAACGACAGAATTTCCCAGTTGGAAACCGACGCGCCTGCCAAAGGCGAAGAAATACGAGTGGACGTTCTTCTTCCGGCACTGGGGAATTTGCACAGCCACAGCTTTCAGCGCGCAATGGCCGGGATGACCGAGACCCGCATGGCCGGGCGTGAAAGTTTCTGGACTTGGCGCAGCCTGATGTACCGGTTTCTGGACAGGCTTACGCCGGACCAGATCCAAGCCATTGCCGCGCTGGTATTCATGGAGATGCAAGAGGCCGGTTACGCCGCGGTGGGCGAGTTTCATTACGTCCACCACCAGCCCGGCGGCCTTCACTACGACAACAAGATCGAATTGAGTCAGCGCATATTCGCCGCTGCCGCAGAAACAGGCATTGGTCTGACACATCTGCCGGTCCTCTACACCTATGGCGGGGTCGGGCAAGAGGCGCTGACGGGCGGACAACTTCGCTTTGGGAACAGCCTGGATGCGTATCTGCAATTGGTCTCGGATTGTCGCGCCGCTCTGCCCCATCCTGACAGCAGAATTGGTGTTGCACCGCATTCGCTCAGGGCGACATCGCCGGACGACCTTGTCTCGTTGCTTGAGGCGACGCCAAGTGGCCCGGTCCATATCCACATCGCCGAACAACTACGCGAGGTCGCCGATGTTCAGGCCGCTATGGGCCGCAGGCCCGTCGAGTGGTTGCTTGATAAAGTCGAAGTGAACGATCGCTGGAGCCTGATCCACGCAACACACATGACCGACGCGGAAACCCGTGCATTGGCCAAGTCTGGTGCAGTGGCCGGGTTATGCCCCATTACCGAAGCCAATCTTGGCGATGGTATCTTCAACGGCTCAGTTTTTCTCAATGAAGGTGGTCGATTTGGCGTTGGATCAGACTCTAATATTAGGATTTCTCTGCCAGAGGAGCTTCGCCTGCTGGAATATTCTCAACGTCTGAGAGACCGTGAAAGGGCTGTACTGGTCAGTGGCGAAGGGTCTGTCGGACACTCGCTTTACACCGGCGCGGCTCAAGGGGCGGCAAAGGCCTTGGGGCGTGATGCGGGGACGATCGCACTAGGTAAACTGGCTGACCTGGTTGCGATTGACCGGGCTCATCCCGCGTTGTGCGGCCTTGCAGACGAACAACTGTTGGACGGTCTGTGTTTCGCAGCCCCTGACGGGCTCGTGACAGATCTTTGGTCCGCAGGTCGGCACATGGTTCGCAGTGGACGGCACGTCGCGCACGACCAGATCGTATCGAACTATCGCCACGCGATTGCCGATTTGCTGAACGACGTCTAAAACCCGTAGTCAAGACGAGGTTCCATGCCACAGACCACCGAAAATACCAGCTACAAAGACATCAAGAAAACCGTTCTTTCGCGTATTCGTACCGGGCATTGGGGGCCAGAGTCGCTGTTACCCAATGAACAGGACCTCGCGGCCGAGTTTTCGTGCACCCGAACAACCGTAAATCGCGCCCTACGTGAACTTGCCGAGGAAGGGTATCTGGAGCGGCGGCGTAAAGCAGGTACCCGGGTCCTTAGCGCACCGCAGCGTCAGGCCCGATTTACGATTCCCATGGTCCGGGATGAAGTCGAAGCGTCTGGTGGAACCTATCGCTATGCGTTGGTGTCTTCCGGGCTTGAGGATGCTCCGGACTGGCTGAGCGCGCGGCTTGCATTGGCGGCGGGGCGGCAGGTCATGCATGTGCGTTGCATGCATTTTTCAGGCAATACACCGTTTCAATACGAAGACCGCTGGATCGTTGTCGACAGCGTTCCACAGGTCGTAAACGCGGATTTCTCGACGATCGGGCCAAATGAATGGCTAATACAGACTGTACCTTTTACCAATGTCGAGCTGACCTTTCTGGCCAGCCGCGCTGATCGCACCATTGCAGGATTTCTGGACGTGTCTGAGGGCGAGCCCGTCTTCACCGGCGAACGCATCACCTGGCTAGAGGGTCAGCCCGTCACCTTTGCAAAGATGTTCTTTGCAGCCGGTTACCGCATGACCACGCAGTTTTGATCTCATCAAGAATAGGCTTTACCGCCCCATCAATCCAAGCCAAGTTTCCGGACAACTGATCGGGCAAAAGGAACAGATGCCATGGGCAACCCGCTTTATGATCGCTTATTTGGCATTCACGCGGGCAAGGACACTCCATTCCTGCATCTTTCAGACGGACAAACCTTAAGCTATGCCGCGTTTCTGGATATGGCGGCGCAGCTGTCCAACGCGCTGGTGGGGTTCGAGCTGGAACCGGGTGACCGGGTCGCCGTGCAGGTTGAAAAATCCCCCGAAGCACTGGCGCTGTATGCTGCATGCGCTCAGGCTGGCCTGATCTTCCTGCCTCTCAACACCGCGTACACGGTCAGCGAGCTGAGCTATTTTGTTGAAAACAGCGGGGCCTCTCTGGTCGTGTGCGACGCCGCAAACGAAAACGGGTTGGCACCGATTGCAGAGGCACAAAATGCCCGGCTTGAAACCCTAAACGCTGATGGATCCGGTAGTCTGATGCGGCGGGCATTGGGCATGCTACCGGCGTTTGAGCCTGTCCGACGGGACGAAGACGATCTTGCCGCATTTTTGTATACGTCCGGAACAACAGGGCGATCAAAGGGTGCCATGCTCACTCAGGCCAATCTATTGTCGAACGCGGAAACGCTGGTGCGGGAATGGCAGTTCACTCAGGATGACGTGCTTTTGCATGCCCTTCCGATCTTTCACACGCATGGTCTGTTTGTCGCAACAAACGTTGCGTTGGCCTCGGGCGGGTCGATGATCTTTCTGCCTAAATTTGATCTGAACGATATCTTGCGCCTCATGCCTCAGGCGACGTCGATGATGGGCGTTCCAACGTTTTACACCCGCCTGCTGGGGGATGAGCGCTTTACCGAGGACATGGCGTCTCACATGAGACTTTTCATCTCGGGATCAGCCCCACTGCTGGCAGAGACACATGAGCGGTTTGAAGCGCGTACCGGTCACCGCATTCTTGAACGCTATGGCATGACCGAAACCAACATGAACACCTCGAACCCTTATGACGGAGAACGTCGCCCGGGTACGGTTGGGTTCCCCTTGCCGGATGTCGAATTGAAAGTGACCGATCCCGAAACCGGCGCAGATCTGGCACAAGGCGAGATCGGCATGATCGAAGTGCGCGGCCCGAACGTGTTCGAAGGCTATTGGCAGATGCCTGAAAAGACCGCAGCCGAACTGCGCGCGGACGGGTTCTTTATCACCGGAGATCTGGGGCGCGTGGACAAGGACGGCTATGTCCATATCGTCGGGCGCGGCAAGGACCTGATTATCTCAGGTGGCTACAATATCTACCCAAAGGAAATCGAGGTGATGTTGGATGACCAAAGCGGCGTTCTGGAAAGCGCCGTAATTGGCGTGCCGCATCCCGATTTCGGCGAAACGGTTCTGGGTCTTCTGGTGGCCCAGCCGGGGCAAACGCCTGATCTGGAAGCCATAATGCAAACCGTGCAAAACGACCTGGCGCGGTTCAAACATCCCAGAGAACTGATTTTACTGGATGAACTGCCCCGCAACACAATGGGCAAGGTTCAGAAAAACGTTTTACGCGAACGCTATAAGAACCAGTTTACCTAGCTGCGCAGTGGAACCCGGCCACGCTGGGTCAGGGACCAGCAGTTGCGCCCTTCGAAAACAGCGGCCGTCAGAGGACGCCCATAACCTGCCCCCGTATCCAGATTGACTCGGTTTCCGCAGTGTTCGGCTTGATCAACCGGCGTGTGCCCGTGAACGACCAGCCACGGGTACGGGCGTTTTTCTGCGAGAAACTCGTGCCTGATCCATACCAGATCGTCTTCGGCCTGATGCTCGATCGGAATACCGGGCCTGACACCCGCGTGCACGAACAGCAACTCACCTTCGCGATGATATGTCGGCAGCGCGTTTACAAAATCCAAGTGCCGTGGCGGGATAGCGCCGCAAGCGCGTTCATGTACCTGATAGATACGGTCCGCATCCGTCACATCAACTCCGTAAGAGGCCAGAGTTTCGCGCCCTCCCAGGCGCGGATGCAACCAACTGAGCGTGATTGGCAGATGTTTGTCGGCAACTTCACCTTCCTGCACGAACCGCGTCATCATTCGGTCGTGGTTTCCAAGGACCATGACCCAATTCCGCCCGTCCTGTCGGCCTTGGATCAGCAGGTCCAAAACACCCCGACTATCGGGACCACGGTCCACATAGTCGCCCAGGAACACGACGCGCGCATCCGGACCTCCGTCCTCCTCGATCCGCGCTAATGCGTCTTGGAGCATGCCGAGCTGCCCGTGAATGTCACCGATTGCGTAAATGGGGGTCGTCACATCAATGCTTTCTGCGTGGGTCATTGGCCTTTTGGCCCATGAGAATGACCAATGAAAGACAATGCCCGCACTTTTTCAGTGCGGGCATCAAAATCGTCACCGTTCTAAAGTGACTTAGGCCACGTCAAATTCCAGCGGCTTGATCTGGGTGAACAAACCCGTCTCGGCCAGCTTGGCGCGTGCCTCGGCCGGAACCGGCTCGTCAACGTAAAGCAACGCGATCGCCTCGCCACCGGCCTCGGACCGGCCAAGGGTAAAGTTCGCGATGTTCACATCGTTCTCGCCCATCGTCTGACCCAGCGCACCGATGATGCCCGGTACATCTTCGTTGGTGGTATAGAGCATATGCGCGCCCACCTCGGCATCGATTGTGATGCCTTTGATCTGGATAAAGCGCGGCTTGCCGTCGCTGAACACGGTGCCCGCGATTGACCGCTCACGCTTGGTGGTGACAACTGTGACTTTGATATAGCCGTCAAAGACGCCGGTCTTGTCCTGATTGGTGGTCGATATCTGGATGCCGCGCTCTTTCGCGACAACCGGGGCCGAGACCATGTTCACCTCGGGGTTGAACTTTTTCATGATCCCCGCAACGACCGAACAATTCAGCGCCGCCAGATTCATCTCGGCCGCGACACCATCATAAAGGATGTTGATCGCCTTGATCGGCTCATCCGTCATCTGGCCAATAAAGCTGCCCAGATGGCTGGCCAATTTGATCCAGGGGCCCATGATCTTGGCTTCTTCGGCAGTCACGCTGGGCATGTTCAGCGCGTTTTCCACGGCACCGGTCAGCAGATAGTTCGAGATCTGCTCGGCCACCTGCAGCGCCACGTTTTCCTGCGCCTCAGTCGTGGCCGCGCCAAGGTGAGGGGTACAGACCACGTTGGGCAGGTTGAACAGGGCGTTTTCCTTGGCTGGTTCCTCGCTGAACACGTCAAAGGCCGCACCGGCAACGTGACCCGATTGCAGCATCTCGGCCAGCGCCTCTTCATCGACCAGACCACCACGGGCACAGTTGACGATGCGCACACCGGGTTTGGTCTTGGCCAGATTCTCGCGGCTCAGGATGTTCCGCGTCTGATCGGTCAGCGGCACATGCAGTGTGATGAAATCGGCGCGGGCCAGCAACTGGTCCAGCTCGACCTTTTCGACACCCATCTTGTCGGCTTTCTCTTCGCTCAGATAAGGGTCATACGCGACAACCTTCATCTTCAGCCCCAGCGCGCGTTCGCAAACGATGCCGCCGATATTGCCCGCACCGATCACACCAAGCGTCTTGTTGGTCAGCTCAATCCCCATGAACTTGGACTTTTCCCACTTGCCCGCATGGGTCGAGGTGCTGGCCTCGGGGATTTGCCGCGCCACGGCGAACATCATCGCGATGGCGTGTTCGGCAGTTGTGATCATGTTGCCAAAGGGCGTGTTCATCACGATCACACCTTTTTTCGAAGCCGCTTCCTTGTCGACATTGTCAGTGCCAATCCCGGCGCGCCCGATGACTTTCAGGTTGCCCGCTTTTTCCAGCAGGGTCGGCGTGACCTTGGTGGCCGACCGGATGGCGAGGCCATCGTACTGGCCGATCACCTCGGCCAGTTTGTCTTTGTCCTTGCCCAGATCGGGCATGAAATCCACGTCAATGCCGCGATCCCGGAAGATTTGCACGGCGGTTTCGCTGAGCTTGTCAGATACGAGTACTTTGGGGGCCATATCTCTGGTCCTTGAACTATAGGGAGATGTCCGGGCCACAAGCGGGCCCAGATTTTTCGTCGAAAAATCTTGTCAGGCGGCTGCCGTTTGCGCAGCGATCTCGGCCTCGAAGGCCCAGGCCAACCACGGCAGCATCGCTTCGATGTCCGAGGTCTCAACCGTGCCGCCACACCAGATGCGCAGACCCGCGGGGGCGTCGCGATAGGCACCAATGTCCAGCGCGATATTCTCAGCCTCCAGCCGTTTGGCCACGGCTTTGGCGAATGTCGCACCGTCCTGAATGCGTGGATCGGTGAACTTCAGACAGACCGAAGTGTTCGACCGCGTCGCCGCATCGTCGGCCAGATTTGCGATCCAGTCGTTCTGATCGCAGAAGGCGTGCACTGCCCCGGCATTGGCATCGGCACGGGCGATCAAGCCCTGCAACCCGCCGACCGAGCGTGCCCAGTCCAGTGCGAACAAGTAATCCTCGACCGCCAGCATCGAAGGCGTGTTGATCGTGGCCCCGGTAAAGATACCGTCAATCAGTTTGCCGCCCTTGGTCAGGCGGAAGATCTTGGGCAGCGGCCATGCGGGGGTATAGCTTTCCAGTCTCTCAACCGCACGGGGGCTTAGGATCAGCATCCCGTGTGCGGCCTCACCACCCAGCACTTTCTGCCAGCTGAACGTGGTCACATCCAGCCTGTCCCACGGCAGGTCCATCGCAAAGGCCGCCGAGGTCGCATCGCAGATCGTCAGACCCTGACGGTCATCCGCGATCCAGTCGCCATTGGGAACCCGAACACCCGAGGTCGTGCCGTTCCATGTGAATACAACGTCATTGGCGAAATCGACCGAGGCGAGATCGACGATCTGACCGTACTCGGCGGTCTTGACCTCGGCATCGATCTTCAGCTGCTTGACCACATCGGTCACCCAGCCGGCACCAAAGCTTTCCCAAGCCAGCATCTCGACCTTACGTTCGCCCAAAAGCGACCACATCGCCATCTCAACTGCGCCGGTATCCGAAGCCGGAACAATGCCGATCTTGTAGTCCGCCGGAATGCCCAGAACCTCACGCGTGCCTTCGATGGCCGCTTTCAGCTTGTCCTTGCCGACAGCGGCACGGTGCGACCGGCCCAGCGCGGCATCGGCCAATTTGGTCAAATCAAATGTGGGGGGTTTGGCGCAGGGGCCAGAGGAAAAACGCGGATTCGCCGGCCGCGTTGCCGGTTGTTGAATACTCATCTGTATTACCCTTCCAGATACACGCCCCTCGTTGGGGAGGGGTGTCCCGCCGCAACACCTAGAAACCCATCCCCTGCCCAGCAAGTGAAAAAGGCGTGTTAATTTAGAAAAACGACTGGGGTTCGTGCCGCTTTTCCGCACATGAGTTTCCGATAGGCGGAAGAAATCCGCCGCGTCAGCCGGACTTCCGGCAGGATTGACTGTTTTTTAGGCAGGCTTGCTGCAAGGCAGAAAGAATCCCCATCAATCTCTTGTCGTGGATCACCTGACTGGTGAAAAGGTGCCATGCCTGACACCTTGACCATCGTCGTTGTTGAAGAAGATCGCGAACGCGCAATTGCCATTGTCGACGCGCTGAAGGCATCCGGTGCCTACGATGTTCACGTCATCGGTAACGTTTCCAGCCTAGCGCGCAAGATTGCAGCGCTGGTGCCGGACGTGGTGCTGATCGACATTAACAATCCCACCCGCGATATGCTTGAAGAGCTTACATTGGCTTCGGGGCCATTGGAACGTCCGGTTGCAATGTTTGTATCAGGGGCCGCGGGGGATTTGGCCTCGACTGCAATCGAAGCCGGGCTTTCAGCCTATGTGGTTGACGGGATGCAGCCCGATCGCCTGAAACCTGTTCTGGATGCGGCCATTGCGCGGTTCCAGATCGTTCGCCAAATGCGCCGCGAGCTGGCTGAAACCAAGCGGGCCTTGGAAGAACGCAAGGTCATCGACCGTGCCAAAGGGTTGTTGATGAAAGCGCGCGGGGTCGAAGAAGAAGAGGCTTATGCCCTGTTGCGCAAAGCTGCGATGGACCAAGGCCGCCGCGTCGCGGATGTGGCCGAAGCGCTGGTGACCGCCTCGGGGTTGTTGTCATGAACGCCGTGAAGTTACCCGTTGCCTATGTCCCTTTGGTGGATGCCGCACCCTTGATCGTTGCGCATGAGATGGGCCTTGCACGTGCGGAAGGCATCGAACTGGACCTGATCGCCGCACCATCCTGGTCATCGGTTCGCGATATGCTGGCCTTTGGACGTGTGGATGCGGCGCATCTGCTGTCGCCTGTGCCTGTTGCCATGGCTTTGGGCCTGGGTGGCGTAACCCAACCCTTGTCCGCCGTTTCGGTCCTGTCGGTGAATGGCGATGTAATCGGTGTCAGCCGCGCGCTTGAGATGCGATTGCGCGACAAAGGATATGATTTCGATTTCGATGATCCATACAAGGCGGCGGCGGCTTTGGCCTCAGTCACTGAGCGCCCTTTGGTTTTCGGCGTTCCGTTCCCCTTTTCCATGCATGTCGAGCTATTGCATTGCTGGATCGAAGCCACCGCACTGTCTCAGATCGGGATTGAGGTGCGTACGATTCCACCGCCCCTGATGGCGCAGGCGTTAGCTGACGGAGATGTAGATGCGTTCTGCGTTGGAGAGCCGTGGGGATCCGTTGCGGTCGAATCGCAGGCCGGCGCGCTTTTGTTACCGGGTCAGGCGATCTGGGCCTTTGCGCCGGAAAAAGTTCTGGCGGTGCGGACAGAATGGGCGGATACGGAACCGCATCTTTTAGGAAAGTTGATGCGCGCTGTATGGCGCGCGGGGCGCTGGCTCAGCAAACCTGGCAGCCAAACGGCAGCTGCCGAAATTCTGGCGCGCGATGCTTATCTGAATCTGCCCTCGGAATTGATCGACCGCGCCCTGTCGGGCAGATTTGTCATCTCTGGCCAAGCCGAGCAGCGCGAAGTGCCCGGCTTTTTGGAATTTCATGACGGCGCTGCCAGCTTTCCGTGGCGCAGTCAGGCCAAATGGATCGCCCAGCGCCTGGCCCAACGGTTTGATCTGGATCCGCACTTAGCACTGGCGCAGGCGGGTTCTGTGTTCCGCAGCGATATCTATCGCGACCAAATGGACGGCATTGGGGCCGATTTGCCCGGAGCCTCGGAAAAACTTGAGGGTGCGATTCGCGAAACCACGCCGGTGGCATCGCATAACGGGCAGCTGTCACTGAAGCGCGACGCGTTTCTGGATGGACGCATTTTTGATCCTCAGGATATCTGACGCCCAAAAATTAGGCGTCAGCCAGCAGCGCGCAGCGCAAACGCAGAAAAATCACGCTGCATCGCAGCAATAACCTTGATTTGGGCCTCATCTTTCCGCACGCTGATCTCATCGGTACGCAAAGGCGTGTACCTTTAGAATTCCTCCCAAAGTTTGGGAATGACTGAGCAAAGCCGCTCACTCTCTGACCACTCCTCCCGGTCAGAGCGTGCAGCGGCTTTTTGTTTTTCACCCCTCCCGGATCGCCGGGACCAAGAAAGGGACAGACCCACATGAAGAAATTCCTTGCAGGCCTTGTCGCCACCACAGCGCTGATCAGCCCGGCCCTGGCTGAGACACTGGAGCTGGAAAAAGACGAGCTGACCTTTGGCTTTATCAAACTGACCGACATGGCCCCGCTGGCTGTGGCCTATGAGAACGGCTATTTCCTGGATGAGGGTCTGTTTGTGACGCTGGAAGCACAGGCAAACTGGAAAGTGCTGCTGGACGGTGTGATCGACGGGCAGCTGGACGGTGCGCATATGCTGGCCGGGCAACCGTTGGCCGCGACGATCGGTTATGGCACCGAGGCGCATATCATCACCCCCTTCTCGATGGACCTGAACGGCAACGGTATCACCGTTTCGAACGAAGTCTGGGAAGAGATGAAGCCCAACATCCCGAAAATGGATGACGGCCGCCCGCAGCACCCGATTTCGGCCGAGGCGCTGGCCCCGGTGGTCGAAAAGTACAAATCCGAAGGCAAGCCCTTCAACATGGGCATGGTCTTCCCCGTTTCTACGCACAACTACGAATTGCGTTACTGGCTGGCCGCTGGTGGCCTGCACCCCGGCTACTACAGCCCCGAGAACGTGACCGGTCAGATCGGCGCGGATGTGTTCCTGTCAGTCACACCTCCGCCGCAGATGCCGGCCACTTTGGAAGCCGGCACCATCTACGGCTACTGCGTGGGTGAACCTTGGAACCAACAAGCTGTGTTCAAAGGTATCGGTGTTCCAGTCATCACCGATTACGAACTGTGGAAGAACAACCCCGAAAAGGTCTTTGGCATCAATGCCGAGTTCGCCGAGCAGTACCCCAACACCACCCGCGCCGTAACCAAAGCCCTGATCCGCGCCGCGATGTGGCTGGATGAAAACGACAACGCCAACCGCCCTGCTGCGGTCGAGATGCTGAGCCAGCCGGAATATGTGGGTGCCGACTACGACGTGATCGCGAACTCGATGACGGGCACGTTCGAATATGAAAAGGGTGACAAGCGTGAAGTGCCCGATTTCAACGTATTCTTTCGCTATAACGCGACCTACCCGTTCTATTCGGACGCCATCTGGTACCTGACCCAGATGCGCCGCTGGGGCCAGATCGCCGAGCCGCAGACCGATGCGTGGTATGATGAGGTCGCCAAGTCCGTCTATCGCCCTGACATCTATTTGGACGCCGCAAAAATGCTGGTGGACGAAGGTCTGGCAAACGAGGCTGATTTCCCTTGGGACAGCGATGGCTACAAGGCCCCGACACCTGCCGAAGATATCATCGACGGCATCCCTTACGACGCCCGTCAGCCTAATGCCTATTTGCAAAGCCTGCCGATTGGCCTGAAAGGCGAGCAGGTCGTCGTTGGAACCGAAGTCCAGGGTTAACTCCCCTGCCTCCCGACCCTGCGCGGTCGGGGGGCTTTTCCCATCTCACACAGAAATTCACCCCCGCCCGGCACTGATCGACCGGGCCAGGAGACCGCAAGATGACAGCCATCGACCACGATACGCTATCCGCTGATGCTGAACGCGAGGCCCGCAAGGCTCGCCTGTTCACCCGGATCAACGCCGCCGACAAATGGTTTCAGGTTTTGGGCCTGGCCTGGATCACACCCATTCTGAAAGCCGGCGCAGGCGACAACCCGCGCGCGCAGATGGGTGAGATTTGGCGCCTGTTGGTCGTACCGTTGCTGGCCATCTGTGCCTTTTTGGTTCTCTGGGGCACGTTGGCACCCAAAGTGCAAACCTCTCTGGGCGCTGTCCCCGGTCCGGCGCAGGTCTGGTCCGAGGCCATTAGCCTGCATCAAGACGCACAGGCCAAGGCCGCCAAGAAGGCCAAGTTCGAGGCCATGGTCGAAAAGCGCAATCAAAAGTTCATCGACGCAGGCCAACCCGAAAAGGTCAAAGAGGTCGCCTATACCGGCGCGCCGAGTTACTACAACCAGATCTGGACCTCGATCAAAACCGTGTTCTTCGGGTTCCTGATCGCCACTATTGTCGCTGTGCCGCTCGGCATCGCTGCGGGCCTGTCGCCCACCGCAAATGCCGCGCTGAACCCGCTGATCCAGATTTTCAAACCGGTCTCGCCGCTGGCATGGCTGCCTATTGTGACCATGATCGTCTCGGCCGTGTACGTCACCAATGACGGCTGGTTCGCGAAATCCTTCCTGATCTCAGCCATCACCGTGACGCTGTGTTCGCTGTGGCCTACGCTGATCAACACTTCGCTGGGTGTCGCGTCGATCGACAAAGACTTGGTAAACGTCTCAAAAGTTCTGAAAATGAACACCTACACCAAGATCACCAAGCTGGTGCTGCCCTCGGCCCTGCCGCTGATCTTCACCGGCCTGCGTCTGTCGCTTGGCGTTGGCTGGATGGTCCTGATCGCGGCTGAGATGCTGGCGCAGAACCCCGGTCTGGGCAAGTTCGTATGGGATGAGTTCCAGAACGGTTCCTCCAGCTCGCTCGCCAAGATCATGGTGGCTGTATTTACCATCGGCATCATCGGCTTCCTGTTGGATCGCGTGATGTATGCGCTGCAGTCGCTGTTTACCTTCTCGAACAACCGGTGACCCAAATGGCTGTGATCGACTTCAAGAATGTCAGCAAATCCTTCGGCACCGGCACTGCTGCGACGGATGTGCTGAAAGACATCAACCTCTCGGTTCAGGAAGGTGAGTTCGTGGTGCTGCTGGGCTTTTCCGGCACCGGCAAGACCACGCTGATCAACCTGATGGCGGGCATCGAGTTCCCCACCAAGGGCAGCGTGACCTTCCGCGACAAGGCCATCACCGGCCCCGCGCCGGAACGGGGGGTGATCTTTCAGAACTACTCGCTGATGCCGTGGCTCACGGTGACGGGCAATGTGCGGCTGGCCGTGGACGCGGTTTTCCCCAAGATGCCCAAGGCTGAAAAAGAGGAAAAGGTTGCCCATTTCATCAAGATGGTTGGCCTCAGCCACGCCGCTGGTCGCCGCCCCGCTGAATTGTCGGGCGGGATGCGTCAACGGGTGAACGTGGCCCGCGCACTGGCGATGGACCCCGAGGTTCTGCTGCTGGACGAACCGCTGTCGGCGCTGGATGCCCTGACCCGTGGCAATCTGGCGGAAGAGATCGAAAAGATCTGGGAGGCCGACCGTAAAACCTGTGTCCTGATCACCAATGACGTGGACGAGGCGATCCTGCTGGCCGACCGCATCATCCCGCTGAACCCTGATGGCACATTGGGGAGCGAGTTCAAGGTCTCGATCCCTCGCCCCCGCGACCGGTCTGCCATGAACCATGACGAGACGTTCAAGTCTCTGCGTGGCGAGGTCACGAAATACCTGATGGATGTGGGGATTGAGGCCAAGGTCGAAGGTACCAAGACCCTGCCCGACGTAACACCGATCCACGGCGTCCCCGCTGCGGTGAAGGAAGCGCAGGAGGGTCTGATCGAAGAGCGCTATCTGGATTTCAGCCAGTTGCACAAGGTCTACCCGACACCCAAAGGTCCGCTGACCGTGGTTGAGGATTTCAACCTCAAGCTTAACCGGGGTGAGTTCATCTCGCTGATCGGCCACTCGGGCTGTGGCAAGTCCACGGTGCTGACCATGGCCGCCGGTCTGAACGAAATCTCGAAAGGCGCGATCAAGCTGGATGGCCGCCACGTTGAAGGCGCCGACCCTGAACGCGCCGTGGTGTTCCAGTCGCCTTCGTTGTTCCCGTGGCTGACCGCCAAGGAAAACGTATCGGTCGGGGTGGACCGCGTGTATCCGCGCGCCAGCCAGGCCGAGCGGCAAGATGTGGTGGAGTATTACCTCGAACGGGTCGGTCTGGCCGATGCGATGGACAAATCCGCCGCCGACATGTCGAACGGGATGCGCCAGCGTGTGGGCATCGCCCGCGCCTTTGCCCTGTCGCCGAAACTGTTGCTGCTGGATGAACCCTTCGGGATGCTCGACAGCCTCACCCGGTGGGAGCTGCAGGAGGTTCTGATGGAGGTCTGGTCGCGGACCAAAGTTACCACGATCTGTGTGACTCACGACGTGGACGAGGCGATCCTGCTCGCCGATCGCGTGGTGATGATGACGAACGGCCCACAGGCCACGATCGGCAAGATCACCAATGTCGACCTGCCGCGCCCGCGTACCCGCAAGGCGCTGCTGGCCCATCCCGATTACTACGAATACCGGCAAGAGGTGTTGGATTTCCTCGAAGAATACGAGCACGGGGCGAAACCCAAGCCCAAATCCCCTGCCCCCAAAGCCATCGCTGCGGAGTGAAAGCCATGAAACAGAAACTGGTTGTCATCGGAGCCGGCATGGCCTCGGGTCGGGTGTTGGAACACCTGACCGACGCCGCCCCCGATGCATTCGACATCACCTTGTTCAACGCCGAGCCGCGCGGAAACTACAACCGCATCATGCTGAGCCCGGTTCTGGCAGGTGAACAAACCTATGAAGACATCGTCACCCATGATGACGCCTGGTATGCGGAACGCGGGATCACCTGCCGGTTCGGCGAGAAAGTTGTCAAAATCGACCGCGAGCTGAAAGTGGTCGAAGGCGAAAACGGTCATGTTCCTTATGACAAGCTGATCTTCGGCACCGGCTCCAACCCCTTCATGATCCCGATGCCCGGGCATGATCTGGACGGTGTGATCGCCTACCGCGATCTGGAAGACACCGAACAGATGATGGGCATGGGCGCGGGCAACAAGGTCGTCGTGATCGGCGGCGGCTTGCTGGGGCTTGAGGCCGCCGCAGGCATGGCCGCGCGTGGGGCTGACGTGACCGTAGTACATATCATGGGCCACTTGATGGAACGTCAGTTGGACCCTGCCGCAGGGTACCTGCTTAAGAAATCGCTGGAAGAAAAAGGCATCACCGTTCTGTTGAATGCCAAATCGACCGAAATCGCGGGCAAGAATGGCAAGGCCCGGGCGCTGCTGTTGGAGGACGGCACCGAACTTCCCTGTGACCTGTTGGTGATGGCTGTGGGCATCCGCCCCAACACCGCACTGGCGCAGGAGACGGGTCTTGCCGTAGGTCGGGGCATCCATGTGGACGATCAGATGATCACCTCGGACGCCGACATTTACGCCGTCGGGGAATGTGTCGAGCATCAGGGCGAGCTATTTGGCCTTGTCGCACCGCTATACGATCAGGCGAAAGTGTTGGCCCAGACCTTGTTGGGTGAAGATGCGGCGTTCAAACAACGCTCGCTCTCGACCAAGCTGAAGGTGACGGGCTGCGATCTGTTCAGCGCCGGGGACTTTGCCGAGGGCGAAACCCGTGAGGACATCGTCTTTCGCGACCCCGCGCGTGGTGTCTACAAGCGGCTGGTGCTGGAAGATGACAAGCTGGTCGGTGCGGTCATGTATGGCGATACCGCCGACAGCAACTGGTTCTTTGGCCTCATCCGAGACGGCGAGGACATCTCGGAGATGCGCGAGACGCTGATTTTTGGCCCTGCTTATCAGGGAGGGGCCACTGTGGACCCTCTCTCAGCCGTTGCAGCATTGCCGCCTGAGGCGGAAATCTGTGGCTGCAACGGCGTATGCAAATCCCAAATCACATCAGCCATTGAAGGTGGCGCAACTGATCTGGGCGCGATCCGGGCAACCACCAAGGCCAGCGCCTCTTGCGGGACATGTACCGGATTGGTGGAGCAGTTGCTGCAGGTTACGCTGGGCGATGACTTCCAGATGCCAGCCGCACAACCCATCTGCGGCTGCTGCGATCTGACCCACGAAGACGTCCGCCGCCTGATCAAATCACAAGAGCTGAAAAGCCAGGAGGCCGTTTGGCAAGAGCTGGGCTGGAAAACACTCAACGGCTGCCATATCTGCCGCCCGGCGGTGAACTACTATCTGCTGGCTGACTGGCCGGTGGAATATCAGGACGACCCGCAAAGCCGTTTCGTCAACGAACGCAAACACGCCAACATTCAAAAGGACGGCACGTTCAGCGTGGTGCCCCGCATGTGGGGTGGCATCACCAACCCTGCGGAACTGCGCGCCATCGCTGACGCGGCCGAGAAATACGATGTGCCGACCGTCAAAGTCACCGGCGGGCAGCGCATCGACCTGTTGGGCGTGAAGGGCGCAGACCTGCCCTATATCTGGTCCGATCTGAACAAGGCTGGTCTGGTCTCGGGCCATGCCTATTCCAAAGGCTTGCGCACGGTGAAAACCTGTGTCGGCACCGATCATTGCCGGTTCGGCACGCAAGATAGCACCGGTCTGGGCATCAAGCTTGAGAAAATCCTGTGGGGCTCGTGGACGCCGCACAAGCTGAAGCTGGCAGTCTCGGGCTGCCCGCGCAACTGTGCCGAAGCGACCTGCAAGGATATCGGTGTTGTCTGTGTCGACAGCGGCTATCAGATCAGCATCGGCGGCGCCGCTGGCATGGACGTTAAGGAAACCGAACTGCTGGTACAGGTCCCGACCGAGGATGAGGCGATTGAGGTCGTGATGGCCGTCACCCAAGCCTATCGCGAGGGCGGCAAGTATCTGGACCGCTTGTACAAATGGATGGCGAAGGTTGGCCTCGACTGGATCAAGGAAACCGTTGTCGACGACCTGGACAACCGCCGCGCGCTGGTTGAACGGTTCGAACTCAGCCAATCCATCTACCGCAAAGACCCATGGGCCGAGCAGGCCAAAGAGGCCCCGCGCTTTGCGCCCATGGCCGATCTGACATTGGAGGCCGCAGAATGAGCTGGATCGACATCGGACATATCGACGACATCCCCCTGCGCGGCGCGCGCGTGGTGAAAACGCCGGTCGGTTGTATCGCCCTGTTCCGCACAGCAAAGGATGAGGTCTTTGCCGCCTCGGACACCTGCCCCCACAAGGGCGGCCCGCTATCTGAGGGCATCGTGCACGGCCAGTCTGTCACCTGCCCGCTGCATAATTGGGTGTTCGACCTGAACTCGGGTCAGGCGCAAGGCGCAGACGAAGGGCAGATTGCCACCTATCCGGTGCAGCTGGACGGGGATCGCATCCTGCTGGACAGCACCTCGCTGGGGCAAAGGAGCGCCGCGTGAAAGACATGAGTGCCTGCGCCAAACGCTCGACCTGCCCCTATTGCGGGGTCGGGTGTGGCGTTCTGCTACAACCGGATGGCGCGGGTGGCCTTACCGTTACAGGCGATCCGGATCACCCGGCCAACTACGGGCGTTTGTGTTCCAAGGGATCGGCCCTGGCGGAAACCGTAGGTCTGTCGCAACGCCTGTTGTCGCCCGTGGTTGCGGGCGAAGAGGCTGGCTGGGACGACGCGCTACAACTGGTCGCCGATCGGTTTCGGGACACGATCGCAGAGCACGGACCGGATTCCGTTGCATTCTACGTGTCGGGTCAATTGCTGACCGAAGACTATTATGTGGCCAACAAGCTGATGAAGGGCTTTATCGGTTCGGCCAATATCGACACCAACTCGCGCCTTTGTATGGCCTCGACTGTAGCGGGGCATAAACGCGCCTTTGGTACTGACACCGTCCCCGGGACTTACGAAGATCTGGAAGAGGCTGATCTGGTCGTCCTCGTCGGATCGAACCTCGCGTGGTGCCATCCGGTTCTGTATCAGCGCCTGATGGCCGCCCGACAGGCGCGCGGAACCAAGATCGTTGTCATCGATCCTCGTCGCACGGCATCCTGTGACAACGCTGATTTGCATCTGCCGCTGGCCGCAGGCAGTGACGTGGCGCTGTTCAACCACCTATTGACCCAGATTGACGCCCGTGGGTTGGTCGATACTGATTTTCTGACGAACACCAGCGGATTTGATCAGGCCATACAGGCTGCAAAAGTCGACGATGTCTCGGTCACCGGATTGGACGCAGAGGACATAGAGACCTTCTGCAAGATGTGGACAAGCACCGATAAGGTCGTGACCATCTTTAGCCAAGGGGTAAATCAATCGACGTCGGGCAGTGACAAGGTCAACGCGATCCTGAACTGCCATCTGGCGACCGGGCGTATTGGCAAACCCGGCTGCGGGCCTCTGTCTGTCACAGGGCAACCCAACGCGATGGGTGGGCGCGAAGTGGGCGGGCTGGCCAACATGCTTGCCTGCCATCTGGACATCGAAAACGCCGACCACCGCGCCGCCGTGCGGGGATTCTGGTCAGCCCCCACCATGCCCGAAGCCCCCGGTCTGAAGGCCGTGGACCTGTTCCGCGCAGTGGGTGACGGACGCATTAAGGCATTGTGGGTGATCCATACAAACCCTGCCGTTTCGATGCCCGAAGCGGATTCCGTTCGCGACGCCATCGCAGCCTGTCCATTCACCGTAGTCTCGGACATTACGGCACGCACAGATACCGCTCGGCTGGCTGATGTCTTGTTGCCCGCCGCAGCATGGGCCGAAAAGGACGGCACGGTCACCAATTCGGACCGC
This sequence comes from Ruegeria sp. G5, assembly GCF_056533365.1. Classification (NCBI taxonomy): domain Bacteria; kingdom Pseudomonadati; phylum Pseudomonadota; class Alphaproteobacteria; order Rhodobacterales; family Roseobacteraceae; genus Ruegeria; species Ruegeria sp. G5. The sequence continues at coordinate 22,009 of NZ_JBQFOK010000007.1, read as the reverse complement.
ACGATCAGCCGCCAGCGCGCGATCTTGCCTCAACCCGGACAAGCGCGCGCAGATTGGGACATTCTGGCCGAGGTCGGGCGTCGCATGGGCTGGCAATCGGCTTTCGACTATCAGTCCCCCAGTGAGATATTTCGGGAATATGCCACGCTGTCTGGTATCGCGGCGCGTTTTGGCCGTGACTTCGATATCTCTGGTTTTGCCGATCTGGATACAGCCGGATACGAGGCGCTTGAACCCACCCGTTGGCCCGTAACGGCAAATCGACAGGGCGGTCGTTTTTTTGCCGATGGTCAGTTCTTTCACGCTGACGGAAAGGCGCGGCTGTTGCCGGTGTCCTGGCGGCCACCGGCTGCAAAGGCTGAACCGCGCTATCCTTTCTGGCTGAACACCGGTCGCTTGCGCGATCAGTGGCATACCATGACGCGCACCGGGTTATCCGCCCGTTTGTCGGCGCACCTGCCTGAACCCTTTGTCGAGGTTCACCCCGAAGACGCGCATAAGACCGAATTAAAACCTGCCGATCTTGTTGAAATCAGCAGCCCGCATGGTCAGGCGATATTCCGCGCTCGGATCAACGAAAACGTCACGCGCGGACAGGTTTTTGCGCCAATCCACTGGACTGCAGAAACCGCCCCTTCGGCCCGGATAGATGCAGTCATCGCCGCGGCCACCGATCCGGTTTCGGGCCAACCCGAGAGCAAGGCTTCGGTCGTTCGCCTCACCCGTTTCGACGCAAAATGGTACGGGTTCGCGGTATCCCGGCACGAAATGTCCCCCACCTGTGAATACTGGGCGCAGGTTCCGACAAAAGCGGGCTATCGCGCTGAGCTGGCCGGATTGAACGCCGTGGACGATTGGATCGAAACAGCGCGCAAAATGCTTAACCTCCCTGATGCAGAGGTTGCAATGGTCGAGGACCCGGCACGCGGAATGGCGCGTCTGGCGTTTCATGAGGACGGGCGTATCGCTGCTGCCTTGTTCGTCTCACCCGAACCAGTCGCCGTGATGCGTGATTATCTGGCGACATTGCCGGAAGTGCCCGATCTGTTGTCAGGCCGGGCACCGGCAGACAGGCCCGATCCCGGCCCTGTCCTGTGTTCCTGTTTCGATGTCGGTGTGAATACGATCCTCACCGCGATCGAAACCAAGGGCCTCTTGACCGTTGACGCCATAGGCGAGGCCCTGCGGGCTGGAACGAACTGCGGATCGTGCCGTCCGGAACTGGCCGCACTGCTGGCGACCGCGCAACAAAAGGAGGCCGCGCAATAAGCGCGGCATCAAATCCAGACAGTTTCGCCGGTTTCCAGCGCCTTTTGCGCAGCCAACCCCATACGCACGGCCCACAAGCCGTCCTGCAGGCTCACTTCAGGCGCAGTCTTCTCACCCCGAATGACCGCCAGAAACCCCTGATGCTGGTAGAAGGTAGACCCGTTATGGTCACCTGCCGCCAATAGTTCCGGGTCGACGGGGATGTCCTTACAAACCGGCCCCTTCGGGGCACGCGGGCTGATGATCAATTGCGGCACCGGTGCCTCGCCCAGATGATTGGGCCAGAACCGGCCCGGTCCGGGCACCAGAGCTTCGATCTTGGCGTTCGGACCAATGGCCGAAATCTCTTCCTGGTAGCGCGCACCTTCGGCAAACATGCAAAGCTCCAGCATCGCACGCGCGCCCGAGGCAAAGTCGACCATGACATAGCCGTGGTCCAGAATGTCGGGTGTTTCGCCGTTGTAAACCTCATCCAGGTGGTTGACGGCTTGCCCGCCGCTTGCGGTGACACGCACCGGATCGGATTTCAGGATCAAACGCATCAGGTCGAAGAAATGACAGCACTTTTCGACAAATGTGCCGCCCGTATTGCGATTGAACCGATTCCAGTTGCCGACCTTTTCCAGAAAGGGAAAGCGGTGCTCTCGGATCGTCAGCATTTTGACACCGCCCGTCGCTGACACCTCGTCAATCAAAGCGGCGATGGGCGGCATATAGCGATACTCCATCGCAACCCAGATCGGATGTGGGTAATCGCGCTGGATCGCTTCAAGCCGCGTTTCATCTTCGGGATTGGTGAATAATGGCTTTTCGACCAGCAATGGCAAAGGGCGAACCCGGGCGATGTGTTCGATTTGCGCGACATGCAGATGGTTCGGGCTGGCAATGACGACGCAATCCAATTCCGAAACGGTCAGTAGATCATCGACAGAGACCACCATCTTTGCCTCTGGCGCAATCTTCTGCGCGGCCTGCGCCATGTCCGGGTCGGGTTCGAAAATTGCAGCGACACGTGCGCCGTCCAACAAAGCGATGTTGTGCAGATGTTCCTGCCCCATCATGCCGCATCCGATCAGCCCGTAATTGATGGTCCGGGTCATGCGTTCTTCCTTTTACTTCAGACGTTGGACATAGGTCGCTCGGTCCGGGTCAAACCACGTTTTAGAAAACTCGACCGGTTCGGGTTTCTCCGACCAGCTGAACCGCTCGATATAGCCAGCGGTTTGGCCTGCTGGCTTTGTGAACCCCGCTGGCGTCCAGTCGGGCAAAGCGCGTATACTCACCCGGTCCTCGGCGCGGGTGATCCAGAAACCCAATTGCTGCTGGTAATAGCGATACAGCGAATCTGACAGCAACGCGCGATCAATCAAACCGGCGGATTCGTCCAGCCAAATTTCCTCGACCGCGATAATTGTGTCATTCAGATAGCGCATCCGCCGCACCCGCGAACCGCGATCAGATGCCCCAAAGCGCGGCAGGTCGGCAGGTTTCGCAAGGTGGTCAACGGACAGGATGTCGGCGCGCGGTAGCCCTCCGCCTTCCGGCAATTCCAGCCGGAACATCGCATAGACACTGTTCTGCGTTCCCGTCTCGCGGATGTAGTTCCCAGAACCCTGCACGCGCTCTAGCATGCCCTTCTTTTCAAGCTCTGCCAGCGATTTTCGCAATGTCCCGACCGAGACATTGAGGTTGGCTGCCATGTCCCGCTCCGGGGGCAGACGTTCGCCATCCATCAGGCGTCCGGCCGCGATATCGCGGATCAAAAGCTCGGCGATCTGAACGTAGATCGGCAGGGCGTTAGGGTTGCGGTGCGTGGTTGCCATCGGAAAAGCGCTTCATTGAGTCGCGGGAAAAATTGATACACTATTGATCTACATCAAAGTGATTGCTACGCAAGAGGAAAGTCAAAGCTGCACGGAGAACGAATCAAATGACCATCGTCCCCATCACATCCCCCGATCTGGATGCGGCCGAGGTTTCGTGGTTCGCAGCTTTGTGTTCAGACGATTATCAGTTTCTGGGTGTCCCCGACGGCGACCTGCGGTCGAGTTGGGAGCATTGTTCCGGCATCGTACGAGAAGCCGAAGCGCAAGGGTTTCGCAACATCTTGTGCCCGTCCTCCTATCAGGTCGGTCAGGACACGCTGAGTTTCGTGGCGGGCTGCGCGCCGATCACAAACCGGATCAACCTGCTGGCCGCTGTGCGCTGTGGCGAGATGCAGCCGATCATGTTGGCCCGCACCATCGCAACGCTGGATCACATGCTGCAAGGGCGGTTGACTGTGAACATCATCTCGTCCGACTTCCCCGGTGAAAAGGCCGACAGTGCGTACCGCTATCAGCGGTCCCGCGAGGTGGTCGAGATCCTCAAACAAGCGTGGACACAGGATGAGATCAACCATGCGGGCGAGGTTTACAATTTTTCGGGCCTGACCACTGACCCGGCGAAGCCCTATCAGACCGGGGGTCCGCTGCTGTATTTCGGAGGGTATTCTCCGTCCGCGTTGGACCTGTGTGGCGAGCATTGCAATGTCTACCTGATGTGGCCCGAAACCAAGGATCAACTGGCCGAGCGGATGAAGGCCGTTCACGCAGTGGCTGCAAACTACAACCGCACGCTGGATTACGGTCTGCGCGTTCACATGATCGTCCGCGATACCGAGGCCGAAGCGCAGGAATATGCGGATTACATCGTCTCGAAACTGGATGACGAATACGGTCGTGCGATCCGGGAACGGGCTCTGGACGCGACCTCTTTGGGCGTGGCGCATCAGGCCAAGAACCGCGATCTTGCGGATGAGTATGGCTATGTTGAACCGGGCCTGTGGACAGGTGTGGGCCGCGCGCGCTCGGGCTGCGGCGCGGCTTTGGTCGGATCGACCGACCAAGTGATGACCAAGATCGAAGAATACCAGAAGATGGGTATCCGCGCTTTCATCTTCTCAGGCTATCCGCACATGGATGAGGCTCGCCATTTCGGGGCCCGCGTCCTGCCCAATCTGAAAACCTGCTCGCTGCCCGAAGAATACGGGCGCGTGCCTGCAAATACCCCGGCGACCCCGCTGGGCAACGGAGTTCGTCGCTGATGCAACGTGTGAAACTATCCGACACGCTGGAACTGAGCCGCATTGTCTACGGCATGTGGCGCATCGGAGATGACGATGACACCTCGGCCGCACATGTCGAGGCCAAGATACAAGCCTGTCTGGATCAGGGGATCACCAGTTTCGATCAGGCGGATATCTACGGCGACTACACGGCCGAGGGCATTCTGGGTGCCGCCCTGCGCGCCAACCCGTCCCTGCGGTCAAAGATGGAGATCGTCACCAAATGCGATATCGTCGCGCCCTGCGGACGGTATTCAGACGCGAAGGTCAAATACTATGACACTTCGCGCGCGCATATTCTGAAGTCGGTCGAAACCTCTTTGGCCGAGATGGCCATCGACCATATCGACCTGTTGCTGATCCACCGTCCTGATCCGTTCATGGACCACGTTGAGACCGGTGCCGCACTGGATGAGGTGGTCGCCAGCGGCAAGGTGCGCGCTGTCGGCGTGTCGAACTTCCGTCCCTGGGACTGGAGTTTGCTGCAATCGGCGATGAAGACGCCACTGGTCACCAACCAGATCGAGTTGTCTCTGGGTCAGATAAGCCCTTTCACCAATGGCGATCTTGCCTTTCATCAGCAGCACGGCCAACACGTTATGGCGTGGTCTCCGCTGGGGGGTGGGTTGCTGATGGCCGGAAACCCTCCGGTCGGCATAGTTGCAGATGAGATAGCTGCCGAATTCAGCGTGGATCGCGCGGCAGTCGCCATCGCTTTCCTATTGGCGCACCCAGCAGGAATTCTGCCGGTTATGGGCACGAACAATCTGGACCGGATCAAAAGCATCTCGGACGCGCTGAAAGTCAAACTGGATCGTGAAAGCTGGTTCCGTCTTTACGAGGCGGCACTGGGGCATGAGGTACCATGATGAACGCAATCTCAAAGGACATCACTCACACATTCGTCCCGCACAAAGACGACACCCGCACCCTGCGGGACGCTTTTGGCAAGTTTGCCACCGGCGTCACCATTGTCACCTGTGACAGCGACGATGGCCCGGTCTGCATCACGGCCAACAGTTTTTCATCGCTGTCGCTGGACCCCCCGCTGGTGATGTGGGCCGGCGATCGCAACTCGCGCCGGTTCCCCTATTTCCACAAGGCGCGCCATTTCAGCGTGCACGTGCTATCGTCGGAACAGGCCGATCTGTGTTTTGGCTGCTCGAAAGACGCGTTTGCCCTGCGGGATATCGACCACGACCGCTGCGGGAACGGAACACCTTTGCTGCCGGATTGTCTGGTGCGGTTTGAGTGTGAACAGCACGCCTATCACGATGCAGGCGATCACGTGATCGTGGTGGGCAAAGTCCTGAAAGTCAGCATGGCGGACGGAGACGCGCTGACCTTTTACGCCGGGAAACTCGGCCAATTCGCGCAACACTAAGCGCGCTTTGACGACCGCGGGACAAACCTGCGGCTGAACAAGGGAGGATCCGCATGGGCGGACTAGCAACGGCGCTTGCGCCGATTGCATTCGTGAACGAAACCGTGCTGCGTTTGGGCCGCGCGGTTGGTGTCGTTGCGATTGCATTGATGGTGATCGCAATCCTGATTCAGGTGTTCTTCCGATACGTTTTAGGCAACGCCCTGCCCTGGCCGGATGAGGCCGCCCGCTTCTGCATGCTCTGGATGACCGGGCTGATGGCCCCCACTGCGTTCCGACGCGGAGGGTTCGTGGCGATCGATATGGTTCCCATGATGCTGCCGCGCGTGCTGGGGCAGGTATTGATGCTGTTTCTGCTGTTCGTCTCTCTGGTGGTGCTGGCCGTCGCGGTGAATATCGGCTGGTTCGAGGTCACGGGTTTCGGAGGCCGCTTTGCGACGGCGGCGCTCTATGTTCCGACTTCGCTGGGCTTTGACGAATGGTACCGCGTCCCGCGCAGCTGGATGATGGCCTCGTTGCTGGTGGGGGTCATTCTTCTGTTGGTTGTGAATATCGAGCTTATCTTGCGCGCCATCGTAACGATGCTGGGCGGCGGGGACATGCTCCCTGAAATCGCAGATGCGCCGGTGGGGGCTGAATAGATGCTGATCTGGTTCCTGCCCACCTTCCTCGTGTTCCTAATGATCGGCCTGCCGGTCTTTTTCGCCCTGTTGGCCGCGCCCGGTATTCTGTTGTGGCTGAACGGTCAAACTGCCGACATCACGCTCCTGTACCGCAATGTCTACAATGGTATGGACAGCTTCCCGTTGATGGCCATTCCCTTCTTCATGCTGGCCGGAGAGCTGATGAACCGCGGCGGCATCACCATCCGTCTGGTCGAGTTCTCTCAGGCACTGATGGGCCACTTCCGCGGCGGTCTGGCCCATGTCAACGTTCTGAGTTCAATCCTGTTCGCCGGGCTGTCTGGATCGGCGGTGGCCGATACCTCGGCACTGGGCTCGATGCTGATCCCGGCGATGGAGAAACAGGGCTATACCCGCCGTTTCGCCGCTGCGATCACGGCGGCCAGCTCGGTGATCGGGCCTATCATTCCACCTTCGGGCATCATGATCATCTATGCCTATGTGATGGGTGAAAGCGTTGCGGCTCTGTTCCTTGCGGGCATCGTGCCGGGTGTAATGGTTGGCGTTGGCTTGATGCTGATGATCAAAGTCATGGCCGACAAATACGACTTCCCCGTTGCCAGCCGCAAATACACATGGCCCGAGCGTCGTCAGGCCAGCCTAAAGGCTTTCTTTCCTTTGCTCACGCCGGTCATCATTCTGGGCGGTATCCTTGGCGGCATCTTCACCCCGACCGAGGCGGCCGCCGTGGCCGTGGGCTATGCGTTCATCATCGGGTTCTTCGTCTTGCGCACCCTGACGATCAAAGAGGTGCCCGAGATTCTTAGCAACGCAGGCCTGACCTCAGCCGTGGTTTTGCTGCTGGTCGGCGCGGCGATGGCATTCAAGACCGTGGTCAGTCTCAGCCACGCGCCCGAACAACTGGCGCAACTGATCCTCAGCCTGTCGGAAAATCCGCTGATCCTGCTGTTCCTCATCAACTTGCTGCTGTTCATCGTCGGCATGTTTCTGGACGCAGGCCCCGCGATCATCATCCTTGGCCCCATCCTTGCGCCCATCTTCACAAGCCTCGGCGTGGACCCGATCCATTTCGCCATTATCATGAGCGTCAACCTGACCGTCGGTCTGGCCACTCCGCCCATGGGGCTGGTGCTGTTCGTGGCTGCCGCCGTATCGCGCGAAAAGGTCGAGACCATTGCCAAGGCGATCCTGCCGTTTCTGGCTGTCGAAATCATAGTGATCTTTTTGATCACCTATGTCCCCGCACTATCCATGACAATCCCGAGGATAACGGGATTTGCAAACTGAACTGAGTATCACAGGGAGGAAACGCATGCTCAGAAGACTTTTCCAAACCGCAGCGGTGGCCACATCGCTGGTGGCCGCGTCCGCCATATCTGCCGTTGCCGCCGACTATACCCTGCGCGCGACAGCGAACTCGAACGAGAATGACGAGGATTATGACGGCCTGATCGTCTTTAAGAACTATGTCGAGGCTGCCTCGAACGGCGCCATCGAGGTCGAATTGTTCATCGGCACGCAGCTGTGCTCGAACGGGGCCGAGTGCCTGCAAGGCGTGGCTGACGGTACGATCGACATCTATATTTCGACCTCGGGCGGCGCGTCGGGCATCTTCCCCTACGTGCAGGTCCTGGACCTGCCCTATCTGATGGCCGATGACCGCGTGGCCGAGCATGTCTTGTCCGGCGATTTCACCCGCAAGGTTCGCGACATGGCGCTTGAGGATTCCGGTGGGACAATTCGTCTGATGACCATCGGCAACACCGGCGGCTGGCGCAACTTTGCCAACACCCAGCGCCGCATCGCCGAGCCTGCGGATATGGAAGGTCTGAAAATCCGCACCGTGGTCGCTGACCTGCCGCAAGAGCTGGTCAAGGCACTGGGTGCATCGCCCACCCCGATCCCGTGGCCTGAACTGTTCACCAGCTTCCAGACCGGTGTGGTTGAAGGGTCCAAGAACGGGATCACCGACATCATGGGGATGAAATTCCCCGATGCCGGTCTGCAATACGTCACACTGGACGGCCACGCCTATATGGGCGCGCTGTGGTGGATGAATAACGCCAAGTTCCAGGAGATGCCCGAGGACATGCGCCGCGTGGTTGTCGACGGGTTCTATGCGCTGCAGCAGGCCACCTTTGCCTCGCCCAAGCGCAAGTCGATCCAGGCCTATGAGGATTTCGTCGCTGGTGGCGGCGACCTGTACGTGCCGACACCCGACCAGAAAGCTGCGTTCAAAGAGGCCGCAACCCCGGTCTATGACTGGTTCCAGTCCAACGTGGCCCGCGGGGACGAGGTGTTCAACGCCCTGACCGAAGCGGTTGCAGCGGCCGAGGCTGATATCAACGCCTCACGCGACGCGGATCTGAACTAAGCGAAAGGGGCCGGGCGCTGCGTCCGGCCCTTACCGAAACGGGTACATCCACCCTTTGTAGTCATTCACCAGAACATGCGCTCTTTCAATCTGCTCCGGCGTCATTTTCTTGACCACTTCCTCAAGGCTGATCGCCGCATCGGGGTCGCCGCCAATCGCGCTAAGCGTGTACCACATATACGCCCGAACCAGATCGGGCGCAGGCATGCCCAGACCCAGCTCATAGTACCAGCCGACACCCGACTGCGCCCCCGGGTGCCCCTTCATCGAAGCACGCAGATACCAGTCAAACGCCCGCTCGTAATCCTGCTCGACCCCCAGCCCAAGGCCGTACATGACGCCGATCAACTCTTCGGCCTCGGCATTGCCGGACCGCGCGGCGGGCAGCAGTTCCTCGCGTGCGGCTTCAAACTCACCGGCCTCCATCATGTCGCGCGCTTGTTCCAGCTCGGCCAGCGTCGGGGTCGCAAAAAGGCAAAGGGCAAATACAAGCTGGCGCATGGGGTTTTCTTCCTTTTCGTCGGTGCAGCGGCAGCGCAGGAACTGCCGCGCCCGCTGACCGATGATGACTTTATCCTCTTTGATATGAAACAGGCCGCCATCGGTCATCAACTGTTTTACGACCCCATCTTGTCAGGCAACCAGAACATATCCTGCGCCCATTGCCACCACCCGGATTTCGGCACTTCGGACGGGTTGTCTTTGGGCATAGGCGAAGGCGGGCAAGGGCTGGGGCCGGACCGCACGCCTGGCATTGGCGCGGATAAAATCCGAAAACGCATCCCGCGTAACTCGCCCGGGCTCTGGAACCTTGGCGCGAAAGAGATTCACACCGTATTCCACGATGGCCGCCTGAGTATCTCGGATGTCTACGGCAACGAGTTCAACTCTCCGGCGCAGGAATGGTTGCCTGAGGGTCTGAACTCGCTGCTCGCCGCACAGGCGCTGTTCCCGCTGACCTCGCAATTCGAAATGGCGGGGAATGTCGGCGAAAATCAAGTGACCGGAGCGGTTGCAGACAGGATTGATCTGGGCTGGCCAATCCTTGCCAAACGTGTGCGTACCGATCCGGGCTATGGCAAGGCCATGGTCGCCGCTTTTGATGAGGTTGAAACGACCGAAGACATCACCATCACCCAGATCGCCAACGCCCTGGCCGCGTTCATGGCGGTTGAGTGGCGCAGTGCCGACAGCCCCTTCGATCAGTATTTGACGGGCGACGCATCAGCCCTGACGACAGATCAGAAAGAGGGAATGGACCTGTTCTATGGCAAGGCAAATTGCGCCTCGTGCCATTCCGGCCCGCTAATGTCGGATCAGGAATTCCATGCGCTGGCGCTACCGCCCTTTGGGCCGGGTCGCACGCGGCAATGGGATCCTTATGTGCGTGACGTTGGCCGCATGGGCGAAAGCGACCGGCTTGAGGACGCCTATCGCTTTCGCACCCCGATGCTACGCAATGTCGCCCTGACCGCACCTTACGGGCATAACGGAGCGTTTCCTGATCTTGAAAGCATGATCCGGCATCATCTGAACCCCGAACACAGCCTGTCACACTGGACAAAAGATATGGCGGCGTTGCCCCGCATCCCGTGGCTGCAAAAAGCCGATTTTATAGTGTGGGATGATCGGCTGGAAATGGAGCGGCAGCGCAAAAAGATCGACATAACCCCGGTGCAGTTGTCGGACGCCGAAATCAGTAGCCTTGTGGCGTTTATGCACGCACTGACTGGAACAAGTGTGGATACACCGCCTTTCGGTGTGCCAGCAGATTTCGAGCCGTAAAAAAGCCCCGCAAATGCAGGGCTTTTTTGTTATTCTGCTGCTTCCTCGTATTCCGACATCGGCGGGCAAGTGCATACGAGGTTTCGGTCGCCGTAGGCGTTATCGACGCGGTTGACCGGCGACCAGTATTTGTCGACGCCCATGGAACCCGGAGGGAAACAGGCCTGTTCGCGGGTGTAGGGGCGGTCCCAGTCTCCGACCAGATCGCGCACCGTGTGGGGGGCGTTTTTCAGCGGGTTGTTCTCTGCGTCGATCTTGCCGTCGATGATGTCCTGCGCCTCGGCCCGGATGGACAGCATGGCGTCGCAGAAACGGTCTAGTTCGTCCTTCGGCTCGGATTCCGTCGGCTCCACCATCAGCGTACCCGCCACCGGCCAGGACATGGTCGGGGCGTGGAAGCCGGAATCGACCAGACGCTTGGCGACATCGTCCACGGTCACATGCGCCTCGGCGTCCAGCGGGCGCGTGTCGAGGATGCATTCATGTGCCACACGTCCGGTCTCGGACGTATATAGGATCGGATAGGCATCCTGCAGACGTGCGGCGATGTAGTTGGCATTCAGGATCGCCACTTTCGTGGCCTGCGTCAGACCCGCGCCGCCCATCAGCAGCACATAGGCCCAACTGACCGGCAGGATTGAGGGCGAGCCGAAGGGCGCCGCCGAGACCGGGCCCACGGCGGTGCCGTATTCCGGGTGGCCCGGCAGGTGTTCCTCCAGATGCGCCTTGACGCCGATCGGACCCATGCCCGGGCCACCACCGCCATGGGGGATGCAGAAGGTCTTGTGCAGGTTCAGGTGGCTGACATCTCCGCCAATGTCACCGGGACGTGACAGTCCCACCATGGCGTTCATGTTGGCCCCGTCGATATAGACCTGACCGCCGTGGTCATGGGTGATCTGGCAGACCTCCTGCACGGTGGTCTCGAACACGCCATGGGTCGAGGGGTAGGTGATCATGCAACCGGCCAGATGATCGGAATGCTTCTCGGCCTTGGCGCGGAAGTCCGCAAGGTCGATATTGCCGTTCTCATCCGATTGCACGGGCACCACCTGCCAGCCCACCATCTGGGCCGAGGCCGGGTTGGTCCCATGCGCCGAGGTCGGGATAAGGCAGACATTGCGGTGCCCTTCGCCGCGGGCGAAGTGATAGTTGCGGATGGTCAGGAGGCCTGCGTATTCGCCCTGCGCACCCGAGTTGGGCTGCTGGCTGATCGCGTCGTAGCCGGTGATCTGGCACAGCTTGTCGTTCAGATCAGTAATCATCTCGTGATATCCCTGGGCCTGATCTTCCGGGCAGAACGGGTGCAGATTGCCGAACTCAGGCCAGGTGACCGGGATCATCTCGATCGTGGCGTTCAGCTTCATGGTGCAAGAGCCCAGCGGGATCATCGCCCGGTCCAGCGCCAGATCACGGTCGGCCAGACGGCGCATATAGCGGGTCATCTCGGCCTCGGCCCGGTTCTTGTGAAAGATCGGGTGGGTCAGATACGGCGTCTCGCGCAGCGCGTAATCCGGCAAGCGGTACGCCACGTTCGAGCTGTCATCGGTTCGGTCGATGCCAAAGGCACCCCAGACGGCCTCAATGGTTTCAGCGCGGGTTTGTTCATCGAGGCTGATGCCCACTTTCGTGTCACCGACCTTGCGCAGGTTGACGCCACGGGCCACGGCGGCCTCCATGACGGTCTTTTGCAGGTGGCCGACTTCCACGGTGATGGTGTCAAAGAATACCTCAGGTTCGACCGTGAAGCCCGCCTCTTCCAGACCAACAGCCAGACGCGAGGTCTTGCGGTGCACCGATTGCGCGATGGCCTTGATGCCGTCGGGGCCGTGGTACACGGCATACATCGAGGCGATGACGGCCAGCAGCGCCTGCGCGGTGCAGACGTTCGAGTTCGCCTTTTCGCGGCGAATGTGCTGTTCACGGGTCTGCAGCGACAGGCGGTACGCCTTGTTGCCCCGGCTGTCGATGCTGACACCGATGATCCGGCCGGGCATGGCGCGTTTCAGCTTGTCGGTGGTCGCCATATAGGCCGCGTGCGGGCCGCCATAGCCCATCGGCACGCCAAAGCGCTGGGTCGAGCCGATGGCGATATCCGCGCCCATCTCACCCGGTGACTTCAGCAGCGCCAGCGACAGGATGTCGGCAGCGACGATGGCGATAGCCTTGTGTTCATGCAGCGCCGCGATCTCGGCGGTGAAGTCGCGTACATGACCATGGGTGCCAGGGTATTGGAAGATCGCGCCAAAGACGGCGTCTGCTTCCAGTTGGTCAGGATCGCCTACCTGTACGTCGATGCCCAAGGGCTCGGCGCGGGTTTTGATCACAGCGATGGTCTGCGGGTGGCAGTTACGGTCGACAAAGAAGGCTGCGTTGTTGGCCTTGGACCGCCCGCCACGTTTGGCCATGGCCATCGCCTCAGCCGCTGCGGTGGCTTCGTCCAGCAGGGAGGCATTGGCGACGTCCAGCCCGGTCAGGTCACTAACCATGGTCTGGAAGTTCAACAGCGCCTCAAGACGGCCCTGGCTGATCTCGGGCTGATAGGGAGTGTATGCCGTGTACCAGGCCGGGTTTTCCAGAATGTTGCGCAGGATCGGTGCAGGCGTGGTGGTGCCGTAATACCCCTGCCCGATCAGCGAGGTCAGGACCTTGTTCTTGCTCGCCACCTCTTTCATGTGGAACAGCGCATCGCGTTCGGTCATCGCGGGACCCCAGTCCAGCGGGTCCTTCTGCCGGATCGCAGGTGGGACAGTGGCGTCGATCAGCTGGTCCAGCGTCTTGAAGCCGATCACCTTGAGCATATCGCGCATCTCGGTTGGGCTGGGCCCGATATGGCGGCGGTTGGCGAAGTCATAGGCTTCGTAATCGGTCAGTTTGAAAGCCATTGGTAGCGCTCCTCAAGGAAGGTCCCGCCCGGCCGCTGTGGCAGGTGCCTCCGGCGGGGATATTTTTAGCCAGATGAAGGACGGATCCGCGCGGGGACCCGCCTTGGGTTCAGCCGATGAAAGCTTTGTAGCCCGCTTCGTCCATCAGATCTTCGAGCTGCGATGCGTCAGCGATCTTGATTTTGTAGATCCATGCGTTGCCTTCTGGATCTTCGTTCAGCGCGCCGGGGTTATCTGCAAGGGTTTCGTTGACCTCGATGATCTCACCATCGACCGGCGCGTAGAGTTCCGAAGCGGCTTTGACAGACTCGATCACGCCAATCTCGCCATCCTTGGCAAATTCGTCACCAACTTCCTGTTGTTCAACGAACACCACATCCCCAAGCTGCTCGGCAGCGTGCTGGGTAATGCCCAGAGTGGCCGTGTCACCATCGACATCGATCCATTCATGCTCTTCGGAATAATAGGTTGCCATGCTTCTCTCTCCTGACTTCAACGCTTGTAATTCTGGGTGACGAAGGGCAGCGCTGCGATCTGCGCCGGTTGCGGCTTGCCCCGGATGATCAGGTTGACGGCTTCGCCCGGAGCGGCGTGTCCTGCTGAGACATAACCCATTGCTACCGGACCACCGACCGTGGGGCCGAAACCACCCGATGTGATCTGACCAATTGTGTTGCCCTCGGAGCATTGGATCTCAACGCCCTGACGCGCCGGGGCGCGGCCCTCGGGCTTGATGCCAACCAGCTTGCGCGAAGGCCCCTCTGCCAGTTCCATCTGGATGCGTTCTGCACCGGGAAAGCCGCCTTCTTCTTTGCGGCGTTTCTGGATTGCCCAGCCCAGAGAGGCCTCGATCGGAGAGGTCGTCTGGTCGATATCATTGCCGTAGAGGCACAAACCAGCTTCGAGTCGCAAGCTATCGCGTGCGCCTAAACCAGCGGGCTCGCAATCTTCATGGGCCAGAAACGCGCGGGTTATTCCTATCGCTTCAGCCTCTGGGATCGAAATCTCGTACCCGTCCTCACCGGTGTAACCCAAACGCGAAATACGGCATTCGACACCGTTGATTTCCGCCACTGTGGTTTCCATGAACTTGAGATCGCGCGCCGCGGGACAAAGGCCCCCAACAACATCCTCGGCCTTCGGACCTTGCACGGCCACCAGTGCGCGGTCGAAGATTTCGGTCACCTTAACGCCGTCTAAATGCGCCTGTATATGCGGGATGTCCTGATGGCGCAGCGCGGCATTCACCACTACAAAATAGTGGTCCCCCGCTTTCGACACGATCAGGTCATCCATGATCCCGCCATCGGCATTGGTGAAAAACCCGTACCGCGCCTTACCCTCTTTCAAGGTTGCGTAGGCTTGGGGGCATAGTGCCTCGAGCTTTTCACCTACGTTTTCACCCCTAAGGATCACCTGACCCATATGGCTGACGTCGAACACAGCCGCTTTTTCCCGGCAGTGCTTGTGCTCACCCATAATCCCCAAAGGATATTGGACCGGCATCTCCCACCCTGCAAAGTCGACCATCTTACCGCCAAGCTCGACATGAAGATCGTAGAGCGGTGTGCGTTTTGGTGCGTCAGTCATGTCGAAGACCCCTCCAAGCCCGTTGTCCAAAACTGCTGCCCATATCGGTTGGGCAACAAGGTGCGACATACGTTCCTTTCCAACTTTTTCCGGGACCATTCCCCAAGTCAACCAGCAGATGCCAGCGTGTTTGGTTATGTGCAGAATCGTCGGTATACTCGTGTATGCCTGATTTTGTGTCGTATAGGAAACTTTTTTCCGTTACGCAACACGGGAATTTTACCATGGGCCGAAACAAGCCGCGCGCTTTCGGGTAAGCAGGTTCAATCCCCAAGTTTTTTGCCATCCAGCGAACGAACGTCTCTGGTCCCGACCGGGAACCTGCCCTAAGACTTTGCGGCAAGAGAGGCGCACATGTCACATATTACCCTGATACGTCACGGCCAGGCCAACACCGCTGCACGAGATGAACGGAACTATGACAAGCTCAGTGAACTGGGCCATCAACAGGCACATTGGCTTGGCGCGCATCTGCAAGCCACACGGGCACATTATCCACGCGTGTATTGTGGGACCCTGACCAGGCACGTCGAGACAGCGGCCAGCATGGGCCTTCCTGAACCGATTCAGGACGCAAGGCTGAACGAGATTGAGTATTTCACCCTCGCCAAGTTGCTTGAAGATCAAAAGGGCATAGCCGTTCCCACCGACCGCGAAGAGTTCGTCGAACACCTGCCGCGAACTTTCGCAGCCTGGGCCAATGGCGAGATTCAGGATACACCTGAAACCTTTGTCGAATTCGAAACCCGCGTATCAGACGCGCTGCGCGACATCGGCACCGAAGGTGGGCCCGCCATTGTGGTGACCTCTGGCGGGTTGATCTCGATGGTGGTGCGACAGGCCATGGGGCTGGATATTCCGGCAATGGCGCGGGTGGCGCTTGCGATCATGAATACGTCGATGCACCGCCTTCACCCGATTGGAACACAGCTGAGCCCCGTGTTGTTCAACGCTGTTCCGCATCTGGAAGCACCAGACCGGCAATACGCACAAACTCACCTGTAAGGAGGCTACGATGCAGCTCTATTATGCCCCGCGCACGATCTCGGTCGCTGTCGCCATTGTGCTCGAAGAAAGCGGGCTCGACTATGAAGCAATCAAGCTGGACTTCGCTGGTGGCGAACAGACAAAGCCCGCCTACAGGCAGATCAACCCCAAGGGTCGCGTTCCGGCACTGGCGGTTGAAGGCGGCATTCTGACCGAGACCGGCGCGCTGCTGGACTATATTGCGACGATTGCTCCGCAGGCGGGGCTGGTCCCTGAGGATCCGGTGATGGCGGCACGGATGCGTGAGGTGATGTACTACCTTGCCTCGACCATGCATGTGAACCACGCCCACAAGATGCGCGGGCACCGTTGGGCAGACAAAAAGCCCAGTTTGAAAGACATGAAGGACAAGGTTACCCAGACGATGACTGCGTCCTGCGAGTATATCTCGTCCAACGGGTTGCGTGGGCCATTCGTGCTGGGTGACACGTTCTCGCTGGCCGATGCCTACCTTTATGTCGTGTGCAGCTGGCTGGAAGGGGACGGGGTTGATGTCTCGGCCTTTCCCAAGATTATCGCCTTCCGCGAGGCGATGGAGACGAGACCTTCGGTTAAGGCGGTGCGTGCCGCCGGGATGCTCTGACAAAAGGAATACGAATGACACATCTCTGGGTCCGGGCGGAACAGCGCCCGAACGAGGAACGGGTCGGACTGACCCCCGAAGGCGCTGCGGCGTTGATCGCGGCAGGCATCCGCGTGACGGTCGAGGAAAGTTCGGTCCGCGCGATCCCGCTGGACGGTTACAAAGAGGCCGGGTGTGAGATCGCAGCCGAGAACTCATGGCCCAAAGCCCCGCTGGATGCGATCATCTTCGGCCTCAAAGAGCTGCCGGAAGACGGGACGCCTCTGCCCCATCGCCACATCATGTTTGGCCATGCCTATAAGGGCCAACACTCAGGCCGCGCGCTGCTAGAGCGGTTCAAGGCCGGCGGCGGCACGCTTTATGATTTGGAATATCTGGTGGACGAAGACGGCCGCCGTGTTGCTGCCTTTGGCTATTGGGCCGGGTATGCGGGCGGTGCGGTCACTCTGAAAACCTGGGTCGCCCAGCAACAGGGGCAGGAGTGCCCTCCGGTCGGTGTATATCCCGGTAAGGACGCCTTGAACGCCGAACTGCTGGCACAGTTGGACGCCACCGGCACCCGTCCCACCGCCATCGTCATCGGCGCCTTGGGCCGCGTGGGCACCGGCGCTGCGGATCTGTGCGAGGCTATGGGCGTCGCCGTGACCAAATGGGATATGGCCGAGACCGCAAGCGGCGGACCCTTCCCTGAAATCCTTGATCACGACCTGTTCCTGAACTGCATCTTCGCACGTCCCGGAACGCCCGTCTTTGTTCCGCGCGAGGCACTGACCGCGCCGCGCAAACTGACTGCGATCGGTGACGTGGCCTGCGACCCGGACAGCGATTACAACCCGGTCCCGGTCTATGACCGCGCCACCACGTGGGACGCCCCCGCCCTGCGCGTGGCCGATGATCCGGTGATGGATGTGATGGCCATCGACAACCTGCCCTCAATGCTGCCTGTCGAAAGCTCGCAGGACTATGCCACACAACTGCTTCCCTCGCTGCTGACACTGACCGATCTGGACAGCGGCGTCTGGGGTCGGGCACGGGCCGAATTCGTCAAACACTGTTAGGCAAGGCAACCATGGAACACCTGATCGGGGCAGCAGCGGCAATTTTGGGAACAGTGTGCTGGTTGCCTCAGACTCTCAAAACGTGGCGCACCCGCGAAACAAAAGACCTGTCCCTTCCTGCCAACTTGCTGATCCTGACCACGCTGACACTGTGGCTGATCTATGGGCTGATGATCGCTGCATGGCCGTTGATCCTTGGCAATGTGATATCAATTCTGCTGGTCGGTGCGATTGTAACCGCGAAACTTAAATTCGGCTGAAAGCCGAAAAGGAGCATACGAATGACGATTCACTGGTGTGGCACCGGCCTGTCGGCCATCCCCGGCCTGCGCCGCCTGATCGACGGCGGGCACAAGGTTACCGTCTGGAACCGGACCATCGAAAAAGCCAAGGCCGAAGTTGGCGATCTGACCGACGACATCCGCGCCTTTGACCTCGACGCGCTTGGTGCCGCGCTGGAAAAGGGCGACGTGATCGTGTCCATGCTGCCCGGCGACTGGCATGTGCCGCTGGCAGAACTGGCGATCTCAAAACAAGCCAACTTTGTTTCGTCGTCGTATATAGCGCCCGAAATGCGCGCACTGGACGACAAGGCGCGCGAAGCCGGTGTGGCGCTGGTCAATGAGGTTGGGCTGGACCCGGGTATCGACCACCTGATGGCCCATGCGCTGGTCGCCGATTATCGCGCGTCGGGTGCATTCGATCCGCAAAACCACCTGAGCTTTATTTCATATTGCGGTGGTATTCCCAAAAACCCGAACCCGTTCCGCTATAAATTCAGCTGGTCGCCTCTGGGTGTGCTCAAGGCGCTGCGGTCCCCGTCCAAGTCGATCCGCGACTACGCCCCGCTGGATGTTGCGCGGCCATGGGACGCGATCAGCAGCTATATCGCGCCGCTGCCCACACCCGAAAGCTTTGAGGTCTATCCCAACCGCGACTCACTGCCCTTCATGGCCGAGTACCAGTTCGAGGATCACTGGACCGTCAAAGAATTCGTCCGCGGCACCTTGCGGTTAAACGGTTGGGCCGATGCGTGGTCGGACGTGTTTACCGAGATCGAAAGCCTCTCGGGCCCCGAAGGCGACGCGCGCCTGAAAGAGATGTCCGATCAGTTCTGGGCCGAGAATGCCTATGACGAAGGCGAGCCCGATCGCGTTGTTTTGTGCGTCGGCCTGAAGGCTCAAAAAGACGGAATAGATGTCTGGAACAAGACTTACGTGATGGATGCTTGGGGCGATGCCAGAGGCACAGCAATGGCCCGCCTCGTTTCAATCCCTGTGTCTTTGGCGGTAGAGGCCGTATTAGAGCGCGCCATCCCGGCAGGTGTCAGCGCGGCGCCCAGTGACCCAAAACTGGTACAGAATTGGATGGCCGAAATCGACAGGCTGGCACAGCATTTGCAGATTGTGGATCACACCATGTGACCCCGTTTCTTATTAGACGCAAAAACAAAAGCCGTTCCGAGTTTTGGAACGGCTTTATGTTTTGGCGGGGTTTTGACTTGCCCTGTTCCTGAGGTGTGCAGCAACACAGGCTATGATCCCGCGACTTCGGTCTTTAGTCATGATCGCTCAGATATACCTTTCGATCGTATCTTCGATGTCACTGCGATTTATTCCCAGCTCTGATAGCTGGTGATCGCTCAGGCGGTTCAGTTCTTGCGCGGCGCGCACAATATCCGCCCGGATCGCCTTTATTTTCATGGCTCGGTCAAACAGGACCAATGCACTGGCGTTCGGTGTCACCGCAATGCTTGAAATCGTATCCAGCATAACACTCCTCCCTGTTACGTTTCAGCTTGGTTGGCGTTCGCCGGTGTTACGCGGCTTGCTGATAGGGCTGATGGGCATAGACACTTTGATAAGCACGCTCTTTGATCTTGTCGCGCGGAACGCCAATATCGTCCAATTGCTTGTCGCTCAGGGCTTCCAGCTCACGTACGGTTTTGGCAAAAATCCGACGGCGGAACTGTTCGACTCTTGCCTCGGCGTAGTTCGAGAACAATCCAAAAAACAGGCTCTTCTGCGGGGTAACAGTTTGTGCGGTTCCCATATTATCCTCCATTGAGTTTGTGTTGCTTTACCAGTCACACATCAAATAAAGGCTGGCCAAATTAACGATGTCGGTCCGCCAGATTAAGCTTCGTTAATCTTGTCCCGTGCACCTGCGGCGGCGCTTTTTGAGCGACCTCGACCCGCCTTGGGGCACTGAACTGCACACGAAAACCACACCTGAAAGTGAACCGCTAAAGGCCGATTCAATGGGATTCCCTACTATCCGTGACCCGTTCATTCGCTAGTTGAATAGGGGTGTACTGACGGATGAATAGGCGCTGACATGGCTATCAATCACCGGGATATCAAAGCCAACGGGCAAGGCACCCTGACGCAACAAGCGCGGCTCTGGTCGGGTCTTGTTCTATTGATCTATGCAACGGGGCATTTCATCAACCACGCGCTCGGCCTTGTATCGCTCGACTGGATGGATCGCACGTTGTCGGTGATGTCCCTTGTCTGGAGCTCGGTTCCCGGCACCGTTCTTCTTTACGGCTCTTTCGGTGTGCACATCCTTTTGGGTGCCGTCAGTATTCTAAGTATCCGCAGCCTGAAAATGCCATTCTGGCGCTGGTTCCAAATCATACTGGGTCTTGCCATCCCCTATTGGCTGGTCAGCCATGTCATCGTGACCCGGGGTTCAGAATTGGTCACAGGCGTTCCTGTGACATACGTGCAAGAGCTTTCGCTGCTCTGGCCTGTGTCAGCCATCAAGCAGAACGCGCTGCTGCTGCTGGTCTGGTTACATGGAATGATCGGCGTGCATTTCTGGTTGCGCCCAAAACAATGGTACAAGAACGGGTTGTTGGTTTTACTGCCGTTGGCCGTCGCCGTACCTATCGTCGCGATGGCCGGATGGATGACGGCCGCACAGCGCGAACTGCTTCGTATCAACCTCGATCCTAGCTCGACCGAAGCCGTGGAATTGGCCGAACGCGTTTCTGTCGTGCGTCAGGCCGTTTCGGAATACCAGGCTATCGCCCAAGGTTGGGTGGTCATCATATTGTGCGGACTTCTGACGCTATTCCTATTGTTCTTCATAGCAACCAGTTTGCGGCGCCGCGTACGCGTAACATATGGGGAAGGTCTGACTGTCGACGCAGCGCCTGGCAAAACGATTTTGGACATCAGCCGAGACAACGGCCTTTCGCATGTATCGGTTTGCGGCGGTCGGGCCCGCTGCTCGACCTGTAGGGTTGTGGTGGTCGCGGGAGAGGATGGCCTCAGCCCCATTGGCCCGGCAGAGCGTAAGCTGCTCGACAAAATCAACGCCGAGCCCAACATGCGCCTTGCTTGCCAAACACGCGTAACCGGCGACACCAGTATCCGTCCACTGATCCAACCAAAACGCCTGGCGTCTACTCCTTTGAAATCAGACCCTTATGGATGGGGCGTAGAACGTGAAGTCAGTGTGCTGAATTTGAAGATCAAAGAGTTCAGACCCTTCGTCGACAAAACACTGCCCTATGACGTCATCTTCGTTCTAAACCAGCTTTTGGATCAAATGGTCGAGCAGATCGAGGAGCAAAACGGCCATATCGATAAGTTCACCAACGATGGTTTGACTGCAGTTTTCGGTTTGGAAACGCACAAAACGCAGGCCGCAAGATCGGCATTGTCAGCCGCTGCAAACTGTCAATTGATTTTGCAACAGCATCAAGGAAGCCTGGAACAGCATCTGGAGGAACCACTGCAAGTTGGCATCGGGGTTCATTCAGGACGAGCGGTCATCGGGCGTGTGGGGAAATCTGCAGGTCAAACAGGGCTGACACCTGTCACCGCAATCGGTACAGTTTCGGTCATCGCAGAGGCCTTTGAAACCGTTACCCATAAGATTGAGGCTGGTATTATCTACTCGAAATACATGCACGACCTTTGCGGCTTGGGCGTGGCGGACATGTTGGGTAAAACGGGTGGAATTACCATTCAGGGCCTTTCGGAACCGGTTCCCGCCGTCATCATCAAAAACAGCGGACCGCTGAAGAAAAAGCTTGAGATCACTTAAGCTAGAAGTGCTTGATCAAAACGTCATGCATTAAGCCGAGGCACATTGAGCTGTGTGGCTTAAAGAACCAAAAACTAGTCGCAATCTGAGCAGTTACAGAAGCTGGTCGCTGAATGACCGTTCGTTTTCTGGAATTTCATCGTGTTAGAGAGGATTGGGCTTTTACTAGGTTTGGCGGTGACCTACTCTCCCGGGGCTTAAGCCCAAGTACCATTGGCGCGGCAG
>NZ_JBQFOK010000006.1:0-220024 GCF_056533365.1 Ruegeria sp. G5 | reverse complement strand
GGTGGAACCGACGGTGGTGGAACCGGCGGCGGCGGCGGTGGAACCGGCGGCGGCGGTGGTGGAATCGGCGGCGGCGGTGGTGGAAGCGGCGGCGGCGGTGGCGGAACCGGCGGCGGCGGTGGCGGAACCGGCGGCGGCGGCGGTGGAACCGGCGGCGGCGGTGGTGGAACCGGCGGTGGCGGTGGCGGAACCGGCGGCGGCGGTGGTGGAACCGGCGGTGGCGGTGGCGGAACCGGCGGCCCAGGGAATGGCAACGGAAACGGTGGCAACCCTGGCAATGGCGGCGGAAACACTGGCGGCTCAGGACCGGGAACTGGCAACGGTGGCGGAAACAACGGTAACGGCAACGGCGGCGGTGGTTCCGGAAACGGCGGCAGCAATGGTGGAAACGGCGGCCAAGGCGGCAACGGAAACGGTGGCGGCAATGGCGGCCCAGGGAATGGCAACGGGAATAGTGGCAACCCTGGCAACGGCGGCGGAAACACCGGCGGCTCAGGACCGGGAACTGGCAACGGTGGCGGAAACAACGGTAACGGAAACGGCGGCGGCGGTTCCGGCAACGGTGGCAGTAACGGAGGTAATGGCGGCCAAGGCGGAAACGGTAACGGCGGCAACAATGGCGGCCCCGGAAACGGCAATGGAAACAGTCCTAACTCTGGGAACGGCGGTGGGAACACCAGCGGATCCGGTCAAGGATCTGGCAACGGCGGCAGCAATAACGGAAATGGAAACGGTAACGGTGGCTCTGGAAACGGTGGAAATTCCGGCGGCGTCGGTGGCGGCAAAGGTGGAAAAGGCGGGACGATTAACTAACGTAACGGCCGTCTATACACCTACCTCATGAAACACGTGATCTGACCATCATCCAACGTTTCAAAAACATAAGGGCGCCCTTTACGGCGCCCTTTTTTAGCGTTGCGTTGGCAAAATGATCCCTGGAAAATCAGCTCTTACGATAGACACCTACCCAATTTTCGGGCTGTCTTGGATCCTGCATACGAAGGAAAAGATAGCGTGTATCGGACCAGGGTTTGATCGAGTTGGTAAGATTGTCCAAAACCAGATCGCCGGCTGCTGACCGATAGACCAATACGGCATGCGCATTTCGTCTTGTGTCGAGCACAGTCGCGATCAGCAGCTTGCTCGGGTCAATGCCCGCTCGGATAAGGTCTCGTTTCTTTAGCAGCGCAAAATCTTCGCAATCGCCGCCGCGACGGGTGGGCAAGGCCCACCGTTCAATCGTGCGATACTGTGACTGGTCAGTAACCTCGCGCGTTGTCCGATTGATCTTGCGGTTCACGCGCTTAACAATCTGCATTTCCTGGTGGCTGGTCAAAACGACCGAAGCGCCAGTTGAACATGCCCATGAATACTTATGGCAAAGTTGACGAGCCCCGGCCGGAGGCGGGGTAGACACCACACTTTCGATAAAGTTGCCTTCGCTTGCTTGGGCGTTTGTTCCCGCCAAAAAGCCAGCAAAAACAATAGCCGTAACGCTCGCAATCTTCCCTGAAATTGGGAACGCATGCCCAATGACAGTTCTTAGTACGCCTTCAACCGGATTCATGCCTGTCCCTCGATCCTAGCCTCTGTGTGCGATTGCCAACAGGCCGGACCGTATCCCCATTTAGGAAACTATCGGTAAACGGGTGCGGCAGCGCAATCTGAGGAAACGATGCGTGGGAAAAAAGGCGGAAATTCGTCACTCAATATGACCATTTCGCGCAGGAATTATGGGACGATAGCCACATTTGCGGCCCGGCTTACGAAGAGTCAGCTGAACCCAAGAATATAAGGCTTTGATTTAAATAGAATTTCAATCTACAGGCATCTCAGTGGATTCGGCCACAATTCACAATTTTGAACTTGGCCGAAATCCGCCCATCTGATGTTGTGCCCGACCGTCACCGCTCGGGCAAAACGAATGATTCTACTCGGTAATTTCCACAACCACCAATTCGCGCTCACTGGCGCCGCGGGCAAAATCCAATGCCTTTTGGTAGTCGTCGGAATTATAGCATTCCACGGCCGCTTCAACAGAAGGGAAGCGCGCCACGACGTTTCTAGGGCGCTCCTTTCCTTCCAACTGCACATATCTTGCCGCGCGCGCGATGAACTCACCCCCGTGCTTGGCAATAGCTGGTCCGGCCAGTTCGGCATATTTTCCGTAGGCTTCTGTGTCTGTTACCGTGACATGAGCAATCCAAAGTGCAGCCATTTTACCCCTCCAACACTTGTTCTGCGGCTTTGATCGCCGCATCCGAATTCGAAGCGTCCTTGCCGCCACCTTGCGCCATGTCCGGACGTCCACCGCCGCCTTTGCCGCCAAGCTCTGCAACTGCGGCCCGAACAAGATCAACCGCTGAGACCTTGTCAGTCAGATCGGTCGTCACGCCTGCAGCCACGGCGGCCTTTCCGCCAGCATCCGCGATCAAAAGAACAGCACCTGATCCGAGGCGGGATTTGTGTTCATCAATCAAGGCGGGCAAGTCCTTGCCTGAAACGCCTGTCAGCGCCTGCGCAAGGAACGGAACTCCGTTTACATCCTTGGCCTCAACACTCCCCTGACCGGAACCACCAGCCATCGCCAGATCACGGCGCAACTGCGCCACCTCGTTCTGAAGCGACTTGCGCTCATCCAACAAGGATTTCACTCGGCTTACCACGTCATCTGGTTGCGCTTTTAACTCAGCCGCGAGTTGGCCCAGCCGTTGATCCTGTGCAGACAAATGCCGGAAAGCTTCGTCACCGGTCAAAGCTTCGATCCGGCGCACACCCGCGCTACTTGCGCTGTCACCCAGCACAACAAAGGTTCCAATATCGCCAGTCTGACGGACATGGGTTCCTCCGCACAGTTCAATCGACCAAGTTTCCCCATCCTGACCCTTGCCTGTCGGAGATTTACCCATCGAAACAACACGGACCTCATCGCCGTATTTCTCGCCGAACAGCGCTTGCGCACCAAGGGCACGCGCGTCGTCCGGGGTCATAATCCGGGTCTCAACCATTGAGTTCTGGCGGATGAACGCGTTGACTTCTTGCTCGACCGTCTGAATTTGCTCAGTAGTCAAAGCCTTTGAATGACTGAAGTCAAAGCGCAGCCTGTCAGAAGCGTTCAGCGAACCGCGCTGCGCAACATGGTCACCCAGCGTTTCCCGCAGTGCTTCGTGCAGCAGGTGTGTTGCCGAGTGGTTAGCCCGGATCGCAGAACGACGGGCATGATCAACCTCAAGCTCGACCGCGTCCCCTTTGGACAGGGTTCCTTTATCGACCGTTACCTTATGGGCATAAACCTTACCTTCGGCAAATTTACGCGTGTCTTCGACGCGTGAAACATCGTTGCGTTCTTCCAGGCGGCGAAGTTCGCCCGAGTCACCGACCTGCCCGCCTGCTTCGGCGTAGAACGGTGTCTGGTTCACTACGACCCAACCGGTGCCGCCTTGCTCAATCGTGTCGACCAAAGCACCGTCAACAACCAGCGCAGCGATTTGTCCTTCGGCTTTCTCAGTTTCATATCCAAGGAAATCTGTCGCACCTGCTGCATCGAGAACATCGAACCAAACGGCCTGATCGGCGGCCTCTCCGGACCCTGCCCAAGCAGCCCGGGCCTTGGCCTTTTGTTCCGCCATGGCTGCATCGAAGCCATCCACATCAACGGTCCGACCTTTTTCGCGCAGAGCATCCTGCGTCAGATCCAGCGGAAACCCATAAGTGTCATAAAGTTTGAACGCAGCATCACCGGGCAATGCGGCCCCATCCGCCAAACCGGCGACTTCGTCGTCCAACAGTTTGAGACCGCGATCCAGAGTCTGTTTGAACCGGGTCTCTTCGAGCAACAGAGTCTCTTCGATCAGTGCCTGAGCTTGGCCTAGCTCTGCGTAATGCGCGCCCATCTGCTGAACCAGCGTCGGAACCAGGCGGTGCATAACCGGATCCTTGGCCCCCAGTAGATGCGCATGACGCATGGCGCGCCGCATAATCCGGCGCAAAACATATCCACGACCGTCATTGCTGGGCATTACACCATCGGCGATCAGGAACGAGGTCGAGCGCAGGTGATCCGCAATCACACGGTGATGCACGTTCTGATCCCCGTAAGGATCAATATTGGTCACATCCGCCGACGCCTCGATCAGAGTCTTGAACAGATCAGTGTCATAGTTGTCGTGGCTGCCCTGAAGCAGCGCACCTATGCGTTCCAACCCCATGCCCGTGTCGATCGACTGCATGTCGAGTTCCACCATCGAGCCGTCTTCGAACTGCTCGTTTTGCATGAAAACGACGTTCCAAATTTCGATGAAACGATCGCCATCCTCTTCGGCTGAACCCGGAGGGCCTCCCCAAATATGGTCACCGTGGTCGTAGAAAATTTCTGTGCATGGACCACAAGGCCCTGTTGGCCCCATCTGCCAAAAATTGTCGTTGGTCGCGATGCGGATGATCCTGTCCTCGGGAACACCAACTTTTTTCCAGATATCGAACGCCTCGTCATCGGTATGGTAAACGGTCGTTAGCAAACGTGTTTTATCAATCCCGAATTCTTTGGTGATCAGCTCCCATGCAAAGGGGATGGCTTCATGTTTGAAGTAATCCCCAAATGAGAAGTTCCCCAGCATCTCAAAGAATGTGTGATGGCGAGCCGTATAGCCCACGTTATCGAGGTCATTATGCTTACCGCCAGCACGCACACATTTCTGTGCCGTGGTCGCGCGCGAATAGTCCCGCGTTTCGAGGCCGGTGAACAGGTTTTTGAACTGCAC
The DNA here is from genome assembly GCF_056533365.1 of Ruegeria sp. G5. NCBI lineage: Bacteria > Pseudomonadati > Pseudomonadota > Alphaproteobacteria > Rhodobacterales > Roseobacteraceae > Ruegeria > Ruegeria sp. G5. The sequence goes on along the minus strand of NZ_JBQFOK010000006.1, from coordinate 215,264 downwards.
CATTCCGGAATTCACGAACATAAGCGTCGGATCGTTGCGTGGAACCAATGGGCTGGACGCAACCACCTCGTGCCCCTGCTTGGAAAAGTAGTTCAGAAAGGTCGATCGTATATCGTTCAGCGTGGGCATCAGGCTCTCTCAGCGCGCAGTCGTTTGGGTTTGCAAAGGTTTAGCCCTGCGCCCCGGAAGTGTCCACAGGTCAGGCACCACAGAACGAAACAAGGCAGCCCAATGGACCGCCTTGTTGCAGAATTCTTAGCGCCGTCTATCCGGCACAGTTTTCATTTGTTCCCTTCAGCCGCGCTTCACGCTTCCAGGATATCGTCATCCTCGGTTTGCGGCGGCATATCAAAGTCCAGACCGTGTGCAGCCCTGATTTTATCCTCAATCTCAAGCGCGACGCGGCTATTGTCGCGTAGGTATTGCTTGGCGTTCTCACGCCCCTGCCCAATCCTTTCATCGCCGTAGCTGAACCATGAGCCCGATTTTTCGACCACACCAGCTTTTACGCCCAGGTCCAAAAGCTCACCCATTTTTGAAATACCTTCGCCATACATGATGTCGAATTCCACCTGTTTGAACGGCGGCGCCACCTTGTTCTTGACGACTTTCACACGGGTCTGGTTGCCCACAACCTCGTCACGGTCCTTGATCGCGCCGATACGGCGGATATCCAAACGGACCGAGCTGTAGAATTTCAGCGCGTTACCACCAGTGGTGGTTTCCGGGCTGCCGAACATAACGCCAATCTTCATCCGAATCTGGTTGATAAAGATGACCATGCAGTTCGAACGGCTGATCGAGCCGGTTAGTTTACGCATAGCCTGGCTCATCAAGCGGGCCTGAACGCCGACATTGCTGTCGCCCATGTCACCTTCAAGCTCTGATTTCGGCGTCAACGCTGCAACCGAGTCGACCACAACCATGTTCACCGCACCCGACCGCACCAGAGTATCGGTGATCTCAAGCGCCTGTTCGCCGGTGTCAGGTTGTGAGATCAGCAGCTCATCCAGATCAACGCCCAGCTTGCGTGCATATTGCGGATCCAGCGCGTGTTCCGCATCCACGAACGCACAGACACCACCGCGTTTCTGCTGTTCCGCGATACAATGCAAAGTCAGCGTGGTTTTACCCGAGCTTTCAGGGCCGTAGATCTCGACAATCCGGCCCATCGGCAAGCCACCAATTCCCAGCGCAATATCCAGACCCAGAGATCCGGTCGAGCTGGCATCGATATCCTGCTTGGCGTCTTCGCCCAGCTTCATGATCGAGCCCTTACCGAACTGCCGTTCGATCTGCGCCAATGCGCTATCCAACGCCTTTTGCTTATCCGCGCTTTTCTTGTCGTTCATTGTCAGAAGATCCGCCATTGTCCTGTCGCCTTCTCTTGTGTCACACCCTTGAACGGGCGGCAATCACTGCTTTGTTCGCCTCTTGTTCCTTATGGGACCAAAAAGAGAACATTTCAACTAAAACTTACAATACTTACTGTTGGGCAATTGTGTTAAAGAGTCGTTTACGCCAATCTGTCACGGTCAAATATGTCCAGAACGGGTGGGTAAATGCTTGTTTTCTATAAGGAACGCCTTGCGTTTCTGTCTGTTCCCAAAACGGGTAGCACAGCCTATCACACAGCCCTAAAAGATCGAGCTGATTTCGTCATTTCAGGCCCACCCGATCTGAAACATGCGCCGGTTCGACGGTTTGACCGATTTTTTCAGAATATTTTTCGAAAAATGTATGACACCGAGCTTGAGGTCATGGCAGTGGTGCGGGAACCGGTTGATTGGCTGGGAAGCTGGTACAGGTTTCGCGGTCGTGACGCGCGCATCGGGCACCCTCATTCGACCCATGACATGAGCTTTGATGATTTTGTTCTGGCTTACATGCAAAACCCAAGACCCGAGTTTGCCGACGTTGGCAGCCAAAGCCAATTCTTCCGAACACGCAACAACGGCCGTGGGGCCGATCACGTGTTCAAATATGAAAACCAGGACAAGATACTGGAATTTCTTGAAAACCGCCTGGAAATGAAAATCTCACTCGCTCGGGAAAACGTTTCTCCGAAACGGGATATGTTCTTGAGTGACCACACCAGGCAAAAATTCCACCAACAATATGCGGCAGAGTTTTCATGTCACGAAGCTGCGCTATAGCGGATCAATTCAGCTGGCGAAAAACGGTTTCTGTCAGCTGTGTCAGCGAAAACGGTTTGGGCAAAAACGCAGAATTGGCGACCTCAGGCCCAGAATCACCAAACGCGCCTTCAGTGTAGCCAGACATGAAAATAACCTGAACATCCGGGCGGTTCGTCAACGCCTGGCGCACCCAGGTTGGGCCATCAAGGCCTGGCATAACGACGTCTGTAACGAAAACATCCACATGCAGAGAGCTGTCTTCTAATAGGCGCAATGCCTCTTCACCCGAGTCGGCCTCCAGAACCGTGTACCCCTTTAGCCGCAGCGCGCGGGTGGCGAAAGCACGGACCGGAGCCTCGTCTTCGACCAATAAAACGACACCCTCACCCTGCCGACCCGTTTGCGCAGCATGCGGCGTGTCATGTGGCACTTCCACAGTTTGCGGCTGGGTCGACACCGGCAAGAATACCGTGAATTCTGTACCCCTCCCCACGATGCTATCGACAAAGATGAAACCGCCTGTCTGTTTGACAATGCCGTATACGGTGGACAGGCCGAGCCCCGTGCCCTCACCCGTTCTTTTGGTCGTATAAAAAGGCTCAAACACTTTTTGCAGTTTGTCGGCAGGTATACCGGTGCCACTGTCGATTACTTTGACAGTCACGTATTCACCCGGCTGAACGGCGGCACGGTCCCGACGAAGCGGTTGGGTTAATGTGACAACCTCGGTCTCAATCCGCACCTCGCCACCCTCAGGCATGGCATCGCGGGCATTCACCACAAGGTTCATGAATACTTGCTCAAGCTGCCGTTTGTCGGCGCGCACTGGTTTGAGCACAGGATCGTGGCTCAGCGTTAACCTTACCTTTTCTCCAACCAGTCGGTTCAGCAAATGGATCAGGTCGGAAATTGTATCGCGCAGGTCCAGAACTTCGGGCTTAAGGGTTTGTTTTCGGGAAAATGCCAGCAACTGGCTGACTAAGGCCGCCGCACGATTTGCGTTTTGATTGATCTGAACAAGATCACTGTAATTTGGGTCATTCTGGTCGTGTCTTAGCAGCAAAAGATCGCAATGCCCCGAAATGGCGGTGAGCAAGTTGTTAAAATCATGTGCAACACCGCCCGCAAGTTGCCCGACTGCTTGCATTTTCTGGCCCTGGACGAATTGCGCCTCGAGCGTCTTTAATTCGGTCGCGTCGTTCAGAATAGCGATCAACGACACCTGCCCATCGTTGACAATTCGGTTTAGCGTGACCTGTACAAATACCTCTTTGTCCTGTCTGGAAAGTCGCAAGAATTCCGAGCCAGCCACAGCATTTTCCGACGCCGCACGTGTCAGCCAGTCATGGATGGGATAACCCAAACCCTGCATGACCTCGGCAACATTGGTTTCGTAAGGTGTTACCCCTCCCACCAATTTGGTCGCCAACTTGTTGGCATCCAACACTAAACCTTCGGGTGACAGGCACATAACGGGCACGGGCAGTTCAGCGAACGGGGTCTCTGACGTAGGGCTGTCCGCTCCGGCTAACGGCAGAATGAGAACATCTCTGGCCGCTCCTGCTCGGGATAATTCATAAAAAACGACCGACGTTGTGCCCTGTGCCGTTTTGATCCGAGCGATTTCTCCGGACGACGGAGGGTTTTCTCCCAACGCAAGTTTTTCACCGACCAGTTGGCAGCCCAGAACGTGTTCAGCCATTGCGTTGGCGCGCAGCACCGTTCCATTTCTTCCAAGAGTCAAAACCGGGGCCGACATGCCGGTCCATTGACTTTGAGCGTCCAGATGAAAACGCCAACAGAACACATTTTGACCAACGGCAAAGACAGAGACGGGAATAGAGGCTCCGACGCTCACGATCTCTTCACTCGCCTTGCCGTGAATCTCAGCCAAAGACTGCAAACGGAGAAGCACAGCAGCCGGATTGGCGATTGTGGTTTTCAAACACGTATTCAAACTTGATCCCAAACGAGCTTGGAACCGGTTTTGAGCCTCGGAATTTGCCGACAAAATCCGACCATCTGCATCAGCAAGCAAGCAGGGAAACGAATCTTGTTCCGCAAAGATCGCCATTACCCTGACTTCGCGTGCCGCAGACCATTCTGACAACCACCCCTTGAGCGCAAGCAAAATGCAGGCGCATAGCAACGAGATCGCTGCGACTGTAAATTCCGGCACCCATCCTAATGGAATTGCGCCCGCGTAGGCGGCCAAAAGGATGAGTATTCCCAAAACGGTTGTGGACGCCAAGCGAGCCAAGTCAGGAAATTTTCGAAATGATGGATAAGGAAAGAATTCAGTAGTCTCGGGCATAACAACTCGGGTCATCGGGCTTTCTGGTACTGAGCCCAAAATTGGTTAATGACCGCTTAAGTTTATGCGGGCAAATTTACCTGAGGTTGTTATTTTTTGATTCACTGCCGCGTCAAGTGTGAAGAGAAAAAGCCATCCGTTCCGTGCGAAACAAGCCACGTTTTTCGGAACGTTTCGCGCCATTCGGGGCGCGACGTCGCGAACGCTTCTAGGACGCCAGCGTTTTCCGGGTTCAGCATCGAGCACGTGGCATAGGCTAAAACCCCACCTTCGCAGACCATTTGGGTGGCCTGTTTCAGGATTTGCAACTGCAAGGCACACAGTTCATCCAGCCGATCTTGGGTCAGGGCCCATTTACCCGCAGGCGCACGCCGCCACGAACCGCTGCCCGAACAGGGCGCATCGACTAAAACAACATCAAAGGGTGCTTGGTGCTGTAGTGTACCCGGCTCAAGAATCGTTACTTGGGCTCCTGCCCTTTCAGCCCGCGCAGGCAAGTCCTGCATCCGGGCGACATTCGCATCATGGGCGAATACATGCACATCCTTATGCGCGGCCAAGGCAAGGGACTTGCCCCCGCCACCTGCACAATAGTCCAGAACGCGAAACCCCGGGCGTAGGTCAAGTTTTTCAACGACGGCTTGACTGGCCGCATCCTGAAGCTCGACTAAGCCGCCCAGATAAGCAGCGCTGCGCGCGATTTTGCGCGCGCCCTCGACAACCTCCAGCGCAGTTTCACATGCAGGGTGCGGTTGAGCAGCAATACCGTCTGCCTGCAAGGCATGAATCGCATCTGCCTTTCCTGCCTTGAGAAGATTGACCCGCAAATGCACAGGGGCCCGATTTTGCAAGGCGCGTGCAACTGGAATGGTTTCGTCACCAAGAGAGTTACAGAACAGGGGCCACAACCATTCAGGAATATCGTATCGCGCGGCGTCTGACGTGAATTCTGAACTGGCTTCTTCTGGCTTTACCGGCGCTGGTGTATGACGCTCACCAGTAAAGAAGTCGCCGGGTTCAATTTCGGCAGCGCGCAATGATCCGATCATCAACCCACGCCCGGTTTCACCCCCACCCAGCGCGGCGAACGAGCGTCGACACCTGATCGCATCGAACACGTGGTCCCTGACGGCTGCCCTATCCTTGGATCCGGCAAACCGGCTGCGCCTGGCCCATCCCGTCAGGGCTTTTTCTACGGGAGCGCCGTTCAGGATTTCATCAAGAATTTCGATCGAGGCTTGTACGCGTGCGGCGGGTGTCATGGAAAGATCCGTTTCGGATGCGGCAAAAAAAGCAAAAACGGCGCCCAAAATATGAGGGCGCCGTTCCAGACGGGTCAGGTATCACATAATGCGGTAGTTCGGGCTTTCGCGCGTGATCTGAACATCGTGCACGTGGCTCTCTTTCAGGCCAGCGCCGGTGATTTTGACAAAGCTACAGTTGCGCCGCATCTCTTCCACAGTCGCGCAACCGGTGTATCCCATTGCTGCGCGAAGCCCGCCGACCAACTGGTGAACAACTGCGCTGGCTGAACCCTTGTAGGGCACCTGCCCTTCGATGCCTTCTGGCACAAGCTTGTCGTTCGCCGCGTCTTTCTGAAAGTACCGATCCGCAGAACCGCGTGCCATAGCGCCAAGGCTGCCCATTCCACGGTAAGATTTGAATGACCGACCCTGATACAAGATGACTTCTCCGGGGCTTTCATCCGTACCAGCGATCATCGATCCAACCATGGCGCAGGATGCACCAGCGGCGATCGCCTTAGCAAAATCGCCTGAGAACTTGATGCCGCCATCTGCGATGACCGGCACATCTCCGGCAGCAGACGCGCAATCCATGATCGCCGTCAACTGAGGTACACCCACGCCCGCGACCATCCGCGTTGTACAGATCGAACCCGGTCCGATCCCAACTTTGATCGCATCGGCACCAGCGTCGATCAGCGCCTTGGTGGCTTCGCCCGTGGCGACGTTACCCGCGATGATTTGCACTTCGTTGGACAGTGTCTTGACCCGCTTAACCGCATCCAGAACGCCTTGCGAATGGCCATGCGCGGTATCGACAACAATGATATCCACACCGGAATCCACCAACTGCTCGGACCGTTCGAAACCTGCATCGCCGACCGAGGTTGCTGCAGCGACCCGCAGGCGCCCCAGTCGGTCCTTACATGCAGTCGGGTTCAAAACAGCCTGCTCAGTGTCTTTCAGGGTCAACAACCCGGTCAGCTTGCCCGACCCGTCGACAACCAGCAACTTTTCGATCCTGCGCGCTTTCATGAGGCTTTTTGCCTCTTCCAGATCAGCGGGTTCCTGAAGCATCGCCAGATTTTCGGTCGTCATCATTGCTTTGATCGGCTGGTCATCCGAGGTCGCAAACCGCATGTCTCGGTTGGTCACGATCCCTACGACGCGTCCCTCGGGGTCTACGACGGGAAAGCCGGTAAAGTTGTACCGTTCGACCAAAGCCTTTGCGTCAGCCAGCGTCTGCTCCGCCCGCAATGTGACCGGATTATAGACAATACCGGATTCAAACCTCTTGACCCTGCGTACTTCGCGGGCCTGTTCCTCGGTCGAGAGGTTCTTGTGGATTACACCGATCCCACCTGCCTGTGCCATGGCGATGGCCATGCGCGCCTCGGTCACCGTATCCATGGCCGAGCTTAGCAGCGGGATGTTCATGGTGATTTCACGCGTCACGCGCGTGGTCGTATCTGCCGTTGCGGGCAGCACAGAAGATGCGCCCGGAACCAGAAGAACGTCGTCAAAGGTGAGTGCCTCACGAATCTGCATCTACTAACCCCATGCAAAAGCCCGTTTGGCGGTGACCCTATTGCATGGATTGACCAGAAGGGAAAGCCCCTTCCAAACCGAGACTGCCCCAGCGCGCCAATCCCGCGGCAGAAAACGACGCTCGCCGTGCAAATCGTGCCGCTAAATGCCCTTTCCCTTTGAGCCTAAACTCATATCTTGCACCGCATACGCGCGAATACAAAAAGGTATGTCCCTGATGACCACCGAACCACTTGTCGTCTTTACCCCATCCGGCAAACGAGGGCATTTTCCCATTGGCACTCCGATTCTAACGGCAGCCCGGCAATTGGGCGTCGATCTGGACTCGGTCTGCGGTGGACGTGGGATCTGCTCGAAATGTCAGATCACACCCAGCTATGGCGAGTTTCCAAAGCATGGCGTCACAGTAGCTGAGAATGCCCTGAGCGAGTGGAACGCGGTCGAACAGCGTTATGACGACAAGCGCGGCCTGAAACCGGGCCGTCGCCTGGGATGTCAGGCATCGGTGCAGGGTGACGTCGTCATCGACGTACCACCAGAAAGCCAAGTGCACCGTCAAGTGGTTCGCAAAGCTGCAGCTGCCCGCGCGATTACCATGGATCCGGCCACGCGCCTGTATTTCGTAGTGGTGGAAGAGCCAGACATGCATTCGCCCACAGGTGACCTCGAGCGGTTGGAACGCGCCTTGCGTCAGCAATGGAACATTGATGCCGTCACAGCAGACCTGTCTTTGATGTCCAAGTTGCAACCTGTTCTGCGCAAAGGCAAATGGGAGGTTACGGTCGCCGTCCACAAGGGTCACAAAGACACCGTAGGCCGTATCGTCGAAATCTGGCCCGGCCTGCACGAAAACGGCTTGTACGGCCTGGCAATCGACCTCGGCTCGACAACTATCGCGGCTCACCTGACCGATTTGGAAACCGGTGAAGTCAAAGCGTCATCGGGACTTATGAACCCACAGATTCGTTTTGGCGAAGACCTGATGAGCAGGGTTTCCTACGCCATGATGAACCCCGGTGGCGATCAAGAAATGACGAAGGCCGTGCGCGAGGCGATAAATGATCTGACCACTTCGATCGCGGATGAGGCCGGAATTGACGCCGCGCTGATCGTCGAGACTGTTTTTGTGTGCAACCCGGTGATGCACCACCTGCTGCTGGGCCTCGACCCGGTTGAACTGGGGCAAGCGCCATTTGCGCTGGCTACTTCTGAAAGCATGTCCCTGCCCGCGCGCGAAATGGATCTGACCAAAATGAACCCGCGCGCGCAGATCTACATCTTGCCCTGCATTGCGGGTCATGTCGGTGCCGACTGTGCCGCCGTTGCGCTGTCCGAGGAACCCGGCAAATCCGAAGACCTTGTTCTGATTGTGGACGTGGGCACCAACGCCGAAATCCTGCTGGGCAATACCAGCCGCGTTCTTGCGTGCTCGTCTCCCACCGGCCCTGCTTTTGAAGGCGCGCAAATCAGCTCGGGTCAGCGTGCTGCCCCCGGTGCGATCGAACGGATTGAGATCGATCCTGTAACCAAAGAGCCGCGCTTTCGCGTCATCGGCTCGGACAAATGGTCGGACGAAGACGGCTTTGATCAGGATGTCGCGACAACCGGCATTTCAGGCATATGCGGGTCGGGCATTATCGAAGCCGTGGCCGAAATGCGCATTGCGGGCCTCTTGGACGAAAGCGGCCTTATCGGTTCGGCCGAGCAAACCGGTACAGCGCGCTGTATACCCGAAGGCCGCACCCACGCTTACCTGATCCACGATGCAAGTGCCGACGGTGGCCCACGCATTACAGTGACCCAAGGCGATATCCGCGCGATTCAACTTGCGAAATCAGCGCTCTACGCCGGTGCCCGCCTGTTGATGGACGAAATGAATGTCGACACGGTGGATCGGATTGTTCTGGCTGGCGCGTTTGGTGCGCATATCTCGACCAAACACGCAATGGTGCTGGGCATGATCCCCGACGCACCGCTGGAAAAGGTCTCAAGCGCGGGCAACGCGGCTGGAACCGGCGCGCGTATCGCGCTGTGCAACATTGGATCACGTGTCGAGATCGAACGGGTTGTGCGTGAAATCACCAAAGTTGAAACCGCGATCGAGCCCAAATTCCAAGATCACTTCGTGGCTGCAAACGCGATCCCCCACAAAACGGATCCTTTCCCAGAGTTGGCGCAAGTGGTCACCCTGCCCTCACCGTCCTTCAACACGGGCGGCGGAGATGAGGAAAAATCTGGTCGTCGTCGCCGCAGAAGGTCATAGTCACCGTAACGAACGGAGGCGTCATGTCATTAGCGAACGAAGAACAGGCCGAGTTTTGGGGTAAATCACCTTCGGGCGCAAAGTGGCTGACCTATGAGGGCCAGATGGACACCCTTCTGGCCCCGGTTCTTGATTTGGTCATGCAGCGCGCCTCGCTTGCCCCCGGACAACGTGTATTGGATATCGGGTGCGGCACGGGGGCAAGCTCTGTTCTGGCGGCACAGGCTGTAGGACCCGACGGTCACGTTCTAGCCGCGGACTTTTCGCAACCGTTTTTGGATCGGGCGGCACAACGGGCATCCGACGCCGGGCAAAGCAACATCACTTTTCAATACGCCGACGCCCAAACCTATCCGTTTCCCGAAAGCGACTGTGACGCGATGATCTCGCGTTTTGGCGTCATGTTTTTTGAAGACACCGTTGCCGCCTTTGCCAACATGGCCAAGGCGCTTAAACCGGGCGGGAGGATGACTTTTGCTGCTTGGGGGCCTTTGTCGGACAACCCTTGGTTCCGACTGCCCCATATCGCGGCGACCGAACGACTTGGAACACCGCCCAAAATGGACAGAAACGCCCCCGGACCTTTGGCTTTTCACGACCGGGATCGGGTTTGCGGTTTGCTTGAACAGGCCGAACTGACCCAAATTCAGGTTGACGCCGTGCCCTTGTCTTTGCCGGTTCACGGAACAATCGATGAATGCGCAGCGCTTTGCACGCGCATTGGCCCCGCCGCGCGCGTCATCGCACATTTCGATGGCACACAGGACGATATCGCGGCTATCCGCCAAGCCGTAGCCGGGCAGTTCAGTCCCTATGTGCAGGGCGACGTTGTAGAAATACCAGCGGTCATCAACCTGTTTCAGGCGCGTCGTTCCGCGTAGCTGGAGCGGGTAACGGGAATCGAACCCGTAACAAGAGCTTGGGAAGCTCGTGTGATACCTTTTCACCATACCCGCGCTGCTGCTCGAAATAGCATTCCGAGTTGCTGAACTTCAAGCGCCTTTCCCTGTCTCCAGCTTGGTTTATTCTGTTCGGGCACGCAGACTGTCGATCAATGATTGTTCGACATCCAACGCCTCGGATGCCGCATCCAACGTACGCTGATCCAGATGCTGCGGACTTAGGTCGACACCTTCCGAGAAAGCGTCGACGATCGCCCGCATTGCAGTGATCCGCGCATATTTCTTGTTGTTCGATGGGATGACATGCCACGGTGCAATTTCAGTTGAAGTCCGTGCGAGCATTTCATCCACCGCTACTTCGGCCGCGGCCCAGCGTTCTCGGTTTCTGAAATCTTCATAGGTCAGTTTCCAACGTTTCATCGGGTTCTGAAGGCGTTCCGTGAACCGTGCCATTTGCTCGTCTTCCGAGATATGGAAAAACAGTTTCACGATGCGGGTGCCATCATCCACCAGCATTCGTTCAAATTCATTGATTTCGCGATACCCGGCCCGCCAGCGGTGCTCCGGTGTGAACTGTTCCAAACGCTCAACCAAGACCCGGCCATACCAGCTGCGGTCAAAGGCCGAGATCGCGCCCGCAGGCGGCAGCCGTTCCCAAAACCGCAACAGGTAATGCCGGTTCAGATAGTAGTTTCGGGGCGCGCCAATCGGCCAAACCTTAAAGCTGCGTGGGTCCAGTGCCTGACTGATACGGCGTATCGTGCCGCCCTTGCCTGCGGCATCCCAGCCTTCGAACACCAGAACGCCTTTGAGGCCGTGAAACAAAAACGCCTGTTGGATCAAGGCCAATTGCGCCTGTAGCGAAACAAGCTTTTCAAAATACGCTTTCTTTCCCAACCGCTTTGTCAGGTCTGCATCGGCAAGTTTCGGGGAATGGTGTGCGCTCATGAAAAACTCGGTTGCGATGGTGAATAAAGACCGAGTGTCCCTTATGCCGCAGCTTCCGGCATTGATCGGTATCAAACAAAAAAGACCGGGCAATATGCCCGGCCTTAAAATCGCAACTGTCAGATCGCTTAAGCGCGGCGGCGACGACCACCACCCCGACGGCCCCCTGCAGCACCAGCTGCACCTGCTTCATCCGGGCTTTTGTTGAACTTGATCCACTCACCACCATGAGGGTCGTTGTTCGTCAGCAGGTTGGCCGCACGGATGGCTTCCATTTCCTTACCCGCGCGCGGTTTGGTCGACCCTAGTCCGAACAACTGGCAGAACGCTTCGTCATCCATGTCCGCAGGCAGAACGATACCCTTGGCCTCGACCTCTGCTTTTTTCTCGGCCAATTTCTTGGGGCCGACCGGCAGCGCAACCGGGTTCATGATCGCCGAGGTCATACCTGCGCCCATAGCCATCGGCAGGAACGCGTTGTTGATGCCGTGACGGTTCGGCAGACCGAACGAGATGTTGGACGCACCACAGGTGGTGTTCACGCCCAGCTCTTCGCGCAGACGACGGACCAAGGCAAAAACCTGCTGACCAGCGGTTGCCATCGCACCGATCGGCATAACGAGCGGGTCTACCACGATGTCGTGCGCAGGAATGCCGAAATCAGCGGCGCGCTCAACGATCTTCTTGGCGACGTCGAAACGAACATCGGGGTCTTCCGAGATACCGGTGTCATCGTTCGAAATCGCAACAACCGGAACGTTGTATTTTTTGACCAGCGGCAGGATCTGCTCAAGCCGCTCTTCTTCACCGGTGACCGAGTTCAGCAGCGGACGTCCTTCGGCAGTCTGCAAACCCGCTTCCAGTGCGCCCGGTACCGACGAGTCGATGCACAGCGGTACATCGACCAGACCCTGAACCAGCTCGACGATCTTGGTCATAAGCGGCGGCTCGGTTTCATTGGGGTTGGGGTTCGAGTTGTAGACAACACCCGCATTGATATCCAGAACGGTTGCGCCTGCTGCGACCTGTGCCAGCGCGTCTTTTTCTACGGTTGAGAAATCGCCCGCTTCCAATTCTGCCGCCAGTTTCTTGCGCCCGGTCGGGTTGATCCGCTCGCCGATCACACAGAACGGTTCGTCGAAGCCCAGAACGGCGGTTTTTGTTTTTGATTCTACGACTGTACGGGTCATGTCCGTTCCTTAGGAGTTTGCAGGCTTTGCCGAGGCGCCGCCGTTGTTAATTGCCCAGTTGGCGTTGGTCTTGATGCCGCCAAGCGGGAAGAAGTGCACGTTTGTGATGTTGAAGTCCGGGTTCGCCGCCTTGTGGTTTGCCAACTCGGTCAGAACGTCTGTCGGCTCATAGGGCAGCAACAGTTTGGATACGTCCATCGCACGTTTTTGCAGGACCTTCAGCGATGGCCCAACACCACAAGCGATTGCGAACTTGATCAGTGTCTGCAGCTTGGCCGGACCCGCGATACCGATGTGGATTGGCAGGTCGATGCCTGCGGCCTTCAAGCCATCGGCCCATTCGATGATCGGCTTGGCGTCGAATGCGAACTGTGTCGCCAGCGCCATTTCGGCATCGGTGGTCTCAGAGAATTTCTGCTTCCAACGCAGCGCGTCGTCGACATTCTTGGTCGAGCCGTCCGGGTCGATGTCTTTGTTGCCCTCGGGATGGCCCGCGACGTGCAGACGTTTAAAGCCAGCTTTGTCGAACAGACCGCTTTCAAGCAACTGCATCGAGCTGTCGAAATCGCCATGCGGCTTGTCCACACCACCAGCCAGCAACAATGCTTGATCCACACCTGCTTCGCCCTGATACATGGAAATCCAGTTTTCCAGCGTCGCGGCATCCTTGATGATCCGCGCAGGGAAATGCGGCATAACAGGGTATCCGTCGGCGGCCAGACGCTTGGCCGTTTTGACCATGTCTTCGATAGGAGTGCCCTCGATATGGGCGATGTATACGCGGGTGCCTTCGGGCAGCAGCGCGCGGAAATCTTCGACCTTTTCGGCGGTGCGCGGCATTACCTCGATCGAATAGCCCTGCAAAAAGGCTTCGACAGTCGGGTTTACCGGGGTGTTTTCTACTGCATCACGTTTCTTGAAGTTCAGCAAAGCCATCGCGGCCTCCCATAAAGATTTAGGGCTCATGCCCAACCGTCATTTGCGATCAGCGCCTTTATCCGGTCCTGATCATATTCCGTTTCAAGGCGCGTCGCTTCTGCCTCGGCTATCTCGGACGGATCGCCCTCGACGGCAAAGGGTTCGGCTTTGCGCCATTCGGCCAGGTAGGCATCGCTGTCCTTGGCATTCACCTTCATGGCGGCACGGTCGATTGCTTGTTCAAACCGTTCTTCCAACTGCCGCTTTGCACCGCGACGGCCTTTGCCGACGATGACTTGAGCGGGAATGTCGCGCCAATAAACAATGGTGACGTCAGGCATCGCCTTTGATTCCTCCTAACCAGATGGGCTGGTTCTAAACATCTATATGGGCAAGCGTCGGTCGATTTTCGACACACGGGGTATTTCAAGCGACCTTTTTGCCGACAATGGAATACCAACCTTGTAACGAACTATGTGCAAACACCCACATCAAAATTCTCATCACTTTAATGAGCGTCTTGCGCGATTCAGGTGCGCGACCTATGGTCGGGGTAACTCGAAAATCGGAGGGCGTTAAAGATGGCGCCCAAGCGTCCCAAAGGTGCGGGCGCGTTCCCGAAGGCGGTCGAAAGCCCCGCGCCGGCAAGGCCCGATCCAGACGCGTTGTATGCGGCACTGGATTTGGGAACAAATAGCTGCCGCATGTTGATTGCCCAACCCAAGGGCAGTGGATTTCATGTGGTCGACAGTTTCTCCAAGTCGGTCCAGTTGGGCGCTGGCTTGGAAAGGACGGGACGTTTGTCTCGGTCTTCGATGGCGCGCACCATTCAGGCTTTGCGCATCTGTCAGCAAAAGCTAAAACGCAACAAAGTCAAACGGATGCGCCTGGTCGCGACCGAGGCTTGTCGGCGTGCCAAAAACTCGCGCGAATTCATCCGCCAGGTCAAACGCGAGACGGGGCTGAACCTGGAAATCATCCAGACTGAGGAAGAGGCGCGCCTTGCCGTCATATCCTGCGCGCCTTTGGTATCGACCAAAACCGAGCAGCTGCTTGTCGTGGACATCGGTGGCGGCTCGACCGAGCTGGTTTGGATAGACATCTCATCCGTTCCGCGTCGTGACCGACCCGCAGCGATCATGCGTCTGCACCATGGATTTCACGCCGCAGAAAGCCCCTTCCCTGCCGCCAAAGTTGTGGACTGGATCAGCGTTCCGCTGGGCGTCGCAACGCTGCGCGACCAGTTCAACGATGTCGAGGACGACTCGGCGCGTTTTGCATTGATGAGCTGGTTTTTCGAGGAAAATCTGGCTGATTTCGCCCCCTACAAGGACGAACAGGCCCGAGAAGGCTTTCAGATCGTTGGCACCAGTGGAACTGTCACGACTGTCGCCGCATCCCATCTGGGGCTCAAACGCTATGACCGGACCAAGGTCGATGGCCTGCGTATGACCAGCGATCAGATTGACAAGGTGATCCGCGGCTACCTCGAGCTTGGCCCACAGGGACGCCGTCGCGATCCGCGCATCGGGGACGACAGACAGGCCCTGATCATGTCGGGTTCGGCTATTTTGCAGGCGCTGTTGCGGTGCTGGCCCACCGATCGTCTTTCCGTCGCAGACCGAGGGCTAAGGGAAGGCCTTCTTTACGCGCAAATGAGCGCGGATGGTGTGTTGGAAGACGGACCATTCTGAGGCCTGGTCCGGCATGCCCCTGACAACCGTTGCCATCGCATACCGGACCTCTACTGCGGCGACCGCGATCTGCGCTCTGGAATCTGCCGGTTTTAATGTGTTCTGCCCTGGGTTTCATGTCGCAAATACCCTGCCGCATTACGCGCTTGGCATTGGTGGCATTGCTATCGCCGTCCCGGGCCCTCAGGCAACAGACGCGCTGACATTGCTACATAGTTTTTCTGCGCCACAGACTGACCCGGATACAATTCGCTACAAAGCCCTGAATGGGTTGGGATGGCTGGCCTTTGGTGTTTCTTCACCTTGGCCCGATCTGTTATTGAAAGATATGCCGCGCCAATGCCTTGATACCGACGAGGTGAACCGCTAAGGGCGCTCCAGCCTTCAGGAGACCGATTTCATGGCCAAAAAACCCAGTGGCAAAAACACCTCTGGCCGCGGGCAGCGCGACCTGAAGGTAAAGGTAAAAACCGCACGTGGTCGCAAGCTTAGCTCGACGCGCTGGCTGGAGCGTCAGTTGAACGACCCGTATGTCAAGCGCGCACAAGCCGACGGGTATCGCGGCCGTGCTGCCTATAAGATACTGGAGCTGGACGACAAGTTTCGCTTTTTAGTCCCCGGCGCGCGCGTCGTCGACCTTGGTTGTGCACCCGGCGGCTGGCTTCAGGTCGCTGTTAAGCGTGTGAACGCGCTGGGTGAGAAAAGCGGTAAGCGGATCGGAACCGTTTTGGGTGTTGACCTGCAAGAGGTTGAACCTGTTGCAGGTGCCGAAGTGCACCAGCTTGATTTCATGGAAGACGATGCAGATGCCAAGGTAAAAGAGTGGCTGGGCGGTAAGGCGGATGTTGTCATGTCCGACATGGCCGCTGCCTCTTCTGGACACAAGCAAACAGATCACCTCAGGATCATGGCTTTGTGTGAAACAGCAGCATACTTCGCTTTCGATGTGCTTGAGGAAGGCGGTACATTTGTCGCCAAGGTCCTTGCTGGCGGTGCAGAAGGAGACCTGCAGAAGCTGTTGAAGCAGAAGTTCAACAAGGTTTCGAACGTGAAGCCCCCGGCCTCACGCTCCGACAGTTCCGAAAAGTTCGTGGTCGCGACAGGGTTCCGCGGCTGACTTAATCGTCAAGCGAGATCTGATCACCAGCCAGAACCTGCTCACGAAGGGATGCAGACGCTATTCCCTGCATCAGCAAAGCCTCGCCGTGGTTGAGGTATTCGGGTTGGCGGGTCCGCAAATCCTCGATCCGTTGCGACAAGGATAAGGGTCGCTGGAGCTGCGAGGAATGTACCGGTTTGTCGAACATGGGTCACCTTTGAACAAGACAGGCATTGCGCCCTGCCATATGTGTTAAAGGTGAAATTTGCCCTGAAAATGGCTGAAAACAGGCGTTGCCATGCCGTTTCAGCGGCTCAACTGGTCTTGCAACTGCAACAAACCCGGGTGGTCAGGGACCCGCGACAAGCCTTGCTGCAACACGTTAAGCGCGGCGCCTGTTCCTTTGTTAAGCTGCACAAGCTGAACCAGGATCGGCCAAGCCTCAGCGCGCTGCGGGTCCAGCAGGACAACCTCGCTAAAGGCACGCTCGGCCGCTTCTGCGTTCCGAAATGTCAGCGCCATTCCTCCTAAAACCATGTGGGTTTCCGGAAAGTCGAGGCGGTTGGACAATGCGCCCTGCCACTCGGACATCGCTTGTCCAGACGCCTCTTGCTGCTGCGCGCTCATCGCTTGCGGGGGGATGGTCAGAAACTCTTTTGCGGCCGAAATACGCACGTTTCGCATAGGGTCCGACAATAATGGCGTAAGTCTTTGCACCTGCTCTGGCACCGACGCGAACCGTTGCAAAACAACGGCGTTCGCGCGCACAAGCGGGTCCTCATCGGACAAAAGACCGGTGGTTTGCGCGGCGATTTCCGGCGACCCGAACTCCTGCAGCAAATAAGCAGCGGTTGCCCGTACTATTCCTGCCCGATTGGTGTCCTTAGCCACGTCCAAAAGCGCCGCCGGATCGGTGGTTGCTCCGGTCAAAAACTGGTTAAAGACAGTTCCGTAGTGCGGCTTCCGTTCCACGGACTCGGGGAACCATTCTTCCAACTGCGCTGCAGCCCATCCCTGCCCTTGGTCTCGATGGCAATCGGTGCATGCATCTTCGCCCAGTGCCAGATCAGGACGCGGTATGCGAAAGCTGTGATCCCGGCGACCATCAACCCCCATATAGACACGCTCGATCATGTGGCATGACTTGCACTGCGCGCCCTCGCTGTCTTCGGGATGATGGTGATGCGCAGCTGTGTCGTATTCTTTTGCTGCCAACGTCGGGAACCGAGGGTTCCCCGCAGGCGAATGGCATTGGGTGCAGACGCCGTTTCCATCCGCCCTGAGCGTCGCGTTGTGCGGCTCGTGACAATCCATGCAACCGACGCCTTGCGCGTACATCTTGGATTGCAGAAAAGAGCCATAAACATAAACTTCGTCCAGGATCTGTCCGTCCGGGTGATACAGCCCTGGTCGCAGCACGGCGAGGTTGTAGGCATCGTGGAAAGGCGTTCCCGGCACCGGATTGCCGTCTCCGTGTGCTTCGCGACGTGAATGACAACCGGCGCATTGCTGGATTTCGGCTTCGGTCTTTCCCTGCCCCCATTCCATCGTAAAGCCATATTCGGTCAAGCCGTCAGCGACAGACTGACCTTTTGTCCAATCGACATGCGCAGAACCGGGGCCATGACAAGCTTCGCAGCCCACGCCGATTTCAGATTGCTGCGAACTATACGATCGCGACACAGGATCATATTTCTTCTCAAAACCGGTCGCATGGCACTCGGCGCAGCGCGCATTCCAGTTTTTATAAGGCCCAGTCCAGTGCAATCCGTCATCAGGTGGTAAATCCTGATCCGGATATAAATGAAACCAGCGCTTTTCTTCCGTGTCCCAAACGACGTCAAAGCTTTGCAAACGTCCGGGTTCGGTTTCGAAAAGGTATTGCTGAAGCGGTGCAATTCCCACGACAGAGTGAACACCGTATTCGGTTGTCACCCCGTCCTTTTCTGTCACCTGTGCGCGTAAACCATCATCGTTATTGAAGGTGACGGACATCCCATCATGGTCGAACCGCGTCGAGTCAAAGTCAGCCTCAAGACTTCCGCTGTCTGATTGCGTCCAAGCCAAAGCGTGGTGCGATTGCGCCCAGGCTGCTGCCTCGGCCTCGTGGCAGTCAGAACATTGATCCGATCCGATATACGAAGGGGTTTGAGCAAACGCCAGAGCAGGCGTGACCAAGCCTAATAAGAGCCAAAGCAGCCTCAAAACGAACTCCCACTATCGGTATTTTGTAAATCCATCAACGCGCCGTTGAACTCGGCCCCAAGGATCAGGATAGCTGCGCAGAGATACAGGAAGATCAAAGCCGCCATTGCCCCTGCCAAACCTGCGTATGTCGTGCTGTATGATGCGAATTGACTTATATAAATCGAGAACGCCCAACCGCCTGCTGCCCAAAGTGCAAGGGTCAGGATAACGCCGGGCAAAATTTGCAGTATTGAGTGTCGTCGGGTCGGTAAAATCAAATGCGCAAGCAGCACAGTGCCCGCCGGAACGGCCACCGTGAATGTCCACCTCAGCCGATCTATTGACAGCCACTGGGATACGTTCACATCCGTTCTTTCCGAGACCAGTTTGGTATAAAACGGCAAGACGACTTCAACGGCCGCAATGGCCAGAATTGTAGCCCCCCCCACGATCACCAATCCAAGGCACAGCAGTCTTATTTTCCAAAACGGCCAGCTATCGTGGTCATGATAAGCTTGGTTCATTGCGGCCCGCACGGCGACGACGCCATTCGAAGCAAAGAAGATCGCCAACAACCCGCCCAGCGTGATGACGCCCGAGCCTGATTGCTGCAAAACCGCCCGCAATTCGGCGACGATCGGCTCGGCCACATCACGTGGCCAGGCGCCAAAAATCAGCTCGATCAGTTCTTCGGTCACATAACCTTGTGACAGCGCCCCCGCCAACGCCACTGTAAAAAGCACAAAAGGAAACAGCGCCATCATCAAAGACATCGCAACGTGGCTGCTCATCACCAAGCCGTTTTTGGCACCGAAGCGCCCAAGCGCCAACCACAACGCCTGCAATGGTCGCCACAGAGAAGGAATCACACTGGAATTCATGGGGTAAGCCTAACCTGACCGTCGCGATCACAGAACCGTCAAAACCCCAATGGCTGCAAATTAACTTGGTCAAATAGTTGGACGCATTGCATAATTCAGCAGGCTGTGCAGGATCAAGGCATTCAGGCACCGTTTCCGCACCCGTTTTGCGACAGGCTAGTTGATGACCATTGACCCAGACGAAACCGCTTCTCGACCCCGGCTGAGACTGTCGGTCGTACGAGACGCGGCGATTGTCGCAACACTCATTGTGCTTGCCCTTTATGCCGGAGCAGCGTTTCTGATTCCGCTGACCATGGCGCTTTTGATCAATGTTCTGATTATGGCGCTGAGCGACCGGGTCATTTCGGTCACCCGCGCCCCTGTTTGGCTGGCAAATATCGCCGGCGTTACAGTCGTTTTGGCCGGATTGTTCATGATCATGTACATCCTCGGCAGTCAGGCGACACAATTTGCCCGGTCGATCAGCACTTACGAAAGCCAATTTGACGGGGCCGTAAACCGGATAACTGGCCTTGTGGGCAATGATGTTACCAACTTTATCCGCGATAACCTGATCAACATTGATATGTCTTATGTGGCGCGCATCATGCTGGGCAGCGCCACGTCGCTGCTCAACCACTTTTTTCTGATCAGCCTGTACGTCGCCTTCCTGATGGCCGAGCGACTGGCCTTTCGAAAGAAAATCCGGCTTGCCGCTGGAAACCCGCAAACCGGGGCTGAGTTCGCAACAGTGATCGAAGCGATCTCATACAGCTTGCAACGTTATGTTGGGGTAAAGACGTTTATCAGCCTGATCACGGCTGGCATCAGCTATTCGGTGTTTCGGCTACTTGGCCTGGAATATGCCGAGACATGGGCGGTTCTTACCTTTGCTTTGAACTTCATCCCTTCGATCGGCTCAATCATCGCCGTGGTGTTTCCTGCGATGATCGCACTTGTGCAGTTTGAAACCATCGGGCCATTTTTGATCATCGTCTTGGGATGCGGAACCATTCAGTTCCTGATTGGCAACTTTGTGGACCCGGCAATGCTGGGCCGATCGCTGAACATGTCGACCTTTTTGGTTATTCTGGCGCTGATGTTCTGGACCACCGTCTGGGGCATGATCGGAGCTTTCCTGAGCGTTCCCCTCACTGTCTGCATCCTGATCGTGTTCAGCCATATCCCTGCACTGCGTCCCATCGCGATATTGATGTCGCTGGACGGCAAATTGGGTGAAGACCAAAGTCCGCGATCTATAAACTAAGAAATGCAGCGCCCCATTTTCATCGGTTCCGAGATTTATCGAAACTCGACCTTTGGCTCAAAGCACCCTCTGGCCATTCCAAGGGTTTCAACGGTTATGGATTTGTGCCGAACGCTTGGCTGGCTGGATGCCGGAAATTTCCGTGTAAGCCCGCGCGCAAAACCCGCTGCACTGCACGCGTTTCATGCCCCAGACTATATAGATGCGTTGCAACAGGCTGAGGCTCAACAGTCTGTCACCGAAGATACACGACAAAAATACGCGCTGGGCACTCTGTCCAACCCGGTATTCGCTGAGATGTACCGGCGCCCCGCGACCTCCGCTGGCGGTTCGATGCTGGCGGCTGAACTTATCCGTGATGGTGGCGTCGTCTACAGCCCGGCAGGCGGTACACATCATGGAATGCCGGACCGGGCCAATGGGTTTTGTTTTTTAAATGATCCGGTTCTGGCAATCCTAACCCTATTGAATTCAGGGTTAGAGCGGATCGTCTATATCGACATCGACGCGCATCATTGTGACGGTGTCGAGGTCGCATTTCGGGGCTCACAACAAGTCCGAATGATCTCGATCCATGAAGAACGTCGCTGGCCCTTTACCGGTTTGCTGAATGATGACGCGGATGGAGCAGCGTTTAACTTGCCAGTTCCGCGTAACTTGAACGATGATGAGTTCTACGCAATTTTGGACGAGTTGATCATACCAGCGACCGAAGCATTTGTGCCGCAGGCCATAGTTCTGCAATGTGGCGCAGACGCAGTGGCCGAAGATCCCCTATCCAGATTGGCTTTATCCAACAACGCGCACTGGAACGCTGTACGTCAGTTGAAAGACCTGACATCGCGGTTTCTGGTACTTGGCGGTGGCGGCTATAACCCTTGGTCTGTCGCTCGGCTTTGGACCGGTGTCTGGGCCACGCTGAATGGGATTGAGATTCCTGATGCGTTGGGACCGGACGCACAGGCCGTTTTACGCGACCTCACGTGGTACCGAAAAGCCGGAAAAGCACCGCCGGACAATTGGCTGACAACGCTGCGCGACTTTCCCAACCACGGCGAAATCCGACCACGTCTGCGAGAGGATTTGAGGCAACTGAAACAGCGGATACGACGGTAGATCGATTTTGACAAACCTGCTAACCTTCGGCTAAGCAACTGAAAATCCTCAGCAAGACGTCACTACTTGCCCACTAACACGGTTTGGATCGAAAAATGAATGCACATAATCAGATAGTTGATCTTAAATCGCGAATGGGACAGGCAATTATCGGCCAGACCGATGTAATTGACCGGTTGATCATTGGCTTGCTGGCAAATGGTAACCTTTTGATCGAAGGCTTGCCGGGGCTGGCGAAAACCCGCGCGGTTAAGGCGATGGCGCGGAATCTGGATGCCAGCTTTAGCCGTATTCAGTTTACGCCCGATCTGTTGCCGTCTGACGTGACCGGGACTGAGATCTATCAACAGACAGAATCCGGTGGCAGCTTTCGATTTGAACAGGGGCCAATTTTCGCGAACATCGTGCTGGCTGACGAAATCAACCGGGCACCGGCCAAAGTACAAGCTGCTTTGCTCGAAGCGATGGAGGAAAGACAGGTCACTGTCTCGGGCACAACGCACAAAATGGAGCCGCTGTTCATAGTGCTGGCCACCCAGAACCCGATTGAGCAAGAAGGCACCTACCCTCTGCCCGAGGCGCAAATGGACCGCTTTTTGATGCATGTCCAGATCACGTACCCGCCGGTCGAGGATGAAGTCGAGGTCATTCGCCTTGTCCGCGGCGAAGAAATTGCGGCTAACACCTCGACGTCTTCTGAAGCGCCTGCCGCCATACCTCAGGAGGTTGTCTTCACCGCCCGTTCCGAGATTGGGCAAATACACGTCTCGGATGCGATGGACCGGTACATGGCTGACCTTGTCCAAGCGACACGTACGCCCGACAAGCTTGATGAAAACCTCGGTCGTTGGATCGAGATTGGTGCGAGCCCACGCGCCTCGCTGACGTTAGACAAATGCGGTCGCGCTCATGCCTGGTTAAATGGGCGCGATTATGTTGACCCGGCCGATATCCGCGCCATCGCGCACGATGTTTTCCGCCACCGCATCACCCTGAGCTTTGAGGCACAGGGGGACGGAAAAACACCTGATGATGTTATCGCTGAAATCCTGCGCCTTGTCGCGTTACCTTAAACTTAAGGAACCAGCTGAGTGGCCCAAATCGCCACATATTCTGATGACCGACGCATCCATGTGGATGCGACACATCTGCTGCGACTAGAATCCAGATCCCAGGCCATTACTCTTTTACCGCATCAGCCGGCCCGTTCGATCCTAAACGGTCGCCATGCCTCGCGCCTGCGCGGACGCGGATTGAATTTCGAGGAACTTCGCACGTATTTACCCGGAGACGACATTCGCACGATTGATTGGAAGGTGACAGCGCGTACAGGCGAGCCCCACGTCCGCGTTTACACCGAGGAACGCGACCGCCCTGCGCTTTTACTGGTGGACCAGCGTGTGTCGATGTTCTTTGGAACCAAGGTGTACATGAAATCGGTCATCGCCGCCGAGGCTGCGGCCATTGCCGCCCACCGTGTTCTGGGGCAAGGGGACCGGGTTGGCGGTATCGTTTTCGGGGATTCAACCCTTGCCGAGCATCGCCCGCAAAGGCGGAACAAAGCCCTGATGCAGTTTTTGACCTCGATAGGTGCGATGAACTGTAGCCTGAATGCCAAGATGCGCCCGGCCCCAACGGTGACACTCAACAATGTCCTGCAGCAAGCCGCGCGTCTTGCTAATACCAACGGTCTTGTCTGCGTGTTCTCGGATTTCGATGGTCTAAACGACGATTCTGAGAGGATATTGAGCCGAATTTCGCATTCCAACGATCTGATATTATTCAATATCTCAGATCCAAGCGCTCAGGCCGTGCCTCAGGGCGCGAAGTTCACCGTTTCAGACGGCGCGCGACAAATCGAAATCGACGGCAATGACCCTCAATTAGCAAGCCGCATCGAAGCTGCCCTGCACAGCAGACTGTCAAACCTGTCTGCTTGGTCCAAGCGATATGGGTTTCCGATCGTTCCGTTAAACACCGAAGAACCGGCGCTAGATCAACTCTTACAGCTGTTTGGCCACCGCAGGGGGCGCACATGAGCGTCGACGTGGAAGGCAAAACCCTTGTCGAGCTTTTGGATATGCTCGAACCCGCTCCGCCGCCTGTACCAATTCCTATGACACCCCAAACGGTAGGGTGGCTTTTAGTGTTAGTATTACTATTGGGTGCTCTGGCCGCTGCCTTTGTCTTATTCAGGCGACATCGCAACAGAAATGCCTATCGACATCGCGCTCTTAGGCAGATCGAAGAGGCCAATGGCGACGTCGGTAAAATCGCTGAAATCCTGCGCCGCACCGCACTGGCCGCTTACCCGCGTGCGCGCGTGGCTGGTCTGTATGGCCCGGACTGGGTGAACTTTCTGAACAGCACATCCAAGGCGTCTTTCAGCGCAGCGGTGGGGCAATCGCTGACAGAAGCGCCCTATAAAAAGTCCGTATCCAATACAGAGGTTGTGCAAGCTGCCCAAGTCTGGGTCAGAACCCACCAAGTGCAAGGAATACCCAATTGATTTCCTTTGTTGCACCATGGGCGTTCTTGATGCTGCCGTTACCGGCTTTGATCTACTGGTTGGCGCCCCCCTATCGCGAACAAACATCCGCAATCAGAATTCCGTTCTTTCGCCATGTCGCGCAAGCCAGCGGGATTAAGCCACAGTCCGGTTCCATGATCCGGTCGCGATCGGATTTTGCGACTGCCGTTGTTGTTTTGGTCTGGTGTCTACTGGTAACGGCCCTTGCGCGACCAGAGAGGCTAGCGGATCCGATCATCGTGGAAAAGTCCGCCCGCGACGTTGTTCTGGCGCTCGATATTTCCGGTTCTATGGATCAAAGGGATTTTGCGGCGGCCGATGGCGCTCCAACACAGCGTTTAGAGGCTGTTAAGGACGTCCTGCGTGACTTTATTGCCGCGCGCGATGGTGATCGGATGGCCCTGATCATTTTTGGAACACGCGCCTTTGTTCAGGCCCCATTTACCGAAGATCTAAACAGCCTGAATGGTTTTCTTGATCAGACGGCTGTTGGGATGGCAGGCCCCAACACCGCGTTAGGCGATGCAATCGGGCTGGGGATGCGAACCTTCGACTCCAGCGAGGTGGATCAACGCCTGATGATCGTCCTCAGTGACGGTGCCGATACGTCCAGCCGTATGACGCCCGTCAACGCCGCTGCGGTGGCCGCCGATAAGGGTGTTGTCATAAACACAATTGGCGTCGGAGACCCGAACGCAAGTGGCGAAGACCGGGTCGACCTGCAGGCGCTACAGGACATCGCCGCGCGCACAGGCGGGCAGTATTTCTTCGCCAATGATCAGGCCGCACTTGCCCAAATTTACCAGCAGATCGATGCACAAAACCCGCGTGTGGTTGAGACCCAAAGCTATCGCCCCCGCGAGAACCTAGGCCAATACCCGCTTTTGGCGGCCGTGATCCTTGTTCTACTTGCCGTCTCTGTACTGCACGTGAACCAGCACCGCAGGAGCGTCCAATGATCGGAGCGCTTGCCGAATTTCACTTTATCCGCCCGTCATGGCTGGTCCTGTTGATACCCATTGCCCTTCTTTGGTGGGTCATGAGACCAAAACCAACAAAGCAGTCGGCTTTGCAAGCCGGTATTGCACCGCATCTGGCACAGGCTTTGCAAGTCGGCAGCAATAGCGCGCGCCGGGTCACACCAGCAGATGTCTCGATGTTAGTGGCAGCCCTACTTACGCTGGCAGCCGCTGGCCCAACTTGGTCGCGCGCACCAAATCCATTGTTGGCGGACGCCGCCCCTCTGGTTATCGCCCTCAAAGTCACTGAGAGCATGGAAACTGCGGATTTGGCGCCATCCCGACTTGAACGCGCGAAATTCAAGATAGCGGATCTGATCAATGCGCGCGCAGGTGCTCAAACTGCATTGATTGCTTACGCCGGAACACCGCATCGCGTGGCACCGTTGACAGAAGATGCGAACATCCTTCGACCATTGTTGGAAGGCCTGACCCCTGCTGTAATGCCAAAACCCGGGGATGCTGCGAGCGATGCACTGGCGGTCGGATTGGACGTACTGGAAACCAGCCAAGCACCGGGTTCCATCCTATTCGTTCTGGATGACATAGCCCCGTCAGAAATCGAAGCTATGAACACTAATGCAGCGCAGCTCTTCTTTCTGACGATGCTCCCAAATGGTGCCGAGATCGTACAGTTGAACAAGCTAAGCGATGCAACCGTCGTGCCATTCTCGAACGGCGATCAAGACGTGGATCGACTGTTCCGAAGCATCCAGACAGCTTACGGCAACGCGCTTGATGATGACGAACGAGTTGAATGGCAAGACCGGGGCTGGATACTGGCCTGGCCTGCAGCTTTGCTAACACTGCTGTGGTTTAGGCAAGGCTGGGTGATCCGCTGGCTGTTTCTGGCCGCAATAATCATGTCCCCGGCAGCACCTGCGCGGGCGGATGGTTGGCAGGATTGGTTTCTGACGCCTGATCAACAAGGTCAAATCGCGATGAACCGCAAGCAATACGCACGTGCGGCAGACTTGTTCCAAGACCCTTATCATCGAGGGTACGCTTTGTTGAAAGCTGGAAAATACCCGGACGCTGCCGCCTTGCTGGCAGAGCTAACAACTCCGGAGGCGGCATTTGCGGAAGGTATGGCGCGCATTCGAAACAGAGAGTACCGCCCCGCGATTACAGCTTTTGAGACCGCATTGGAACGCCGGCCCGGATGGCCAGAGGCCGAGCATAATCTTGAGGTTTCCAAAGCTATTCTGGAGTATGTGGAAGTTACACGCGAACAGTCCGATACTGGCGAAGAAGCCGGGATCGGTGCCGACGACATCGTTTTTGACAACGATGCAGCGCGGGGCAACGACACGACGGTACAGGCCCCGCAAGAAGGTTCAAAGCCTCTCTCGGCCGATCAGTGGATCAGCGCAATAGACACGGACATGCAGGATTTTCTGAGAAACCGGTTTTTGTTGGAAAATCAGGAGCAGGCGCAATGAGATACGCGGTTTTATTAACCCTGTTCATCTTGCCGAGTTTTCTGTTCGCGCAGACCGCTGCAAAGCCGGTCGTCTCGGTCGACGTAGCCGAGGAAACCGTCATCGTTGGGCAGCCTGTCATTGTCCGTATCAAGGTTCTCGTCCCGACTTACATGCCAAACCCTCCAGCGTTCCCAACGCTTGAGCAAGAAGACCTTTTAGTGCGTTTACCTGAGCGAGCCTCGGGTCCTGTAAGCGAAGTTCTGGATGGGCAGACATGGTCCGGCGTGCAACGCAGTTACCGCCTCTACCCGCTGTCGCCCGGCCTTTTGGAATTTGCCCCTCAAACCGTGACCGTGACTTACGCTGACCCAGAGACAAACGACCCGCTTGAGGCATCCATACCGATACCGGCCATTTCCCTCACGGCCACCATTCCCGATGCCGCGCGCGACCTTGATCCGCTGATCATCGCAACCGGGTTCGAACTGACGCAAGAGATCGAAGGCGCGACTGAATTAACGGCAGGAGATGCCATCACACGTCGACTGACAGCAAGCATTTCGGGAACCAGCCCCATTCTGATACCCACGCTGCTGCCGGACGCGACGGATCCTTTGCTACGCGCCTATCCCAAGGAACCACGGTTCTCAGAGTCCGAAGATCGTGGTGTGTTATCCGGCAAACGCGTCGACGAAACGACTTTCCTTGTCCAAGCGGGAGGGCAGACATCACTGCCAGAGATTACCGCGCGCTGGTTCAATTTGAACACAAACAGCATTGAAGAAATTACCGTTCCTGCGGTGGATTTACAGCTAACCGGCCCCACGCCGGAGGCATTTCAACCACGCGAAATGCTGAACGCCCTGCCCTATATTGTTCTCTTGGGGCTGTTAAGTTTCGCAGCGTACAAGGTAATCTGGCCTAGGTTCCAAAGCTGGCGTTTTGAACGAGCGAACGCCTATCGTGCGTCTCCGGATTATGCGCTGGCGCAGCTTAAAAAAGCACTCTCCGATCACAGTTTGTCCGACGCCTATTCGGCGCTGGAAACCTGGAAATCACGCATGGAAAGTTCCACCGATTTGGAGCCGTTTGAAGCCCATCTCGCAAAGATCGGCGCTGCGAAATACGCTGCCAAACCTCCTGAGGCCGAGCCCGACTGGCCCGGTGCAATTGCTGCGCTCGAAAAACTGACAACGCGTCCCAGACGAACGCTTCGGGATCTTCCCCCACTGAACCCCTAGAATTCAAGTTTGGCAGCTTGAGATCAACGCCAGTCGATCTTTGATCAAGATACGCCCATAACCAATGTCAATCAGGCCCATATCCGCCAGGCGATGAAGGTTTCTGTGCAAGGTCGGACGCGACACAGCAACCATTTCGGCCAGTTCATCCTGAGAGACGATAATCCAACCGTCTTGCTTGCATGTTCCTTCGTCCAGATGAAGCAACCGCAAAGCAAGCCGTTTTTCTGCGCCAGTAACCACAAGGTTAGCAATAATGCGCAGGGCTGTTCGCATGTTGAGGTGAGACATCTCGTAAAAGTCGCGAATGTACTCCGGATGGTCCTGAACCAGTCGGTTTATCCGTGCAATTGGAAAGAACAGCGTTTCAGTGTCCTCGGTCGCCACAACGCTGACCAGCCTAAGCTCTTCGGCGAACAGGGCTAAGTCTCCAATCCAGAAACCGGCGCCCGCCCGATGGACCACAAATTCCTGACCATCATCCGCAGGCGCGGACACTTGAATACCCCCGGACAAAACAGCGTACACACCGTCCACAGGATCGCCGTAGTGATACAACGGCTCTCCGCATTTGAACGCTTTGGCCATACCGCATGACAACAAATCGTTCTGAAACCGCTCAGATCGGTTCGAGAACCAAGCCGTATTCTGCAACAGCTTCAAATTATTGGTTTTATCTAACATTAGTACTTTCCAATATAATCATATGATAGATTCATATTCCACCTCGTATCTTAGACTGGCAGAGTTCGATTCTACGGCCTGAACTTAGTTTCTGCCCTGATCGAATGCATTCAAAAAAGCGGTATTTCAACGACTTACCGTCTTTTTCTTTCAAATACATCCTCGGGCCGTTTCGGCTGAACTAGATCAGGAGAACACAATGTCACCACCACGTTTGAGGACAGACGGCTGGCGTAATAAATTACGTCAGGTTGCCGTGGCTACATTCGCCGTTGCGCTTGCGCTTCCGGCTTGGGCGCAAGATCAGAAGCCCAACATTCTGGTCATTTGGGGGGACGATATCGGTCAATCCAATATCTCGGCCTACACAATGGGCCTGATGGGATATCAGACACCGAACATCGACCGTGTCGCCAAAGAAGGCATGATTTTCACCGACTATTACGGTGAACAATCCTGCACCGCCGGTCGCTCGTCCTATATCATGGGACAGTCGGTTTTCCGCACCGGCTTGTCAAAAGTTGGTCTGCCGGGCGCCGATCTTGGTATGCAGGTCGAGGACCCAACGATTGCTGGCCTTCTGAAAGACCACGGCTATGTCACCGGTCAGTTCGGCAAGAACCACCTGGGTGACAAAGATGAACACCTGCCGACAAACCACGGTTTTGACGAATTCTTCGGAAATCTCTACCACCTCAACGCTGAGGAAGAGCCCGAGAATGAAGACTATCCGGGCGATGCGGTTCTGGCCGACGGTCGGACCTTCCGCGAAGCTTACGGCCCACGCGGTGTGATCAAATCCAAAGCCGATGGTACGATCGAAGACACCGGCCCGCTGACCAAAAAGCGCATGGAAACGGTGGATGAGGAAACCGTTGCCGCCGCAATCGACTTCATCAAGCGTGCGCATGAGCAGGGGCAACCGTTTTATGTCTGGTGGAATGGCACCCGGATGCACTTCCGCACCCACGTCAAAGACGAAATGCGTGCACAGGCCAACGAAATCTTTGGTGGTGTGGCCGATGAATATACAGCGGGCATGATCGAACATGATATGCATGTCGGTCAGTTGCTGGACCTGCTGGATGAGCTCGGCATCGCAGACAACACGATCGTGCATTATTCGACAGACAACGGCCCGCACATGAACACATGGCCGGACGCGGCGTCGACTCCTTTCTGGGGTGAGAAAAATACCAACTGGGAAGGCGGATGGCGTGTCCCGTCGATGGTACGCTGGCCGCGCAAGATCGAAGCTGGATCTGTCACCAATGAGATCGTGCACCACATGGACTGGCTGCCCACCTATCTGGCCGTCGCCGGTGACGCAGACATCAAGGAAAAGCTGAAAGCCGGGTACAGCTCATCTGGAATGGGCCGCGACTATAAGGTGCATCTGGACGGCTACAACATCCTGCCCCTTCTGACCGGCGAAGCCACAGAAGGCCCACGCCGCGAAATCTTTTATTTCTCGGATGATGGCGACCTGACGGCGCTGCGGTTCGACGATTGGAAGCTGATCTTCCTTGAGCAGAAGGCTTGGGCAACCCTGCGTGCCTGGATGGAACCCTGGACAGAGCTGCGTATCCCGCTGATCGTCAACCTAAGACGCGATCCCTATGAGCGTGCCTATCGTACATCCAACACCTATTATGATTGGCTGTTGAATCGTGCGTATTTCCTGGTGCCTGCGCAGCAATATGTCGGCAACTTCCTGGCGACCTTCCAGGAATTCCCGCCGCGCCAAAAAGCGGCAAGCTTCAACCTGGATCAGGTTATGGAAAAGCTGGCGACCCCGACCAACAACTAAAAAAAAGACAAAGGGCCGCAAAACCGCGGCCCTTTCATCATTACGTCAAAAGGAATTTGATATGAAAGCCGCACTACTCTCAGGGCTTTTGTCTATTACTGCTGCCACTGTCTGCGCCGATCCGCTGCCCAGCTGGCAGGATGTTGAATCCAAAGCGCGGATCATGGACTTTGTCAGAAGTGTCACCGATCCCAACAACATGGACTACGTGACCCCTGCTGAGCGGATCGCCGTATTCGACAACGATGGTACGCTTTGGGCCGAACAGCCAGTCTATTTTCAGATGATCTTTGCAATGGAACGGCTGGCGGAACTGGCCGAAGCGGACCCCTCTATTCTTAGTTCGCCGACCCTTGAAACCGCCGCCAAGGGTGACGTCCAGGCGATCGTGGACGGAGGACATGACGCCTTGATAGAGGTTATCAACGCCTCCCACTCGGGTATGAGCGTGGAAGCTTTTCAAGTCTCAGTCGCGGATTGGCTTATGACGGCCCGTCACCCGCAAACCGAGCTTCTGTATGACCAAATGACGTATCAGCCGATGGTCGAACTATTGCGCTATCTGAGGGATGAAGATTTTCGCACGTACATCGTTTCCGGGGGCGGTCTGCACTTCATGCGTGTTTTTGCAGAAGAGGCATATGGGATTCACCCCGAACAAGTGTTGGGCACTTACGGCGATTCAACATACAACACCAGCGACGGCACCCCCACAATCGTGAAAGCGCCGGGAATTGCTTTCATAGACGACAAGGAAGGCAAGCCGATAAACATCGAACGCACGATTGGTCGGCGTCCGATTTTGGCCGGGGGCAACTCGGACGGAGACTTTGCCATGCTCGAGTGGACCACAGCCGGTGACGGGCCGCGATTGGGTATTCTTGTACATCACACGGACAGTGAACGGGAATGGGCCTATGACCGGGAAAGCCCGATTGGAAAACTAGTCGACGGGCTAGACAAAGGTCCAGACATGGGCTGGGTCATCGTCGATATGGCCGAGGATTGGAAACGCGTCTACACTGGCTCCGAATAGAAAGATCGGGACACCTAACCCCATGTGGACAGTCTTTGTTTCCGCCGCCATCTTTTTTCTTTACGTGGCGGCGGTTCTCTTTGCGATACGAGCAGCACAGACTGCACGAACACCACAGGGTGCAGTTGGCTGGGTGGTTTTCCTGATATCAGCACCGGTATTTGGAGTGCCCCTGTACCTGTTTCTGGGCCACCACCGGTTTCGCGGCTACCGCATAGCGCGCAAGCAAAGCGAGACCGTGGTTGAAGGGATCAAAACCTTTGCCGACTTTTCCAAACCTGACCCGGATTCGATGCTGATTAACCCGCGCCCGTTCGAAGCGCTTGCCCACCTGCCGGTTTCGCGCGGTAACGGCGTAAGCCTTCTGATCGACGGGCAAGCCACGTTTGATGCGATATTCGAAGCCATCGACGCAGCACGAAACTATATTCTGATCCAATTCTACATCGTTCGGGACGATGCGCTGGGTCAAAAGCTACAGCAAAAACTTATTGCTGCTTCCAAGCGCGGGGTGAGTGTACGTTTCATGACGGACTCGGTTGGAAGCTATGGTCTACCAACGACCTATCTCGACACCTTGCGCGCAGCGGGGATCGAGATTGCAAATCCGCGTGATCGCCGTGGTCCTCAGTACAGGTTCCAACTGAATTATCGAAACCACAGAAAAACCGTGATCATAGATGGTGAAACCGGTTTTATCGGCGGCCATAATGTTGGGGTCGAGTACCTGGGACAGAGCAAGTATTTCGGTCATTGGCGGGACACGCATGTCCGCATGACCGGCCATATCGTCCGCCAGTTACAACTGATATTCACAGAAGACTGGCATTGGGCCCACGAAGAAGATCTGATCGACCAGTTGGACTGGGCAGGCACCGAATCCGATCAGGACATGAATGCCTTATTGGTCGCAACAGGCCCCGGCGACGAAACAGAAACCGGAGCCATGATGTTCTTTGCCGCGATTACCGAGGCAAAAGAACGCCTTTGGATCGCCTCGCCCTATTTCGTGCCGGACATAGACATCATGACAGCGTTACAACACGCAGCCCTACGAGGTGTTGATGTGCGAATTATGGTGCCCGAGGTTATTGACCATCGTCTGCCATGGTTGGCTGCGTTTGCATATTTTGACGAAATCCGGGACTGCGGCGCGCGTGTCTTTCGCTATACCGACGGCTTCATGCACCAAAAGGTATTTGTGGTCGACGATACACTAGCAGGGGTTGGCACGACCAATCTGGATAACCGATCCTTCCGTCTGAATTTCGAAGCGATGGCCCTGTTCTTTAACAAACGCGCGGCTGACGCGGTTGCCCAGATGTTGGAGGCTGATTTCAAAGATTGCTACGAGTTGAACAAAAACCTGCCGGAACAGCCGGTGTACATCCGCTTTGGCTCTCCGATTGCGCGGCTGTTTGCGCCCATCCTTTAATTCATAAGCTCTTCCTTGAAGACTTGCGTCATCAAGGCCACCATAAACGCGGTCGACAACCCAAACGCCAGCAAACCGGTCACCGATGCAAACGCGCCAAAGATGCGCAACTGCTCACCCAGCACGATGTCGCCATAACCAAGCGTCGTGAACGTCACGAGCGAGAAATACAGCGCCGAGTTCCAGTCAGGCAAAACATCCCCCAAAACCCAGACCACGGCCCATAACCAAACCTGAAACGTGTGGATGGCCACGATAAAGAACAGCGCAACACAAAGGGGCGTGGCAATCGTGATGAACCGCTTGCTGTTTTCCAGCCGCAGCGACAACCCCCGGATCGTTTGCGTGCACCAAGTCAAAAGCGCAATTTCGAGCACAAAACAGATACCAAGATAGATACTGCCCCAAAGAATTTGCTCGAGTAAGGTCATCGGTCAGCCGCCACTTTTTGCAAAAATCCCTGTAACAATGACTGGTTAGGTACGGCGCTACAACCCCGTCATATGCACTGCGACGAATGGAAACGAATTCGCGTCTGCACTGGACACCGAATGCCCGGAACACACATTGTTGCGGACACGGTAAGAGGCTTGTGCATGCTGCTGAATATTGAAGACGTCCGCAAATCCTATCCCGGCGGACGCCCCGTTTTGAACGGGGTCTCGTTCAACCTGGATCAGGGGCAGACACTGGCCCTGACCGGTGAAAGCGGCAGTGGCAAAAGCACCCTTCTAAACCTTGCTGCCGCGCTGGACAGCTTTGACGAAGGTGAGATTACTCTGGACGGGACAAAACTGTCCGGGTTGGATGATCCGGGCAGGGCAAAGCTGCGTCGCCACACTATTTCGATCGTTTTTCAGCAATTTAATCTGATCCCATCTTTGACGGTGGCTCAGAACATATCTTTTCATGCACGTTTGGCCGGACAGGACGACGAAGCCTGGAATGCACATCTTTCGGCTAGGCTGGGACTTTCAGAGCTAACGGACCGGTATCCCGAAAACCTATCGGGCGGACAACAACAGCGCGTCGCCATAGGTCGTGCGCTTGCGTCGCGCCCGAAACTGTTACTGGCGGATGAGCCAACCGGAAATCTGGACGAAACGGCCAGCAAAAACGTTCTGGACCTGATGCTGTCTTTGGTCGAGGAATCTGGAACCGCATTGTTGCTGGTGACCCACTCACAAGACATTGCGGCCCGGTTAGACAGGCGCCTGCATCTGACAGGCGGTCTGATCTCATGACACGGGCAATCCTTCAGGCGCTGTGGTCCCATTGGCGATCGCATCGGCTGCAATTGGCGACTCTGTTGATCGGCCTTGCGCTGGCCACAGCACTTTGGTCCGCCGTGCAGGCCATCAACGCCGAGGCGCGCGCCAGCTATCAACGTGCAAATGACCAGCTTGCCTTGGGACAATACGATGAGCTTCGCGATCCTTCCGGTTTGTTCCCGGTCGAGCAATACGTTGCATTACGCAGGGCCGGTTGGCAGGTTGCCGCGGTTCTCGAAGGTCCATTGCGCATCGGCAATCAAACAGTACAGGTGATGGGGATTGATATGCTCACCTACCCCGCCCTGCCCGCCGTAACTCAGGCCGAGCAAGCAGAGACACCTCTGGAGCCTGCGGATATCCTGACCGCGCCGGGTCGGTTGCTGACGACCCCGGCTTTGGCGCAAGTATTAAACGACGTCGAAGGACTGCCGCCGGTTCTGGAAACCGATAATCTGCCTCCGGACCTTGTTTTGACCGATATCGGCGTCGCTGAAACACTACTCAACCAACCCGGGCAAGTGTCTCGGTTGATCATATTGCCGAGCCAGCCCGCGAACCTGCCGGAACTGCAGGATGTTACCCCTTCGCTCACACGGGTCGCCGCATCCTCGCAACTGGACACGGCGCAACTTACAGACAGCTTTCATTTGAACCTGACGGCTTTCGGTCTGCTGTCCTTTGCCGTCGGTTTGTTCATAGTGCACGGCACAGTCGGTCTGGCATTTGCGCAGCGGCGCGGGATGATCCGGACGTTACGGGCGCTGGGCGTATCCATGCGCCACCTCGTCTGGATGATCATGGCCGAGTTGACAGTGTTCGCCCTGATCGGAGGCATGTTGGGCCTTGTTCTGGGATACTTCATCGCCGGCGCTCTGCTGCCGGACGTCGCAGCAACCCTGCGCGGCCTGTACGGGGCATCAATTAGCGGGCAACTCGCCTTACAAGGTACATGGATTGCAGCAGGGCTGGCGATGGCCTTGGGTGGAACGCTGCTGGCCAGCGGACATGCGCTGTTCCGCCTTTCAAGAATGCCCCTGTTAGCTGGCGCGGGCGTTCAGGCATGGCGCGGTGCAGCGTCGGAAAGACTGCTTACCCCGATACTCGGGATTGGCGCAATCATCGTCGGAGCTTTGGCGCAAATCTTGTTCGGAGGTTTGATCGCCGGGTTCGCAATGCTGGCGGGCCTGCTGATCGGAGGGGCCTTGTTGCTGCCCGTGTTGTTGTCATATGCCCTCAGGTTCTTGCAACGCAGCGCCAAAGGTGTGGTCGCGCAATGGATTTGGTCCGACATGCGCGCTCAATTACCGGGGCTATCGCTGGCCATGATGGCTCTGCTGCTTGCCTTGGCCGCGAATATCGGCGTCGGCACAATGGTTTCCAGTTTTCGGCTGACCTTCACCGGTTGGCTGGACCAGCGCCTGACCTCCGAGCTTTACCTGACGGCCCGTGACGAGCAGCAAGGCCGAGAAATCACCCAATGGCTGACCCCACGCGCAGATGCGGTACTGCCCATTCGTAGTGTCGAACTAAGCCACGACACCGGGCCGCTGTTCTTATACGGCATTGTGGATGACCAAACCTACCGGGACTATTGGCCGTTGATCGCTGCCGCGCCGGATGTATGGGATCAGGTCATGAGTGGCACCGCTATTCTTATCAATGAACAACTGGCACGGCGCGCCGATCTTTGGCCCAGTGACACTCTGGCCGTTACCAGCAATGAAACCTTGCCCATTGCCGGCGTCTATTCCGATTATGGCAACCCCACGGGGCAAGCGATTGTTTCGATGGCAAAGCTGGATGCGATCGCACCGGGGGCCGAGGCTCGACGCTTTGGCGTCCGGGTCGATCCAAACCGCGCCACTGAACTAGCACAGGCCCTGCGGGAGGAATTTGGCCTTCCCCCCGGTTCCGTGATCCAACAGGCGGCAATGAAAGCGCAGTCCAAAGCCGTGTTTGAGAAAACCTTTGTTGTGACATCAGCCCTGAACGTTCTGACCCTTGGCGTTGCGGCGTTTGCGATCCTAACCAGCCTTTTGACGTTGTGGACCCAGCGTTTGCCACAGATTGCGCCGGTTTGGGCCTTGGGGTTGACCCGCGCGCAGCTGGCGCGGCTCGAGCTGCTGCGCAGCGTTCTACTGGCCGCTCTGACGGCAGTATTTGCCCTACCCCTTGGCCTTGTTTTGGCGTGGACCTTGCTGGCGGTTATTAACGTCGAGGCTTTTGGCTGGCGCTTGCCGATGTATCTGTTTCCGACGGACTGGGGGTATCTGTTTGTCCTGACTTTGTTGGCGGGGGTTGCCGCGGCTGCTGTTCCCGCCCTTCGGTTGCTTCAACTTCCACCTGCCGATTTGCTGAGAGTGTTTGCCAATGAACGTTAGATCGCTGGTCCTTTCGTTTTTCCTGATGCTACCGGGCCTCGGCTGGGCGCAAGGCTATGCCGGATTGGGTGGATCGGCCGAAGGTTTCAACGTGCCGCAAGCAGGGTATGAGTTTCAATTTCCACAAGATCACGGCCCACACCCAGCCTACCGGATCGAATGGTGGTACCTGACGGCAAATCTATCGGGCGATGATGGGCAATCTTATGGCCTGCAGTGGACGCTTTTTCGCTCGGCGCTCAAACCCAACGAAGCGGACGGGTGGCAAAGCCCTCAGCTATGGATGGGGCACGCGGCAGTCACAACGCCTGAAGCGCATTATTTTGCAGAACGGTTATCGCGCGGGGGGATCGGTCAGGCGGGTGTCAACGCCGAACCGTTTGAGGCGTGGATCGACGATTGGTACATGCGCGGCCCGGATTTAGATCAGTTAGACCTGCGTGCCAATGCCGACGATTTTGGGTATCAGGTGACGTTGAACGCCAACGGTCCCTTGGTGTTTCACGGTGAAGCAGGATATTCGGTCAAATCCGCCGATGGGCAGGCCAGCTATTACTATTCTCAACCGTTTTTTGAAGTGACTGGAACGCTTCGTCTGCCCGAAGGTGAGGTTTCTGTTTCGGGACAAGGGTGGCTGGATCGTGAATGGTCTTCACAACCACTGGCAACGGATCAAAACGGTTGGGATTGGTTCTCGCTTAGCTTTGAGAACGGCAACAAAATGATGGCGTTCCGGTTGCGCGGGGACCGTCAGGACTTTACCGCCGCAACCTGGATCAACGCCGACGGAACAACCACCGCCCTGCCCGATGGTTCAGTGCGCATTGCGCCCCTGAACACGACTCAAGTCGCCGGACGAGAAGTTCCTGTTCATTGGCAGGTCACTCTTCCGGAACACAACGTGGATGTTGAGGTTTCAGCCCTAACCCCAAATGCGTGGATGGCAACGCGCTTTGAATACTGGGAAGGACCCGTCATTGTATCGGGCAGCCACACTGGGCGCGGCTACCTTGAAATGACGGGCTACTAACCGCGTTTATCGCACAACGTACACAGAAACGTTCGAGTGCCGTACAACACGCGCCGCATTCGGCCCCAGCAGATAGTCCTTTAGATCCGGCTTGTGCGCGCCGATCACGATCAGATCCGATCCGGCACTTTCCGCAGTCTTCAGAATCTCCTGATACGCAGTTCCTGTCGCAACAACATGTCGGATTTTCTCGTTACGCTCGGGTCCCAAGGTGGACATGCATAGCTCAGAAAGCTCGGTCTGTGCTTTCTCAAGGGCTTTGTCGTGAAAGTCCGTCTCAAAGAAACCCGATACCCAGCTCTCACCGAAATCCGGCAGGACAGTTACAACATCCAGTTGCGCATTCTCTAAGTCGGCCAATGCGGCGGCTTTCTCAAGCACATGCACGTCCAGACGACCGTTACTGATATCTACGGCGCAAAGTACGGAATTTGTCATGCGAGCACCTCTTGTCTGGCGGCGCGGCCGCGTTGCAGGAAGGCGATCAGACCCAGCAATATCAAGGCCGGGATATAGACCAGTTGTTTCGGAGGCTGGCTTGCTGGTAAGCTGACCGAGGTCAGACGTACCGCTTCATCCCCGTAATAGTCGAATATATCCAGATCGCCGGATACCGGAGTTCCTGGGAATGGCTCTTCGAGTTTAACCAGACCATCTTCTTCCAGAAGCAACAGGCCCAAAGCCTCAAGGCGCGCTTCGCCTCCTTCTTCACTGCCAACCGGCACAACGATGGTTGTGTCTGTCATCTCGAGCGTGTCGAAATCGGGCCCTGCCACGACCATTCGAACCTCGGTCCCCGGTGGCGTTTGTCCGATCGTTTCAACGAGCGCTGCGGGTTCAACCGACGTAAATGGGGGTGAAATCCGATCCATGAAGAAATCTGGTCGGAACAGCGCAAACGCGACAGCGATAAGCGCGACGCTTTCATAGATACGGCTGTGCGTTAGGAAATACCCCATTGTGCCTGCGGTAAAGACAAGGATCGCTATCGTTGCAAAGACCGCCACTATGATGCCTTCGACCCAGGTGACATCGATCAACAGCAGGTCGGTGTTGAAAATGAACACAAACGGCAGCGCAACGGTCCGCAGACTATAGAAAAACGCCGTGAACCCTGTCTTGATCGCGTCGCCACCAGACACCGCAGCGGCGGCGAAACTGGCCAACCCCACTGGTGGGGTCACGTCGGCCATGATCCCAAAGTAAAAGACAAACAGGTGTACGGCGATCAGCGGCACAATCAATCCGCTTTGCGCACCCAACTCGACCACAACACCGGCCATCAGAGAGCTGACGACGATGTAGTTCGCAGTGGTCGGCAGGCCCATGCCCAAAATCAGGCTGAGCAGCCCGACCATAACCAGCATAAGGATCAAGTTGCCGCCGGACAGGAACTCGACAAGGTCAGCCATCACCTGCCCAACGCCGGTCAATGTCACCGTGCCCACGATCACGCCAGCAGTCGCCGTCGCCAGCGCGATACCGATCATGTTGCGCGCGCCGTCGATCAACCCTTGCCAAAGGTCCGCAACACCATCAATGAAGTTGTCGTACAGGTTGCTTTGACCACGGAACAAAGCCTTAAGGGGTTTTTGCGTGACCAGAATGACAAACAACAGCGCCGTCGCCCAGAAAGCAGACAAACCCGGCGATTTCTGTTCGATCATCAGGAAATAGACCAGCACGATGATCGGCAGCAAATAGTGCAAACCTGCCTTGTAGATATCCGCGATGACAGGCAGCGTAACCTCTTTCGCGTTCGGATCATCGGGTTCAAGGTCAGGCACCTGAGACGCCAGATACAGCAATCCGACGTAAACGGCGCAAACGATCAGGCTCAGGATCATACCGGCAGCCGATGGCGCCCAATTCGTCACTGCTTCGACCGGAAATTGCGAGCTGTAGCAGAGCCCGGCAAAGACAAGGAAGAAAGACAGCATACCCAGGACAGTTCGCGCCAGATGCACGTCGCGATCACCCAATGTGGGCATGTTCCGCTTCACCGCTTCGAGGTGCACGATGTAGACCAGAGCGATATAGGAAATCGCTGCGGGCAGGAAAGCGTGGGTGATAACCTCGACATACGAGATACCCACATATTCCACCATCAAGAATGCCGCGGCGCCCATGACTGGCGGCATGATCTGACCGTTTACAGAGCTTGCGACCTCGACCGATCCGGCCTGTTCGCTGGAAAAGCCCACGCGTTTCATCAACGGGATGGTAAACGTCCCGGTGGTTACAACATTCGCGATGGAAGAGCCTGAGATAAGCCCAGTCGCCGCCGAACCGACAACCGCAGCCTTGGCCGGTCCACCCCGCAGGTGGCCCAACGCACCAAAGGCCATCTTGATAAAGTAATTCCCGGCCCCGGCTTTATCCAGCAACGCACCGAACAGCACGAACAAGAACACAAACTTGGTCGAAACACCCAGAGCGATGCCAAATACGCCCTCGGATGTAATCCACATATGGCTCATCGCCTTCTTAAGGCTGGCCCCTTTCCAACGAATGACTTCTGGCACCCACTCTGAGGACCCGAAGAACACGTAACCTAAAAAGATTGTAGCAATAATCGCCATAGCTGGGCCAAGCGCGCGGCGCGCGGCCTCAAACAGCAACAACAAGCCACCCAGCGCGATCCATTTATCCGTATCGTCAGCCAGACCGCCTGCGTTCACAATTTTGGTGTAGAAAAAATACCCATACAGCGCCACGAAGGCCCCAAGTGCCCCCATAATCCAGTCCTGAATAGGAATATAGTCACGCGGGCTGGATTTCAGCGCAGGATAGGCCGCAAAGGCCAGAAACATCGCAAAGGCCAAGTGAATCTGGCGCGAGTTATTAACCACACTGCCCGGCAGCACGACATTTGAGATCGGAGACGCCAGAACGACCTGAAAAATAGACCAGATCGCGGCAACTACGGCCAGAAAAATCCCAACACTGCCAACAGGGTTTCGCCCACCTGCATCAGAAGACGCGACAAGGTCCTGCAGCTCTTCTTCGGATAACGGTCGATTGGATTGCGTGTCGGAACTCATCGGAATGTCTCCCCGTTTTTTGGCCTTTGCGGCCTTATTCAGCACCCGTTCAAATCGGGCTTAAGTGACAGGGCGCCCAAAGGCGCCCTGCATCAGGTCTGGCTTATTGTACCCAGCCTTTTTCTTTGTAGTACTTCTCAGCACCCGGATGCAGCGGCGCCGACAGGCCGTCCGCAATCATTTCTTCGGGTTTGAGGTTTGCAAAAGCAGGGTGCAGCTTTTTGAAGTCGTCGAAGTTTTCGAAGACCGAGCTGACCACGGCGTAAACAGCGTCATCCGACACATCCGCCGATGTCACAAAGGTTGCACCAACGCCGAATGTGGTGGTTTCACCATCCGACCCACGGTACATGCCACCGGGAATTGTGGCGGTGCGGTAGTACGAATTGCCGTCGATCAGACCGTCGATGGCGTCACCGGTTACGTTAACCAGAACGGAATCGCAGGCAGTGGTTGCCTCTTGGATGGAACCGGACGGGTGACCAACGGTGTAGATCATCGCGTCAATCTGGTTGTCGCACAGCGCCGCCGACTGCTCGGCCGCTTTCAGCTCGGACGCCAGTTCAAAGTCGTCGAGCGTCCAACCCATCGCTTCCAAAACAACGTCCATGGTGCCGCGCTGACCAGAGCCAGGGTTGCCGATATTCACGCGTTTGCCCTTGAGGTCCTCAAAGGTGGAAATGCCCGAATCCGCACGGGCCACAACGGTAAAGGGCTCGGGGTGGACCGAGAACACCGCGCGCAGCTTGTCAAACGCGCCCGCATCCTCGAACTTCGAGGTGCCGTTATATGCGTGGTACTGCCAGTCGGACTGAGCGACACCAAACTCAAGCTCGCCTTCGCGAATGGTATTGATGTTGTAGACAGAACCGCCCGTCGATTCGACCGAGCAACGCACGCCGTGCTCTTTGCGGCCCTTATTCACCAGACGGCAAATCGCGCCACCTGTCGGGTAGTACACGCCGGTTACGCCGCCGGTACCAATTGTGATGAATTCTTCCGCATACGCTGCCGGAGCCATCAGAGCTGCGGTCACT
Source organism: Ruegeria sp. G5 (assembly GCF_056533365.1). Classification (NCBI taxonomy): domain Bacteria; kingdom Pseudomonadati; phylum Pseudomonadota; class Alphaproteobacteria; order Rhodobacterales; family Roseobacteraceae; genus Ruegeria; species Ruegeria sp. G5. The sequence continues at coordinate 173,628 of NZ_JBQFOK010000006.1, read as the reverse complement.
ACCGCGCCAAGGCTAAGCTTGCTGCTGTTTTTCATTTTTGAGAACTCCCAAACTTTTTTTGTGGATGAGAGACCTTTTGCAGGCCCCTCAACTGGGACCTTGCCGGTACGGCAAGCCTGCCTGTCATGCAACAGGATCAAGCATTTGAATTTAAAAAATCTCCCAACTCATTTGACGTTTCATTCAGATACTCGACTTGTCAACCCCCGCACCGGATCGAACGCGCCGGTTCCTCACATCTGATGGTGTTTTGCGAAGTTTCCCCGTAGGCAAACCGCTTAGCCACACAGGGAACAGCAACTGAGTTTTGACAGCAGAATCCGGTTTGCTCTTTGTTTCCGAGCGAGATCCTAAAACTTACGATACAGAGGTTTGGATCTATCTAAGATAGCGGAAAAGCTTGATGTGGTGCCCAAGGAGAGACTCGAACTCTCACGCCCGTGAAGGCGGGGGATTTTGAATCCCCTGCGTCTACCATTCCGCCACTTGGGCCACGAACACTGGATTAGCGCCGACAGCCGGGAACGTCCAGAGGCAAAAACCAACCTAATTCCAGTTTGTTTTGGTTGGAGCGGTTGACGCCTCATCAGGCGCATGGTTTGGCTGGAACGGTCAGAGATTAGGAAAAAACGCTTTATGTTGCGATCGCTTTATGACTGGACCATCCGTCTGGCTGAACATCCGCACGCGCTTTGGGCGCTCGCCATTGTGGCTTTTATCGAAAGCTCGTTTTTTCCGATTCCTCCTGATGTGCTGATGATTCCCATGATTCTCGCCCGGCCGTCTCGCGCGTGGTTGATTGCGATGGTTGCCTTGGTGGCTTCGGTGCTGGGTGGTCTGTTTGGCTACGCCATCGGAGCATTCTTTTATGAAAGCATCGGCCAGCCCATTCTGGAGTCGATGGGCAAGGCGCATGCCATGGAAGAATTCAACACCCGCTTCAACGATTTCGGGTTCTGGGCCGTTTTGGCCGCGGGTGTCACGCCCTTCCCCTACAAAGTGATCACCATCATGTCCGGTTGGACAGGCATGCCGCTGGGAACTTTCATCGCCACGTCCATTCTGGCGCGCGCACTGCGGTTCTTCTTGGTGGCCGGGTTGCTATGGAAGTTCGGCGAGCCTATCCGTGACTTTATCGAAAAACGACTGGGGCTGATGTTCACCCTGTTCATCATCCTGCTGTTTGGTGGCTTCGTCGCGGTGAAGTACTTATGACACGCAACACTTTGATATTGCTGGCCGCCGGAGGCTCAGCGGCTTTGCTACTGGGTGCTTGGGGCTTTCAGTATATCGGCGGGCTGGCACCGTGTAAGATGTGCATTTGGCAACGCTACCCCCACGGCGCAGCGGTTTTGATCGGTGCTACCGCGCTCGCCCTGCCGCGCGTAAACCTGCTGCCCTTGTTGGGGGCCGCCGCAGCTTTGGCAACCGCTGCCATAGGAGTGTTCCACGCAGGCGTTGAGCAAAAGTGGTGGGAGGGACCGACAAGCTGCACATCCGGTGACATTGGCGGGCTGTCCACACAAGAACTAATGGATCAGATCATGTCTGCCCCATTGGTCCGCTGCGACGACATCCCGTGGGAAATGCTGGGCCTTTCAATGGCTGGCTGGAACGCCGTAATTTCGGGCGTTCTGTGCTTGATTTGGCTCGCCGCGTGGCGGGCGAGCCGTTAAAATTCGTCGAGCTCTGCATCCCAGTACAGAAAATCAATCCAACTGTCGTGCAGATGGTTTGGTGGGAATTTACGCCCAATGTTGCGCAATGCTTCAGCGGCAGGCTGGCGAGGAGGCTTGCGTAGTGTCATTCCTGCCTGCCGAAGCGACTTGGACCCTTTGCGCAGGTTGCAGGGGCTACATGCAGCAACAACGTTCTGCCAACTGGTCACGCCACCCGCAGCACGCGGTACAACATGGTCAAACGTCAGATCACCACGACTGCCACAATACTGACAGCGGAACTCATCCCTCAGAAATAAATTAAAGCGCGTGAAGGCCACGCGCTTTCTGGGTTTTACGTAATCCTTGAGTACAACGACCGAAGGTATTCGGATCTCGGTACTCGGGCTTCGGACAACTTCGTCGTATTCAGCCACGATATCCACCCTGTCCAGCCAGGCCGCCTTTATCGCTTCCTGCCACGGCCACAGGGACAAAGGATAGTAAGACAAGGGACGATAATCAGCGTTCAAAACCAATGCCGGATGATGCTTTAGCGCACCGGGTTCCCTGACAAATTCGGTCCTGAAGTCTCCATCCATATCTGAATCGCTCCTCGCTCTGCTCTGCCCGTTATGACACCAGAGCGGGGAACACCCGCCCCGGCCTTCACTTAACTATATATCGTGTTAAAACTCTGACAAGCCCTGAGTTTCCACAATATCTCGGGATTGGTTAAGCCGAATCCGTAACAGCATCGTGACAGATATCCACAGGTTGCACACACCGTGTCCCTCGGGCTATGGCGAGGCATGGGCTGGTTTATCCGATTCAACAAACCTTTCGATGTGCTGCCGCAATTCACGGACCGCGCGAACGCCGATTCGCCGCGCCGTACGCTCTCGGACTTTATAGATCTGCCTAACGTTTACCCGGCCGGTCGACTGGACCGGGACAGCGAAGGCCTGATGCTGTTGACCGACAATGGGCGGTTGCAAGCGCAGATTTCGGACCCCAAACATAAGATGTCCAAGACCTATTGGGTTCAGGTCGAAGGTCTGCCGGATGCAGCCGCACTGAAGGCGCTGCGTGATGGTATCGAGCTGAAGGATGGCCTGACACGCCCTGCCAAAGCCCGTTTGATTGACGAACCTGACGGCCTTTGGCAGCGCACACCCCCGATCCGCGTACGCCAAACCGTTCCGGACAGTTGGGTTGAACTGACGCTACGCGAAGGACGCAACCGGCAGGTACGCCGCATGACGGCTGCTGTCGGCCATCCGACCCTGCGCCTGATACGCGCTCGTATCGGGGAATGGTCACTGGATGGGCTGGAGCCCGGACATTGGGACAGCCTTCCGGAACCCGCGCTAAACACCCCACCGCCCCGCAAGCGGGACCGCCGCCAGCGCAGGTGACAAAAACGCCCTTTTGTGATAGGGTTACCCCATGAAAGTCACACCGGGCATACCTTCGCCGGAAGGCATTCTGGAAGCTGCGTTATACGTCGACGATCTTGACGCGGCCGAACAGTTTTACGGAGAGATTCTGGCGCTGGACAAAATTCAACGCGTCGAAAATCGGCACGTGTTTTACCGCGTCGGCGCATCCGTTCTGCTGATCTTTAACCCCGATGAAACAGAACAGCCGCCCGGCAATCCGGACTTGCCGGTGCCACCTCATGGTGCTCGCGGTGCGGGACACGTCTGTCTCTCAATGGATCGGGCAAAAATCGAGGTGATGCGCAAACATCTGATCGACTGGAATGTTCCCATCGACGCCGAGTTCGATTGGCCCAATGGCGCAAAGTCCGTCTATGTGCGCGACCCCGCCGGAAACTCGGTAGAGTTCGCTGAACCCAAACTTTGGGGCTAAGGTTACCTCAGCGGGTGCTTTTCACCACCGACAACCCGATAGACATCACGGGCGATCACGCCGACCTCACCCAACGCAGATTGGAACCTGGCCATGTGTTCCGTTGCAAAATGCGCTTCTAAGGCAGCTTGGTCTTCCCATTCTTCGTAAACACGAAATAGGTTTTCTTTTCCGAGAACTTGGCTGAACTCATAAACGATACAGCCATTTTCCTTCACCGTCTCGGCAACCATTTCCTGAACCGCTTTGATGGCGTTTTCAACGCCGTCTGGTGCAACTTCAACCGTTCCAGTTACTACTAGCATTCTGTTTCCTTCCTCAGATGGAATCGCTTTGAAATTCTGTCTACCGGCGTGCCGTTTTTTAGGGGTACTCCGTAAGAGACTGAAAAATCGCGAAAACCCATTTTCTCGTAATAGCTCAGACCCGTTCTGTTGTCCGCCCGTATGGTTGCATTCAACGACGTAAGTCCAACCGCGGCTGCATATTTTGATGTCTCGGCGAACAATGCGCGCCCGGCCCCTTTCAGCACAGGATCTCGCCGGGTGAAGGTTGCGATATCGGCGCAATCGTCGGGCAAAGCCTCATTTGTTCCCAACCACTGAAACCCAACTACTTCCCCCTGCGGGTCAAGCGCGACGTGACAACAGATTTTATCCGCGCCGTTCAGATAACTCTGCGCAAACAATGCCTCAGAGAATGGCGTCTCAAAGGCGGTCGTCCCCCCGATTTCAATGATCTGGTTCAGGATTTGGCAGGCTGCTGCCACATCCTCTCGCATCATCGGGCGGACTATGATCATGGTCAGAGACTCAGCTTGTCGCGCATAAACGCCAGCGCAACGCTTAAGCCGTCGGGCGCGATTCCGTGGCCGGTCCCTTTCATGACGTGGGCATAGACTTCTTTAAATCCAGCCGCTTGCAAGGCTTCGGCTGCCTCAGGCAATGATTGAGGTGGGACCACGTCGTCTGCATCGCCGTGAACCAACAACACGGGCATCCGGCTTACCGCTTCGTCCGGCAGCAGGTCCGGTTCAAGCAAGCGACCAGAAAATGCGACGATCCCTGCCACCGGGTCCTCTCGTCGAGGAGCGACATGAAGGCTCATCATCGTGCCTTGGGAAAATCCAAACAGTACCACCTGCTCGGGCAACACGTCTTCGTCCACCATCAGAGCGTCGAGAAAGGCGTTGAAGTCCTCAACCGCCATCTCCATGCCACGGCGCGCTTCTTCTTCAGATGACCCGTCGATCCAAGGGATAGGAAACCACTGAAACCCGTTGGGCATTCCGGGAATTTGTTCGGGCGCATCGGGCGAAACAAACAAAGTGTCCGGCAGATGCTCGGCCAGCGGATCCGCAAGGCCCAAAAGATCGGCTCCGTTAGCCCCGTAGCCATGCACAAACACCACAACCGACCGCGTGTCGCCCGAAACTGGCTCTTTTCGGAGCGCATTCAATACCCGTGTCATCTGATCCCTTCTCGTTCTTTGGCCACTCGGTAATAGGCCCACAGCACCCGGGCCGCAACAGACCGCCACGGCGTCCAGGCTTCGGCCATTTGACGAAGCTGTTTGTCGGTCGGACGTTTCGGCAGGTCATAGAGGATACGCGCGGCTTCTTGGAGCGCGAGGTCTCCGGGCGCGATCACATCGGCCCGGCCCAGTGAAAACATCGCGTAAATCTCGGCCGTCCAGACACCAATGCCCGGAACTTCGGTCAATGTGGACACAACCTCCGCGTCAGGAACGTCTCGCAATGCTTTGTAATCAATGCGCGCCTCTGCGAGTGCACGCGCATAGCGCATCTTCTGCCGGCTTAAACCAGCCGCGCGCAGGTCGTCGTCCGACGCCCACATTATTTTCCGCGGCCCAGTCAGTTTTGCATCCTGCAGCCGTTTCCAGATTGCATTCGCCGACGCGACGCTCACCTGTTGACTGACGATCGCACTCAGAAGCTGGGCAAAACCGTCCGGTCGACGCCGCAATGGTAATGGGCCAGTCTGCTCCATCGCATAAGCCATGCGTGGGCACGCATCCGCCAGCCACGCTGCCCCCTCGGCGACACAGTCTGGGGTTTCGATGATACGTCCGACAGACATTTACGCTCCGGCTTTTGGTCACGTGCACGTTAGGGTGGTTTGTCGCAGATGCAACCCGCTTGTGCGTGTCGCAATTCACCGATACCCATTGGCGTATGACCATGACCGCAAGCGCACCAGACAACAGTCAGGCCAAACGGAATGTCGCCGTGTTGGTGGCTGCTCAGGCTGTTCTGGGTGCCCAGATGCCGATGATCTTTATCGTCGGTGGGTTGGCGGGCGAGTCACTGGCGTCAAACGCATGCCTTGCAACACTACCGATATCACTGATCGTTTTGGGCTCTATGCTTGCCGCGACCCCGATCTCGGCGATCATGCAACGTTGGGGACGACGCGCAGGTTTTCTGGTAGGCGCGACTGCCGGCGCATGTGGCGGTCTGGTCGGAGCATATGGCCTGTTTCTAGGCTCGTTTCCCGTGTTTCTGCTGGGCAGCCTGCTGACCGGTGTATACATGAGCGCGCACGGTTTCTATCGCTTTGCCGCCGCTGATACAGCCTCGGACGAATTTCGAGCCAAAGCGATTTCCTATGTTATGGCGGGTGGGCTGGCCGCAGCCCTCATTGGCCCTGAGATCGTCAAGTTGACCCAGACGGCCTACGTCATTCCCTTCCTCGGCACTTACCTGGCCGTAATCGCGTTGAACGTTTTCGGTTCGGCCCTGTTCTTCTTTTTGGACATCCCGACACCACCCAAAGTGCAGGAAGGATCACCTCAAGGCCGAACACGGCTCGAAATGCTGAAAACTCCACGGATTGCGGTGGCAATCATTTGTGCAATGGTCTCGTACGCTTTGATGAACCTTGTGATGACAGCGACGCCGCTAGCAGTCGTGGGCTGCGGTTTTACTGCCAATGACGCGGCGGACGTTGTCAGAGGACATGTGCTTGCGATGTTCGCTCCCAGCTTTGTTACCGGGCATTTGATCGCCCGGTTCGGGGTTGAAAAAATTGTAACACTCGGGCTGGCAATCTTGGCCGGTGCAGGCGTCGTCGCGTTGCAGGGCATTGAACTTGAGAACTTTTATTTCGCTTTGATCCTACTGGGTATCGGTTGGAACTTTGGCTTTATCGGTGCCACCACGATGTTGGCTGAGTCGCACAGCGTCAGTGAACGAAGCCGTATGCAAGGTCTGAACGACTTGCTGATTTTCGGTGGCGTGACGCTTGCGTCCTTGTCGTCTGGCGGCTTGATGAACTGCTCGGGTGGCTCGCCGGTCGAGGGGTGGACAGCCGTAAACCTTGCCATGATCCCCCTGCTCACCCTTGCCGGTGGCGCGTTGCTCTGGCTGGTGCTGCGCCCCAATGAGCCGGAAACAGCCTGATCGTTACCAGCGCCCCTGGGAAACTTTCCACATCAGTGACAGTCTTCGTTTGATTTCGCCTTGCGACAGTTGACCGGCGGCCACGCGATCCGGGCGCGCGACTGCCTGTGACAGAACCCATTCAGCCTGCCAACCCGCGTATAATGCTGGCACGGCTTCTTGAGAGACTGCGTCGCGTTGCGTCCGAGCCCGCAGCAACCTGTCCAACGCCGTTTGCGCAAGGGTTCGAACCCCATCCGGAGTTCCGTCCAACAGCGGAATACGGCCTCTCTCCTCCAGTTGCGGGATGGCCCGCAGCCAGTTGGCAACTCCGGTTGCATAGCCAAAATCACGCAACACAGTTTCGTCTGCTGTACCCAGTGATTGGGCAGATGCAACCAAAAGTGAACCCGCGCTTTTGTCTATATACGCATCAAAATGGGCCTGATCTTCGAACGGGTCTTTGTATATGTCCCAGCGCCTTACAGCCACATACTCATCCAAAACCCCGGCAAGTTCCGCCGACAAAACCCGAGACAATGGCGTAACGACCTCATGCTTGCGCACCGTCTTGCCTTGGGCAATCTCATCCAGCGCATCACGCCACCACTGCAGCCGCATTTCAGCGATCATCGTTTCCTGCGTCACCCACGGCGCACGGGAAACTTCAACATTTAACGCATAAATCGGAAACAAAACGGCCCGCGCCGCAACCGGTGCCGCCATTGCCGCCATGAACCGGTCGGGATCGGCGCGATGCACGAGCGCGGCACAGGCCTTTACATCTTCGTCGAAAGCGACGCTCACTCGGCCACCGCCGCCTGGGGGTTACAATCTCGCACCAGCTTCCACTGGATCGCGTCCAACAATGCTTCGAAAGAGGCATCAACTATGTTTGCACTGACGCCGACTGTCGACCACCGACGTCCCTGCCCGTCCTCGCTGTCAATGATAACCCGCGTAACAGCCTCGGTCCCGCCTTGCGTTATGCGAACCTTGAAGTCCACAAGATGCATATCGTCCAAAATGCGGGAATACCGGCCCAAGTCCTTGGACAACGCTTTCGCCAGCGCGTTCACCGGCCCCCGATCGCTGCCATCTTCGTCGAGGGATTCACTGACCGACAGTTTCTTTTCCCCATCGACTTTTACAACCACGACGGCTTCGGACAGGCTGACCATCTTGTTGTATTTGTTTTTACGCCGCTCAACGGTGACCTTGTACCGCTTGACTTCAAAGAACTCAGGAAGCTGCCCCAACTCTTCGCGCGCCAGCAGCTCGAAACTGGCCTGCGCCGTGTCGTAGGAATACCCGTCTGCCTCGCGCAGTTTGATCCCATCCAAAATCCGCCCCAAAGCAGGATCGCCCGCATCGACTTTCAGGCCTGCTTCGGTCAGGCGCTTGCGCAGATTCGATTGTCCAGCCTGGTTCGACATGGGAATGATCCGGTCGTTACCCACGGCCTGCGGATCAATATGCTCGTAAGTCGTTGGATCCTTGAGGATCGCGCTTGCGTGCAGCCCCGCCTTATGCGCAAAGGCGGACGCCCCGACATAGGCGGATTGTTTGCTGGGAACACGGTTTAGGATATCGTCCAGCATTCTACTGACACGGGTTAAGCTGGCCAATGCCTGCCCGCTGACACCGATGTCAAACTGAGAGGCATAAGGTTCTTTCAACAGCAAGGTCGGGATTAGCGCGGTCAGATTGGCGTTTCCGCAGCGTTCCCCCAATCCGTTCAATGTACCCTGAATTTGACGCGCGCCAGCGTCCACAGCGGCCAGCGAACACGCCACCGCGTTTTCCGTGTCGTTATGCGTATGAATGCCCAAGCGATCGCCCGGCAAGCCTGCCGCGATAACCTTTGAAACGATCCGGGATACCTCAGCCGGCAACGCGCCACCATTCGTGTCACACAAAACGATCCAGCGCGCCCCGGCTTCCAGCGCGGCACGACAAACCGCAACCGCATAATCCGGATTGTCTTTATACCCGTCAAAGAAATGCTCGGCGTCAAATAGCGCCTCGCGCCCCTGCACAACGATATGAGCGACCGAGGCACGAACGTTTTCCAGATTTTCCTCAAGCGTCAACCCAAGCGCATGGGTGACATGATAGTCATGCGACTTTCCCACTAGACAAACGGCCTGTGTGCCGGCGTTCATGACAGCCGCCAGAACATCGTCATTCTCGGCTGAGCGTCCGGCCCTTTTCGTCATGCCAAACGCGGTCAGACATGCCTTTGTTTTCGGTGCCGCTTCAAAAAAAGCGCTGTCAGTTGGGTTCGCACCAGGCCATCCACCTTCGATATAATCTACGCCCAAAGCATCCAGTGCTTGCGCGATCTGCACTTTTTCAGCCGTTGAAAACTGCACGCCCTGCGTTTGCTGCCCATCCCGCAAGGTGGTGTCGTAAAGAAAAAGACGTTCCTTTGTCATCACACACCTTCCAGCTTTGCGGCATCAAATCCGGCGCCAGGCACCAGCTCTACCCCATCTTTGCTCATCCGAACCTCGAGACCGGCTGCCAGATACGCCGATTTCAGGCGATCCACTTCGGCAAAGTCTTTCGTTTCCATCGCGGCTGCCCGTGCGGCTGTCAGTTTCTGAGCATGCGCTGCCAAATCAACAGAGGCTGTGTCGGCCCACGCCCCCATTTCCGGCAGTAACAGGCCCAGCAATTGAGCACTGGCCAATAATCCTTGGGCATCACCATCCGAGGCCAGACGGTAGAGTTCAGCCAAGGCACCCGCAGTGTTCAGGTCATCACTGAGCGCAGCGATAACCGAGGGTGCCGCGCTGGCGGCGGGCTCGATGCCCGCTGTCAGCGCCCGCCACTTGCGCAAGGTCGCTTCTGCCTCACGCGCCTTTTTTTCCGTCCAATCCATCGGTTTGCGATAGTGGGTTTGCAAGAATACAAACCGGATGACCTCTCCTGGCACGCCCTGTTCCAGTAGGTCATGCACGGTAAAGAAATTGCCCAACGACTTGGACATTTTCTTACCCTCGACCTGCAGCATCTCGTTGTGCAACCACACGCGCGCAAATTCACCATGCGGATGGGCGCACCGGCTTTGAGCGATTTCGTTTTCATGGTGCGGGAACATCAGGTCATTACCGCCGCCGTGAATGTCAAAGCTCTCACCCAGCAACTCAAAGCTCATGGCCGAGCATTCGATGTGCCAACCGGGACGCCCGCGGCCCCAGGGGCTATCCCAACCTGGCAACTCGTCCGTAGATGGCTTCCAAAGCACGAAATCCATCGGGTTTTTCTTGTATGGCGCCACTTCGACGCGTGCGCCTGCGATCATGTCATCAACCGACCGGCCAGACAAAGCGCCGTATTGGTCCTTCCAGCTGTCTACCGTAAATAGAACATGGCCCTCTGCAGCATAGGCGTGCCCTTTCTCGATCAGGTCTTGGATCATCGTGACCATCTGTTCGATGTACTGCGTTGCCCTTGGCATCTGATTGGGTTCAAGCGCGCCCAGTGCACCCATATCATGCAGGTACCATCCAATGGTTTCATCAGACCGTTCCTGAACAAGCTGCTCCAGTGTTCCGACGGCACCCGCCTTCTGCCGCGCCAAGGCGGTTGCGTTAATCTTATCGTCTACATCCGTGAAATTGCGGACATAAGTTACGTGTTCCGCCCCATAAGCGTGACGCAAAAGCCGGTACAAAACATCGAACACAACCACAGGTCGAGCGTTACCCAGATGCGCGCGATCGTAAACGGTGGGTCCGCAGACATACATCCGCACATTATCAGCACTGAGCGGGACGAAATCCTCTTTCGTCCGCGTCCGCGTGTTGTGCAGTTTGATCGTCGTCATCGGTTCGCTCCTAAGAACAGCTTGGCGTCTCGCGTTGACGCGGGCTTAGCAACTTGTCTCAGGGAAGAAAACGAAAGAAACCGGCCCGCGTGAAAGATCAGCAGGGAATGCAGCACGTAATAATGATGCGTGTCACGTGTTTCATAGGCAGATGGCTACCACGGCTGCGTCCCTACGCCAAGCCCTCACGTTCACACCGCAAGCCGATTGACAAAAGCAGACCGCTCTGGCCCTGTCGGCGAAAGACCCATGCGGAGAACACCATGACATTGTCGCAACGCATCACTCATCTAACCGAAGGCGGCAGCGACGGATGGGACGTGTTCTATCGTGCGCGTCGCATGATCAGTGAAGGTCATGCGATTACCGAGTTAACCATCGGCGAGCACGATATCAGAACTGCGCCGGTTATCCTTGACGCGATGGATCTGTCCGCACGTCAAGGGCATACGGGCTATGCAATGGTTCCGGGAACCGACCTGTTGCGGGATACTGTCGCTGCACGCGTGCAGGCGCGCACGGGGGTTCCAACCACTCGGAACAATGTCCTGATCACACCGGGTGGGCAGTCCGCTCTGTTTGCGGCGCACGTCGCTGTCTGCAACCCGGGGGATGTGGGGCTGTACCTCGATCCTTACTACGCCACCTATCCCGGAACGATCCGCGGTGCGGGTGCGACCGCGCGCGCAGTACAGACGGCAGCCGAAGATGATTTCCAACCACGCGCCGCCCGAATAGATGCGGCCGCTCAAGGTGCTGTTTCGTTGCTGATCAATACACCGAATAACCCGACTGGCGTCGTGTACTCCAAAGCAACCCTAACCGACATCGCCAGTCTGTGCCGCAATCGAGACCTGTGGCTTATTTCAGATGAAGTTTATGACACACAGGTTTGGGAAGGTGAGCATTTTTCACCCCGGGCACTGCCCGACATGGTCGAGCGCACTTTGGTTATCGGTTCAATGTCGAAATCTCATGCCATGACCGGGTCCCGGTGCGGATGGGTAGTTGGCCCTGAGGAAGTGATCAACCATATGATCAACTTGGCAACGCACACTACCTATGGCGTTCCGGGTTTCATTCAGGATGCTGCCGCGTTTGCTTTGACGTCCGGCAATACTCTTGAGGCGGAAATAGCTGCCCCGTTTCGAAGACGTCGCAGTTTGGCGGTCGACATATTAAAGGCGCAAAACACCGTCCATTTGGTACCGGCACAAGGTGCCATGTACCTAATGCTGGACATGCGCGCCACCGGCCTGAGCGGAGAGGCCTTTGCAAACGCGTTACTGGATACGCATGCGATAGCTGTCATGCCGGGCGAAAGCTTTGGGAAAGCTGCTGCAGGTCATATCCGCGTCGCGATGACAATTGATGATGAACGTTTTGCTACTGCACTGAAAACGATCTGTGATTTTGCGGCTGAGTTGGCAGACAGGGACGCTGCAGAATGATGGTTCTCAAAACCGGAAAGTCGTGCGCAGATTGAACACGTTCGAATCCAACCCACCTTCGGATTGGGTAACGTCATCAAAGTTCTGGCGCAGGGCCTCGCCGCTGATGACAAAATTATCCCCGATCGGGTAGGCAACGCCAATGCCGTAAACCGCAGCCGTGTCATTATCGACAGAGGTATCCGCCCGCGCAGCACCGATTACGACATACCCCAGAGCAGAGCCAAAATCGTACCCGCCGCGCAGCTTGAGGCGGGTCATACTGTCGATACTGCCTTCGTTCTGGCCAAGGTTCAGGGACAGGCGGTTATACTCAAGCTCACCACCAAGGACAAAATTCCCGAAATCATAGTCATAGCCGACATGCGGGCCAAAGCTTAAATCGCTTCCACTTGAACCGTTTGGTCCATCCGCGTCAGCATATCCAAAGCTGAAACCGGCATACGCACCACTCCAGTCCTCAGCCACCGCAGGGACGGTGCAGGTCACGAATAATGTGACAAAAAGGGCCGAACGGGCATTCATCAAATTCACCAAAAACCTTTCACCAAAGCTTTGGACTATGTGTTTCATCGTGTCACAAAGCTGGTCGGCAAACCTTAAAAATCAATTGAGCTCACGAAAAGCTGCTAAATAAGTGATAGAATTATAACAGAATATCCTAATTTCGCCAAAATTTCCTGATTTCGGACAATGTGGAGTATGTTTGGTCTGTAAGATTGTTTCGCTTTTTTCCGTCGTGGTCGCAAACAGAACAGATTGTGTCGGCCAGAGTCGGAAAACTGATGGACACCAAGGTGAGGACCTTAATGCCAAGTGATATCTGGAAGATCCGTTTGATCAGCCGCACCATTGGTGCGGATCGCGGACGTGCAGCGCGTGGGCGGCCATCCGGGGCAGCCGCGTAACCGTCACTGCCACTCTCACCAACCGGAATAACAAAATGAATGATCAATCCCCTACCTCATCGCGCAGCGGCGGACGTGCAGCGCGTCGTGCGGCCCGGGCTTCGGCCCTTCCGGACCATTTGCGCCCGATCCGTCCCGGCCTTGAGGGCGGCACCTACAAGCCGCTGACCCAAACGCAAGTAGAACAGATTCACAACGCGGCGCTGACCGCCTTGGAAACCATAGGTCTTGCCGACGCACCGCAAAGCGGAATTGACTATTTGGTCGGCGCTGGCTGCATTCTGGGCGACGACGGAAGAATACGGTTTCCGCGCGCCTTGGTCGAAGACACAATTGCCAGGGCAAACCGGTCAGTTACACTGTTCAGCCGCGACGGAAAAACTGATCTGGATCTGTCGGGGTCCCGCGTACATTACGGGACAGCAGGTGCCGCCGTCAGCATGGTCGACGTACAGGGAAATTCGTACCGGGATTCCACGGTACAAGACCTGCACGACGCAGCGCGCATCTGTCAGCAACTGGAAAATATCCATTTTGTTCAACGTCCTATGGTGTGTCGTGACATTGCCGACAACATGGAGATGGACCTGAACACAATCTACGCAAGCTGTTCGGGGACGTTTAAACACATCGGCACGTCTTTTACGGAACCCAGCCACGTTGCTCCGGCCATGGAGATGATCCACATGATCGCGGGCGGTGAGGACAAGTGGCGCGAACGTCCCTTTATCTCGAATACCAACTGCTTTGTTGTTCCTCCTATGAAGTTCGCGACCGAAAGCTGCGAGGTCATGGAAGAGTGCATCAAGGCCGGAATGCCGATTCTGCTGCTGTCGGCTGGCATGGCCGGAGCTACGGCACCCTCGACCATTGCCGGCGCCATCACGCAGGCGACCGCCGAATGCCTCGCTGGGTTGGTTTACGTAAATGCGGTAAAGCCCGGTGCTCCGGCGATTTTTGGCACCTGGCCTTTCGGTCTGGACCTGCGAACTGGCGCGATGTCAATCGGATCGGGTGAACAAGCGTTGTTGACCGCCGGGTGCGGGCAAATGCACCAGTTCTATAACCTGCCCGGCGGCGCTGCCGCAGGCGCGTCTGATTCCAAAATGCCGGATATGCAGGCCGGATGGGAACAGATGTGTTCAAACGTCATGGCCGGTCTTTCCGGTGTGAACATGGTGTATGAAGCTGCCGGTATGCACGCATCGCTTTTGGGATTCTGCTTTGAAAGCCTGATCTTGGGCGACGATCTTATAGGTCAGGCGCAGCGCTGTGTGCGCGGGATTGAAGTGACAGACGAAACGCTGGCACTGGATCAAATCGCCGAGGTTTGTATGGGCGGCCCCGGACACTATTTGGGTACCGATGCGACACTCAGCCGAATGCAAGCGGATTACGTTTATCCCACGTTTGGTGACCGAACATCGCCTAAAGAATGGGCCGAGTTGGGAAAACCAGACCTGATCGCCAAGGCTACGGCACGAAAAGAAGAGATCTTGTCTACGCCGTCACCCGCGCGGTTTGATCCGCTTTTGGATGCGGAGATACGGGCTGCCTTCAACATTCACTTGCCAGCATAACTGGCTGAAAAAAAGGGGGCCGAGGCCCCCTTTTGAGTTTCGCCATCCAGGCTCATATCGTTGACCGCCCGGTGTTTTTTTGCCTGCGGCCTGGACTGCGCATGGGACGAGCGCACCCGTCCCGTGAAAGAGTGGGAAAGAGCAATATTCCGCCCCACCCTGTTCCCGGCCCACACGGGCATGTCGGCCGAGTGGAAAAAGGCATCGTTGGTAAGTCTCGGCGCCTTTCTCCGTATTCGTCGGGACCGGGCATTCGGGGGAAAGCCCAGGTCCCTACACCCCGCCTGGCGGGGCGTTTGCCTTAGAATTGCCTCAACGCAATTCGAATTGTTTGCTCCGAAACACCAAAATGCTTCGCTAACCGTTGGATGTTGTGGCCATGCAGGCCTATAGCTGCTGCCAGCGCACCGTCACCGAACAGTACTACAGCTGCGAATTCATTAGCTTCCGCTTCCAGACGGGTATCTAGGTAAAAGGCGCTTTCAGAACGGTCCAAGTACATAGGGTCGGCAAGAGGGTCCTGCACATCAGAGTGCAGGAAAAAATGCCCCATTTCGTGAAGCACTGACCATCGCTGACTTTCCACTGAATGACCTTTGTTTACCTCGATGCAATAGCCATTTTCGGAAAACGGGTCCTGTACTAAGCGACCAGCCATACCTCTAGGCAAAAACTTCCTTTCCACCGAGAAACCAAGGGCCTCGGCTAGTTCCTTCACAGATCTAGCCTTGCCGTCCACTTTTGGAGCCAAGTTAAACATTCTCAGCTCATGCCTTACTTTGCCGTCGGCAGGTAGTCTTTTGAAAAGCTCTCTGAAAGATCTCATCCGATTTACCTTTCTCGCCTTAGCTACACCCGCTGGTCGCCCCGCAAGTGTTGCATTTCATGCAGGTGCCGTTCCGCACCAGTGTGTAGTTTCCGCATTCGCCGCAAGGATCACCCTCATAACCCTGCATCTTGGCTTTGGTGCGTGCGTCCATGCTTGTCGCAACCACCGTTTCCGCCGGGGCATCAAAAACAGCCGCGGGTTCGGCCATTCCTGTGGCATCAGCTTGCGGTGTGAACACAGCCAAGTCCTGCGGCAACCGCTTGCGCAGATACCCAGTCGAACTGATTTGCTTAAGCACTTCCAACGACTTGGACGCTGCACTTTCACTGATCTCTGAGACGTTCGAGACACCCTCTTCCTCACCGCGGCCAATGTCATCAAAGGTTGCGCCTTCGGGCTTCACATGGGCCAGATCGGTGCGGTCCAGATAGGACACGGCCAGTTCACGGAAGATGTAATCCAGGATCGACGTCGCGTTCTTGATCGAGTCGTTGCCCTGCACCATTCCCGCCGGTTCGAACTTGGTGAAGGTAAAGGCATCCACGAACTCTTCCAGCGGCACGCCGTATTGCAGACCGACCGAGACCGCGATGGCAAAGTTGTTCATCATCGCCCGGAAGCCAGCACCTTCCTTGTGCATGTCGATGAAAATTTCGCCCAGCGAGCCGTCCGAATACTCGCCCGTCCGCAGATAGACCTTATGGCCACCCACGATGGCTTTCTGCGTGTACCCTTTCCGACGCTCGGGCATCTTTTCGCGGTGCGAGCGGACGATTTCCTTCACGACCACCTTTTCGATGACCTTTTCGGCCAGCACGGCAGCCTTTTCGGCGGGCGTACCGCTTTCCAGAACTTCCGCCGCTTCGTCATCGTCTTCGACCAGCGCTGATGCCAGCGGTTGCGACAGTTTCGAGCCGTCGCGGTACAGCGCGTTGGCCTTCACACCCAGCGACCAGCTGAGTTCATAAGCCTTCTGGCAATCCTCGATGGTCGCGTCGTTCGGCATGTTAATCGTCTTGGAAATCGCACCCGAGATGAAGCTTTGCGCTGCCGCCATCATGGTGATGTGGCTATCAACCCCAAGGAAACGCTTGCCTTTCTTGCCGCACGGGTTGGCGCAGTCAAAGATGGAATAGTGTTCCTCTTTCAGATGCGGCGCACCTTCCAGCGTCATGGTTCCGCAGACGTGATCGTTCGCCGCTTCGATATCCGCGCGGGTGAAACCCAGGTGACGCAGTAGGTCGAAGGTCGGGTCATTCAGCTTGGTGGCCGGGATGCCCAGAACACCGGTGCAGAAATCCTCACCCAGCGTCCACTGGTTGAAGACAAAGCGGATGTCGAAGGCGCTTTCCAGCGCAGCATCCACTTTCGCCAGTTCATTCGGGCCAAAGCCGTGACCAGTCAGCGAGGTGTGGTTGATCCCCGGCGCGTTGCCGATGGTGCCGTGGCCCACGGCGTAACCGACGATCTCTTCGATCTGAGACGAGGAATAGCCCAGCTTCTCCAGCGCCGACGGCACCGAACGGTTGATGATCTTGAAGTAACCGCCACCGGCCAGCTTCTTGAACTTGACCAGAGCAAAGTCCGGCTCGATCCCGGTGGTGTCACAATCCATCACCAGACCGATGGTGCCGGTCGGCGCGATCACAGTGGCCTGCGCGTTGCGGTAACCGTTCTTCTCGCCAAGGCTCAGTGCCTCATCCCAGGCCGACATAGCCAAGTCAATCAAACGCTTGTCCGGGCAGTTGCCGTGGTCCAGAGGCACCGGCTTCACTGCCAGTTTCTCATAGCCCTCAGTCACGCCCTGCGACGCGCGGCGGTGGTTACGGATGACGCGCAGCATGTGGTCCGCGTTGCGCTCATAGCCCTTGAACGCACCCAGTTCACCCGCGATCTCAGCCGAGGTCGCATAAGCCACACCGGTCATGATCGCGGTCAACGCGCCACAGATCGCACGCCCCTCATCCGAGTCGTAGCTGTAGCCCATATTCATCAGCAAGCCACCGATATTGGCATAACCCAGACCCAAAGTGCGGAAGTCATAGGACAGTTGCGCGATTTCCTTCGACGGGAACTGCGCCATCGTCACCGAGATTTCCAGCGTCAGGGTCCACAGGCGTGAGGCGTGCATGTAGTCGGCCGCTTGGAACTCACCATCCTTGAGGAAGGTCAGCAGGTTCATCGAGGCAAGATTACAGGCCGTGTCATCGAGGAACATGTATTCCGAACACGGGTTCGAGCCGCGGATCTCACCATCTTCAGGGCATGTGTGCCATTCATTAACGGTGTCGTGGAACTGGATGCCCGGATCGGCGCAAGCCCATGCGGCGTGGCCAACCTTTTCCCACAGATCACGCGCCTTTACGGTTTTGGCGACCTTACCATCGGTCCGGTTGATCAGTTCCCAATCGGCGTCCTTTTCGACGGCTGTCAGGAACGCATTTGTCACACGGATCGAGTTGTTCGAGTTCTGTCCCGAGACGGAGCTATAGGCTTCGGAATCCCAGTCCGTATCATAGGTCGGGAATTCAATGCTGTCGTGGCCCTGCCGCGCATAGTCCAGCACGCGTTTGATGTAAGTCTCAGGGATCGCGACCTTTTTGGCCTCACGCACAGCAGTTTTAAGACTGTCATTCTTGTTCGGATCATAGGCGTCATCGGCGGCACCGTCCCAGCTGCGGATGGCCTCGAAAATGCCGTTCAGCATCTTCTCGTGCATCTTCGATCCGGCAACGATCGAGGCCACCTTCTGCTCTTCGATCACCTTCCATTCGATGAATTGCTCGATATCGGGGTGATCTGCATCGACGATTACCATCTTTGCTGCTCGACGGGTTGTCCCGCCTGATTTGATCGCGCCAGCGGCGCGGTCGCCGATCTTGAGAAAGCCCATCAGGCCCGAGGACTTGCCGCCACCCGACAGCGCCTCGCCCTCAGCCCGCAGATGGCTGAAGTTCGTCCCGGTGCCCGAGCCGTATTTGAACAGGCGCGCCTCACGCACCCACAGATCCATGATACCGCCTTCGTTGACCAGATCATCATCGACGGACTGGATAAAGCACGCGTGCGGTTGCGGATGCTCATAGGCGGATTTCGATTTGGTCAGCTTGCCGGTTTTGTAATCAACATAGTGATGCCCCTGCGCAGGACCGTCGATCCCGTAAGCCCAGTGCAGACCGGTGTTGAACCATTGCGGCGAGTTCGGCGCGGCACGCTGGGTTGCCAGCATATAGCGCATCTCGTCAAAGTAGGCGCGTGCGTCTTCTTCGGTCGAGAAATAGCCGCCTTTCCAGCCCCAATAGGCCCATGCACCGGCCAAGCGATCAAAGACCTGCTTCGAGGATGTTTCACCATCGAACTCGGCATCTTCTGCCGGAACAGAGCGCCACAGAAACTCTGGCACGCCCTTTTCCTTGACCTTTTTCAGCGCAGACGGAACGCCAGCTTTGCGGAAGTATTTCTGCGCAATGACGTCGCTTGCTACCTGACTCCAGCTTGCGGGTACTTCGATGTCATCAAGGCGGAAAACGATGGTGCCATCCGGATTTCGGATCTCGGAGGTCGCAGACACAAAGTCCAGATCTGCGTAAGCATCTTGCCCCGATTTAGTGAACTTTCTTTCAATCTTCATGTCCGCCGCCCTAGTTCAATCAACTTGTCCTTAGGCATCAGGTCCAAATCCGGGAACCATCAGCCTTGCCTGAAAGTTTGGGCGCAAAAGACCGGACGCTGCCTATGACAGCGCAACCCCGTTCCAACGGTTGCACGTAATAATGATGTGCGTTCCGACCCTCGCCCTATGCCTTACTCCGGTTTTGCTACCAGATTTAGTGGCACCACATTCGGCTCATACAATCTGGCGTATTCACCCATAGAACGTCAACGGCCTTTTTAAGTCATTTTTGAAATCTTTTGTGTTGACCCGTTATCTTTGAGGTCGCTCGCCTGAGCTCTGCACGATTCCTCCACAAGTTCATCCACCGATCCACCGCAAATGATCGAATACGCGTCAGTACAATTAACCGTGTATCCCGGCACAGTTATCGCCTTTTGATAAAGCGGCACTAAGATGGAGCGCAGGGAAAGGAATCAGCGCGCCCTTTTTCAGACGCTCGAAACCGAGCACCATCCAAAGCGCAACTGATTGAGGGTGCAGAGACAGATGAACGTGCTTCGATTACTTCCCCTGATGCCGCTTATCGTGGCCTGCACAACACAAGATGTGCCCCAACCAAGTCGAAGTGCACAGTTTTCGAGCTATCCAGATCGACTGTTTGAGACCTTTGAAACCAGTTGTAACGGTCCTGGCGAACAATTTCAGCGTGTCGGGAATCAGGTGTTCGAATGTACCGAGTTCCTACCCCCCGATACGACAGCTTTTCTGATTCTCAATTATGAAGGTTACCCGCAAGACTTGCCCAAAAGTGTCATGCGGCTCACTTCGACAAGAATCACAGACGGATACCGTGTAGACGCCGAATTGTTTTTCAACGTTCCACAAAAAGACGGACCTGCGAAACAAGTTCCTGTTGAAAGCGAAACGCTGGATAGAGCGCTTAGCGCGCTCTACCAGGCAATGGGTGGTTCACCAGCATTGTAAGAAGAAATGGTCGGGGCGGCAGGATTCGAACCTACGACCCCCTGTACCCAAAACAGGTGCGCTACCAGACTGCGCCACGCCCCGGACCGTGCGCCTTCCTAACGATGACTTTCTGATTTGAAAAGCCCTAACAGGGCCAAATTGCGGGGCCTTGCGAAAAAACTTCGTGCCGCATCTGGGTTTCGGGCGCGATAAGGTATCTATCTGCCAAACCAGCGTTGATTTCCAACACGGCGTACACCGAATCTCCACCCTCGATCGGTGTCAGATCACCGGGTATTGCGTTGCTGTGCACGTGAACCACCGTCCCCGTTCGGTCCAGGAAAATCATGTCCAAGGGAATCAGTGTGTTCTTCATCCAGAACGCAACCGGCTGCGGCGGGTCGAAGATAAACAACATGCCCGACCGTTGCGGCAGTGATTCCCTGAACATCAAACCGCGCGAACGTTCCTGCGGCGATACGGCCAATTCGATATTGAAACTGACTTGGGATTTATCGTTTCTAAGGTTAACCCGATCTGGGTCACATGCGGCAGTCGCAACTCCGGCGTAGCAAGCCAAGACAGTCGCAATTGCCGCAATACTTTTGATCATCTTGGGTTAATCATCCAGCGCAGCTTCCCAGGCCAAAACCTGAGCTGCCATACGCCCCCGCTTCCCGTCAATGACGCGCATTGCAAGCGCCTCACCGGGTTGCAAGTCTGCCAAACCCGATCGCCGCAGAACCTCGATATGCAAAAACACATCTTCTCCCCGACCGAAAACATTCGCGAATCCGAATCCCTTACCTTTGTCGAACCACTTGACCCGCGCTGCCTCGAGCGGGGCCGCAGCAATCGCCGTTGGATCCAGTTCTGCAAAATCCGCCAACATCAACGAGTCGGCTCTGGCGGGGGGATCGACACTGATCACCTCGACCGCCTGAACACCGCGATCCGTGCGGTGTGTCATGATCTCGATCCCGGCCCCATCCGCGACCGAGCTTTGACCAAAATTACGTAACACATTCACATGTAACAGAATATCCGGACCGCCTTCATCAGACACGACAAATCCGTACCCTTTAGCAGGGTCGAACCATTTTACGTGTCCATGTACACGGTACATGTTGTTCAGATCTTCTGGCACAGTGTTCCCATCGCGTGTTTTTTCAAAACGTTAAGGGTTCGATGTGTATGTGAATGGCTCACAAATTCAAGCCGAAAAAGTCCTTTGTTCTCTGAGTGTTGCATTTCACGATACGTGAACGTCATGGATTCAACCTTTGCACTTGCCACCCAGCGCCTGTCTGATCACGCCGCCACTGAAACCGATCATGCAGCCGGAACGCCCCGTCTGCCCAAAACTCTATCTCTGTCGGCTCCAATCTATAACCGCCCCAAAACGGTGGGCGCGGCGGATTCGGACCCAGTTTTGCCGTCACTTTCGCAACCTCTGCCATCAGAGCGGCGCGGCTGCTCAGGGGTTGAGACTGCTTGGATGCCCAGGCCCCCAAACGGCTTTTTAGTGACCGGGATGCATAGTATTCATCTGCCTGCGGCCCGGTTTCGCGTGTTATTGTACCACGAACTCGGATTTGACGCCGCAAAGATTTCCAATGCATTACAAATGCAGCTTTTCCGGCGCTGTCCAACTCGGCTGCTTTGGCGCTTTCGTAGTTGGTGTAGAACACAAACCCGTTCTGCTCGATCTCTTTCAGCAATACCATACGGACGTTTGGTAAACCGTCTTGGTCCACGGTTGCCAAAGCAATCGCGTTTGGATCATTCGGTTCACTGTCCCTGGCCTCGTCCAGCCACCGAGCCGCGATTTCAAACGGATCGGTGCCGGCAAAAATGCCTTCTCTTTCGCTCATTTCCATCCCCTGGAAACTCTTGTTTTCCACCCTAGGGCGAGAACCCGCCACGAGCAAGGGCGCACGGCCTTGATGCAGCGCACCCAATGGCATAAACCATCCCAACATGACGCGAAGACAGGCGGAGAACCAAACATGTCAAATCAGTTGATGGCCGGCAAACGCGGCCTCATCATGGGACTGGCCAATGACAAATCAATCGCATGGGGGATTGCCCGCGCTTTATCCGAAGCCGGGGCCGAACTTGCATTTTCCTATCAAGGGGATGCGCTGAAAAAACGCGTCGATCCTTTGGCGGCTCAGCTTGGCAGTGAAATCGTGCTGCCATGCGATGTCAGCGACGAAGCATCGATTGACGGGCTGTTTACAGAACTCTCTGCAAAATGGGGCAAGCTGGATTTCGTCGTTCATGCGATCGGGTTCTCGGACAAGAACGAGCTTCGCGGACGATATGTCGATACCTCTCGCGCGAATTTCAACCTGACCATGGATGTTTCGGTTTATTCGTTCACGGCGGTTATGCAGCGCGCAGAGAAACTGATGACCGAGGGCGGAAGCGCGATTACCCTGACCTACTATGGTGCCGAGCAGGTGATGCCGCATTACAATGTGATGGGCGTCGCAAAAGCTGCGTTGGAAGCTTCGGTCAAATATCTGGCAGAAGACCTGGGCAAAGACGGAATACGTGTGAACGCGATTTCGGCGGGTCCGATCAAAACGCTTGCAGCCAGCGGAATCGGCGATTTCCGCTACATCATGAAGTGGAACGAATATAACTCACCGCTTCGCAGAAACGTCACCATCGACGACGTCGGAAACTCGGCACTGTATCTTCTGTCTGACTTAAGCGGCGGTGTGACGGGCGAAAACCTGCACGTAGATTCGGGTTACCATATCGTCGGCATGAAGGCCGTCGACGCTCCGGACATTGAAAAAGGTTAATGCAATGAGCGCCAAGGACCGCCTGCCCCACGAAAAAGGCTTTCACATCAGCTGGGACCAAATCCACCGTGATTCCCGTGCTTTGGCATGGCGATTGGATGGACAAGGCCCTGATGACGGCGCGTGGCGCGCCGTGGTTGCGATTACCCGTGGCGGCATGGCCCCGGCCATGATCGTAAGCCGGGAACTGGATATTCGTACCGTCGACACCATCAGCGTTCGGTCCTACCACCATCAGGAACAAGGCGAGGCCGAAGTGCTCAAAGCGCCGGATAAAGACCTGATGGGTGACGGCACCGGCGTTCTGATTATCGATGATCTGGTTGACAGCGGTAAAACGCTTGAACTTGTACGGGCCATGTATCCCAACGCGCATTTCGCAACTGTCTACGCCAAGCCCAAAGGTCGCCCAATGGTGGATACGTTCATCACCGAGGTCAGCCAGGATACGTGGATTTTCTTCCCGTGGGATATGGCCTTGCAATATGTCGAGCCGTATCGCGGTACCGACTAACGCTGCCTGCACCAATAGCCCCAAATTCAGAGAACGCGCATGAACCGGACCCGTACCGCCGCAACCTTCGCCCCTCCGGTGATGGAGGCGCGCCGCTGGTTGGAGGGCGTGCAATTCACTGAAGACCAGCCACTGATCAACGTCAGTCAGGCGGCGCCTGTCGATCCGCCTCCGCTGGCGTTGCGTCAGGCAATGGCCGAGTTTGCCGTCAGCAACGACGACGCGCATCTATACGGGCCGGTCCTTGGAAATTCCGATCTGCGCGAAGAGTTGGCGCGCCAGATCAGCCATCATTATGATGCAGAGGTGGCGCCTTCGCAGGTCGCCATTACGTCAGGCTGCAACCAAGCGTTTGCCGCTGCGATTTCGGCAATCACAGATGAAGGGGACGAGGTTATCCTTCCAACCCCTTGGTATTTCAACCATAAAATGTGGTTGGACATGGCGGGCGTTGTCGCCGTAGACCTGAAAACCGGTGACGATCTGTTGCCGGACCCTGCTGCGGCGCGTGCCCTGATCACAGACAAGACGCGCGCGATATCACTTGTCACCCCTAACAACCCTGGCGGCGTAGAATACCCTGCCGAATTGGTACAGGCATTCTATGACCTTGCGCGCGAGACCGGTATTCGCCTGTTGGTCGACGAGACATACCGCGATTTCGACAGCCGCAGCGGCCCGCCGCATACCTTGTTCAGCCAACCAGACTGGGATCGCACACTGGTTCACCTGTATTCGTTTTCAAAGGCCTACAGGCTGACCGGT
Source organism: Ruegeria sp. G5 (assembly GCF_056533365.1). Classification (NCBI taxonomy): domain Bacteria; kingdom Pseudomonadati; phylum Pseudomonadota; class Alphaproteobacteria; order Rhodobacterales; family Roseobacteraceae; genus Ruegeria; species Ruegeria sp. G5. The sequence continues at coordinate 149,415 of NZ_JBQFOK010000006.1, read as the reverse complement.
CACCGTGTCGGAGCAATGGCCACCAGCGCAGATCTTTTGGCTGAAGTTGAAAAATTCTTGGATACGGTGGCGATCTGCCCCGGCCAAATGGGTCAATACGCAGCGCTTTGGGGCATGCAAAACCTATCGCAATGGGTATCGGGCGAACGTGATGAGATTCTGGATCGTCGCGCTGCCATCGCAGAGATGTTGCCTCGGTTAACTGCCAAGGGCTGGCGGCTGCTGGGGCTTGGGGCTTATTTTGCTTATTTCGAGCACCCGTTCGGGATTGCTTCGGATGAGTTGGCCCAACGCATGGTGACAGATTGCGGCATTCTACTGCTGCCCGGCACCATGTTCATGCCAGACGAAGACCCCAACGGAAAACGCCAAGTCCGCATCGCATTTGCCAACCTTGACCGGGCGGGGCTGGAACAATTGTTCGACCGGCTCGAAGCGTTTTCCATCTAAGCTTGCCCCCCGGCTTTGCCCGTCGTATTCAGGGCCGCAACCGACGGGGCAGACACCTGCCGACAAAAGCACAAAGAGGGCACTATGGCCGCAGGCATGAAAAACCTATCGAAGACCTTTGTCTGGATACTCATGGGCCTTTTGATGCTGGGCCTTGCAGGGTTCGGGGCTACCAGCCTTTCCGGCACTGTTCGGACAGTGGCCCAGGTTGGGAACGAAAGCATTTCGGTCAACGAATACGTGCGCGAGCTGCAACGAGAAATTCGCGCTGTCGAAAGCCAAACCGGGCAGCCAATGCAGATTTCGCAAGCCCACGAGTTCGGGCTTGATCAGTTGGCACTGTCGCGTCTGACTGCGCTCGCGTCTTTGGACAACGAAGTCGGTCAGTTGGGTATCTCAATCGGTGATGAAAACCTGCAAAGGGACATCGTTTCTATCCCTGCCTTTCAGGGCATCGACGGGACCTTTGACCGCGATGCATATGAATTCCAGCTGGACCAGATCGGTATGACAGACTCGGAATTCGAATCCGATCTGCGCAAGGAATCTGCGCGCACCATCGTTCAGGGTGCGATCATGGGTGGCATCGAAATGCCGCAAACGCTGACCGATGCCCTGACCGACTATGTCGGCTCCCGGCGCAGCTTTACCGTTGCGACAGTCGGACCCGATGCTTTGCCTGCGCCGATTGCCGATCCCACGGATGGCGATATTCAGACTTACTATGACGAAAATCCCGAACAGTTCACCCTGCCCCGCACCAAAAACCTGACCTACGCGATCCTATCGCCGGATATGTTGTTGGATAGCGTCGAGGTTGACGAAGACTCGGTACGTCGTCTGTATGACCAACGGGCGGATGAGTTCCTGCAGCCGGAACGTCGCCTTGTCGAGCGTTTGCCCTTTGCCGACGAATCCGCTGCGAATGACGCTATGGCGCAGCTTGCCGTTGACGGTACGACCTTTGAGCAGTTAGTTCGTGACCGCGACCTTGAACTCAGCGATGTGGATCTGGGCGATGTAACGCGCGACGATCTTGGGGATGCCGCCGATGGTGTGTTTGCTGCCGAGTTGGACACCGTCGTGGGCCCCTTGCCGTCCAGCTTGGGTCCCGCGTTGTTCCGGATCAACGGATCGCTGGCAGAGAACAATACATCCTTCGAAGACGCCGCCCCCACCCTGCGCGAGGAGCTGGCCGCAGACCGAGCCCGCCGCCAGATCGAGGCGCAGTCTGAAGACATCAATGACCTGCTGGCCGGTGGTGCCACCCTCGAAGAAGTTGTCGCCGAGACCGAGATGGAGTTGGGCCAGATCGACTGGACCAGTCAAAGCGAAGACGGTGTGGCCGCCTATGACGGATTTCGTACAGCCGCCCAAGCGATAAACGAAGGCGACTTCCCTGAAGTTGCATTTCTAGAAGATGGCTCGATCTTTGCGATGCGCCTGAACGAAACCCTTCCGCCCCGCCCCGAGCCACTTGAAAGCGCCCGAGACAGGGTTGCATTGGCGTGGACCCAATCCCAGACCAATGACGCGTTGCAACAGCATGCGGCCACCGTTCTGGGACAGCTGGAAAACGACGGTGATTTCACCGCCACGGGCCTTCCGTTCCGCGTGGAAAACGCGCTGACCCGCACGGCGTTTCTAGAGGACGTACCAGCCGATTTCATGCCCCAGGTATTTGAGATGGAGCCCGGTGAGTTGCGCGTGATCCCAGGTAATGGCTCAGCCCTGATCGTCCGACTGGAAGAGCTGCTGCCGCCGGATGACACGGATGAGCTGCGGCAAGCACGCGAAGCCTTGGCGGCCCAGTTGAATCAGGCTCTGGCGCAGAACATCTTTGACGCCTTTGTCCGCGATGCGCAGGTTCGCGCCCGACCGACTGTGGATCAGCGTGCTCTGAACGCTGTTCAGACGAGCTATTAAAAGAGACCACCATGGCCCTGACACCTGAATTCGACGACTTCGCCCGCGCCTATGAGGCTGGCGAAAATCAAGTCGTTTACACCCGATTGGCCGCCGATCTGGATACGCCGGTGTCGCTGATGCTCAAACTGACAGGGGCACAGAAAGACGCCTTTATGCTGGAATCCGTGACCGGTGGCGAGGTCCGCGGCCGGTATTCGATCATTGGGATGAAGCCAGACCTGATCTGGCGGTGCCGTGGCGAGACATCGGAATTGAACAGATCGGCCCGCTTCGATGCCGAGGCGTTTGTCCCGCAAGACGGCAATCCAATGGATAACCTGCGGGCGCTGCTGTCGGAAAGCCGGATCGCCCTGCCCGATGATCTGCCGCAGGCTGCCGCGGGTCTGTTTGGCTACCTCGGTTACGATATGGTGCGACTGGTCGAATATCTTCCAGACGTAAACCCCGATCCTTTGGGTTTGCCTGATGCGGTTATGCTGCGCCCATCGGTCGTTGCTGTATTGGATGGCGTCAAAGGCGAAGTCACGGTTGTTTCCCCCGCCTGGGCCAGTGACGGGCAGTCTGCCAAAGCTGCCTATGCGCAAGCTGCCGAACGGGTCATGGACGCGGTACGCGATCTTGAGCGCGCCATGCCAGCCGAGACCCGCGATTTGGGAGATGCCTCTGAAATAGCGCCGCCGGTTTCGAACTTTACCAAGTCCGGGTATATGGAAGCGGTTGAAAAAGCCAAGGAATACATCCGCGCGGGCGACATCTTTCAGGTGGTTCCGGCGCAGCGCTGGACACAGGATTTCCCGCAGCCGCCTTTCGCATTGTATCGGTCGCTGCGCCGGACTAACCCGTCGCCCTTTATGTTCTACTTCAATTTTGGTGGCTTTCAGGTTGTCGGCGCCAGCCCCGAAATTCTGGTCCGCGTTTTTGGCAGTGAAGTGACAATCCGACCCATCGCTGGAACTCGCCCCCGGGGTGCAACTCCGGAAGAAGACAAGGCGAATGAGGTCGATCTGCTTGCGGATAAGAAAGAGCTGGCCGAGCATCTGATGTTGCTGGATCTGGGCCGCAACGATACCGGCCGCGTGGCCAAAATAGGCACCGTCCGTCCGACAGAAGAGTTCATAATCGAGCGCTATAGCCACGTGATGCACATCGTGTCGAACGTGGTCGGTGAACTGGCCGACGACAAGGACGCATTGGATGCCTTTTTCGCAGGTATGCCAGCAGGCACAGTTTCGGGTGCCCCAAAGGTGCGTGCGATGGAAATCATCGACGAGCTTGAGCCCGAAAAGCGAGGAATCTACGGCGGGGGTGTTGGGTATTTTAGTGCCGGTGGTGACATGGATATGTGCATTGCGCTACGAACTGCGATCGTGAAAGATCAAAAGCTGTACATTCAAGCGGGCGGAGGCGTTGTGTATGACAGCGACCCCGAAGCCGAGTTTATGGAAACAGTTCACAAGTCCAACGCCATTCGCAGGGCAGCTGCAGACGCAGCTCGTTTTACCGGTTCTGGTAACACATAATAGTGCGGCTGGCTCTGTGGCCAGCCAGGCTGATTGCTTACTGCACTTGTTGCTTCATTACGGCCGAGATCGGCGCCATCGCCACGCGGCCCCCGCGGTCTTCGAGGCCCCAAACCAACAAAGCTGAGATCGTTTCAGGTCTCAGACGGCCCAGCATGACAACAGTGCCTTCCTGGCCAGCTCGGAACGCGGCTTGGTCCAGAAAACGTCGCATCAACTTGGGATCCTGCCGTGCGCCGTCGATATCGCGGAAAATAACGCTCGACGGTATACCGTTCCGCGCGGCCAGTTTCTGCACGGTGTTCAGGCCATTGTCTTGCGTCACTATTCCGCGACCCGTTCCACCAGCAATTGCAGCAACCTGATCGGCCAGTTTGCGGTTACCTTGAATGCCGGTTTCAACGCCCTCCAAGATACCGACAGTTTCCGGCAGGGTTTCCAACCAAACGGATAACGAAACCTCAGCGTCTTGGGCGCTTGCGGCTCGTGGCATGTCGGCCAAGGCTAAAACCTCAAAACCGGCCGCGCGATGCCTGGCCATCTTTTCAGCGGCTTCCGGGTCTGATGGGCTGACTGCGAAACTGATTGGATACGGGAAATCCTGCAGAGCTTCCGCCCCGAAAGCACCCTCGTCGTCAATCAAAATGATCGACATCAGGGGTTTGTCTTCTGGGTTATCAAAATCGACTGCGTATGTGTCGATCGGCTTTCCGGGTGCAACTGGTGCACTGACTGTGCTGTTCGCAGATGCGCTGTCACGTTCGGTCAACGGAACCACGCGCTTACCAATGGTGAGAGGACGTGCACCGGCTTGCTCTGCTCCGATCTGTGGAACAGCAGCAATGCGTGGCAAGCTAGGAGTAAGGTCTTTTTCTTCACCTTCTACAGCAATGGGGTTTTCCTCTGGCAAAACCTCGGGGAGTTCCTGCGGCTCAGCCTCTGTCACTTCTGGCAACGGTTCTGGCTGCGGCTCCAACTCTGCCAGTTCTGGCAGAGGGTCCGGTTGGGCTTCCGGCTCACTCTCAATAGCACTCGGCTGAGGTTCGTCTTGCTGCGGTTCTTCGACAACAACCTCTACCGTTTCTTCCACAACGGCCTCTTCCACCACTGCCGCCGGAGGTTCGGGCGCTTCTTCAACAAGCTCAGGCTGCAGCTCCACGTACGGGGCTTGTGGCAATGGCGCAGGTGCCTGGGGGGCAGCAGGTGCTTCGGTCGAAACGACGACCTCGTTCGAAGTGGATGGCAGAGCTTCTTCTATTAGCGCGGCAGTCTGATTGACCTTAGGTTGTCCTTCGGGCGCATTTTCAATTTCCGAAAGACCAGCCAATGTATCGGTCTGTTCCTCGGTCGGTTCTGGCTCAGGGGCAGGCAAAGTAACCAGATCGGCATCACCGACTGTATCGGGTTCCTGTGACGCGATTTCTTCAGCGTCATTGACAACAGGATCCGGAGCCTGTTCCGCAAGAGCAGGTTTGCGTGTCAGGGGCGTGTTTAACGACAGCATCACACCCAACACCATTACAACGACCGCACCTGCGATCATCCCTCCTACAAATCCGCCCATTGCAATTGCCTTTCGACTTAATCCTGCTTCGATCGCCTGCGTGTCGTCTGTCGCGACACTCGCATGCAAGTGCGTCAAGGTCCGGATGTCCTCTTGACGCTGCCTCGCAAGCCTGAGCATGTATGTCCCGACATTATATCGCGGCTCGGGGCTGCATCGCCAGTCCGAAATGCCCAACCCGAGACAAGTGCCCAAATGCTGCTGCTGATCGACAACTACGACTCGTTTACCTACAACCTAGTACATTATTTAGGCGAACTTGGTGCCGAAATGGTCATCAGGCGGAATGACGCTCTTGATGTGCAAGAGGCTATGGCCATGAACCCAGCCGGAATCTTGCTCAGCCCCGGTCCATGTGACCCCGACCAGGCCGGTATATGCCTGGCGCTGACGCAAGCGGCAGCCGAAACGCAAACGCCGTTGATGGGTGTTTGCCTTGGACATCAGACAATTGGCCAAGCGTTTGGAGGCGATGTCGTGCGGTGTCACGAGATCGTTCACGGGAAAATGGGAACGATGCATCACACGGGCAAAGGCGTGTTCGCGGGTTTGCCATCGCCGTTCGAGGCAACGCGGTATCACTCGCTAGTGGTTGACCGCAACACCCTTCCGGACAGCCTTGAAATCACAGCAGAACTGGAAGACGGAACCATCATGGGGCTGCAACACAAAACGTTGCCAATTCACGGCGTTCAGTTCCACCCCGAATCCATCGCGTCTGAACATGGTCATGCTTTGCTCAAGAATTTCCTGTCTGAAATGAAAGTCCCCGCATGAGCGATACACTGAAACCCCTGATCGGAGCAGCGGCGGACCGCCCGTTGACCCGCGCGGAGGCAGAACAAGCGTTTGGCTTGCTGTTTGAAGGCGCTGCAACACCCAGCCAAATCGGCGGATTGCTGATGGCAATGAGAACCCGCGGTGAAACCGTGGACGAATTCGCTGCTGCCGCCGCCGTCATGCGGGCCAAGTGCAATGCTGTGACAGCACCCGAAGGCGCGATGGACATCGTAGGCACGGGTGGCGACGGCAAGGGCACCCTGAATATATCGACTGCGACGGCCTTTGTGGTGGCCGGTGCAGGCGTGACTGTCGCGAAACACGGCAACCGGAATTTAAGCTCAAAATCCGGTGCGGCTGACGCGTTGGGCCAAATGGGAATAAACGTTATGGTTGGCCCTGAAACCGTTGAAAAAGCGCTGAAAGATGTCGGTATTGGCTTCATGATGGCGCCCATGCATCATCCGGCGATTGCGCATGTGATGCCCACACGCCAGGAACTCGGGACGCGCACGATTTTCAACATTCTTGGGCCGCTAACCAACCCAGCGGGTGTTAAGCGGCAGTTAACCGGTGCCTTCACGCGCGACTTGATCCGTCCGATGGCAGAAACTCTGGGCGTTTTGGGGGCCGAGCATGCATGGCTCGTACACGGCTCGGACGGCACGGATGAGCTGACCATCAGCGGCGTCAGCTGGGTTGCGTCGTGGGAGAACGGTCGTGTCAAAGACGTCGAACTGCACCCAGAGGACGCCGGACTGCCGGTGCACCCGTTCGAGGACATTCTTGGCGGAACACCCGAAGAAAATGCCGTTGCATTCCGGGCACTTCTGGACGGAACCCCATCCGCCTACCGCGACGCCGTTCTGCTAAACGCAGCAGCGGCGTTGGTTGTTGCAGACGCAGCCGATAACCTCAAAGACGGTGTCGAAAAGGCAGCGCATAGTATTGATAGCGGCAAGGCCAAAGACAAAGTGACCGCTTTGGCTCGCATTACTCAGGAGGCCGCATGACCGAGACGGTTCTGGACAAAATCAAAGCCTACAAGCTGGAAGAAGTCGCATTAGACAAAACGCGTAAGTCCTTGGAGGATTTGGAAACTGACGCCAGAGCAGCTTCTGAGGTGCGGGGCTTTGCCTCGGCGCTGATGCGTGCCACCCGATCCGGATATGGGCTAATTGCCGAAATCAAGAAAGCTAGCCCGTCGAAGGGCCTAATCCGACCTGACTTTGACCCACCGGTTTTGGCCAAAGCCTACGAGGATGGTGGTGCTGCCTGCTTGTCCGTTCTGACGGATACCCCCAGCTTTCAGGGGGCGAAAGAATACCTAAGCCAAGCGCGTGCAGCTTGTGCACTTCCGGCGCTGCGGAAAGACTTTATGTACGACCCCTATCAGGTGGTCGAAGCCCGGGCGTTGGGTGCAGATTGCATCTTGATCATCATGGCCTCGGTAGAGGACGCTCAGGCCGCAGAATTAGAGCAGACGGCGTTCGACTGGGGTATGGACGTTTTGATCGAGGTTCACGACGAAGCTGAGTTGGAACGGGCCGTAAAGCTGAAAAGCAATCTGATCGGGATAAATAACCGCAATCTCAAGACCTTTGAGACGACACTTGATACAACCCGCCGCCTGTCCAAACTTGTGCCGGGTGATCGGACGATCGTCTGCGAAAGCGGTCTAAGCACCCCCGAAGACCTTTCGGACATCGCCAGATACGGTGCCCGCTGTTTCCTGATTGGCGAGAGCCTGATGCGACAGGAGGACGTGACCGCAGCGACGCGTTCTCTTTTGGCAAACCCACTGATCCCCGGAGTGATGTAATGCCGCTTACGCACTTTGATGCCGAGGGTCAGGCCCATATGGTCGATGTATCGGATAAGGCCGTGACCAACCGGGTTGCTGTGGCCGAAGGTCACATCAAAATGGCTCAAGAAACCTTTGATTTGATTTCCGAAGGTCGTGCCAAAAAGGGCGACGTTCTGGGGGTCGCGCGACTAGCCGGGATCATGGGCGCAAAAAAGACGCCTGACCTTATTCCCCTGTGCCATCCTCTTCCCGTAACGAAGGTGGCCGTCGAGTTGACCCTGGATCCGGACCTACCGGGTGTTCAGATTCAAGCGACCGTAAAAACCTCGGGCCAAACCGGGGTTGAGATGGAGGCGTTGACGGCTGTTTCGACCGCAGCATTGACCGTCTATGACATGACCAAAGCCGTCGACAAAGCGATGGAAATCGGCGGGGTTCGCGTTTTGCTGAAAGATGGCGGAAAATCTGGACGTTACGAGGCGACATGATAACGGTTGAAGAGGCACGCGCGCTGCTTTTTGATCTGGTAGAAGCCTTGCCAGCGGAAACAGTTCCTCTTGCTGATGCCGCTGGGCGCGTATTGGCGGAAACCGTGTCGGCATCTCGTAATCAGCCGCCCTTTTCGGCCTCTTCGATGGATGGGTACGCGGTCAAATCCGCCGAAGTCGAGCTGCACGCCATGTTCAAAGTTGTCGGAGAGGCAGCAGCCGGGCGTCGTTTCACAGGTCACGTCGGCCCCGGACAAGCAGTGCGCATTTTCACCGGCGCACCCGTCCCCGAAGGCGCGAATTTTGTTGTTATACAGGAAGATATAGACCGACGTGGAGATGTGATAACAATCACGGATCACCCCGGGGAAAAGACCAACATACGTCCCGCCGGAGTGGATTTTGAAATTGGGGCGTCGATAACGGCCCCGCGCAGGTTGCGGCCTGAAGACGTTGCATTGATGGCCGCGATGAACGTGCCCAACGTGCCCGTGTCCCGCAAACCGGTAATCGCCCTGATTTCAACGGGTGACGAGTTGGTCATGCCGGGTGAAACACCTAGCCCGGATCAGATCATTGCGTCAAATACCTTTGGTTTGAAGGCGTTACTCGAATCTGTTGGAGCAAGCGTTCGCATTCTTCCTATCGCACAAGACACCGTACCGTCCCTCGAAACTGCGTTCAGCCTGGCTGAGGGCGCCGATCTAGTCGTCACTATCGGCGGCGCATCCGTTGGGGACTATGATCTTGTATCAGAAGTTTCAGAAGCGTTGGGTATGGAGCGGGCGTTCTACAAAATCCGCATGCGTCCGGGCAAACCTTTGATGGCGGGGCATCTGCAAAACATGGCGATGGTCGGATTGCCGGGAAATCCTGTCAGTGCAATGGTTTGCGGGTATCTCTTCTTGGTACCAATGGTACGTCGCATGCTGGGTTTGGATCAAACACTGACGCCTTTCCAACATGCACGTTTGACAGCACCCATATCGGAAAACGGTCCCAGAGAGCATTACATGCGCGCCGTCGTGGACTCGGACGGGATACGCGCCTGCGATGATCAGGACAGCTCGCTACTCAGCGTACTGGCCCAGGCAAACGCTTTATTGGTTCGCCAACCCCACGACCCCGCTAGGGCGGCTGGCGAGGAAGTGACGTACCTTCCGATCTAAACAAGCTCAAATCCGTTGACACAAAACGTGAACATGCGTAGAACAAAAGAAAACGCATGACCTGCGAGGTGTGAGCAATGTTGACCAAGAAGCAGTTGGATTTGTTGGAATTCATCCACAAACGCGTGCAGGCGGATGGTGTTCCGCCCAGTTTTGACGAAATGAAAGCCGCGCTTGATCTGCGGTCAAAGTCAGGCATCCACAGACTGATCACTGCACTGGAAGAACGTGGGTTCATTCGGCGACTGGCCCACCGCGCGCGGGCCATAGAAATTGTCAAACTGCCCGAAAGCCTTGGAGGAGAGCCGACTGCTGCCTTCAAACCTCGGGTCATCGACGGCGACAAACCTGACGGCCCTCGCCCAGCGAATTTCGAACCGGTTACCGTAGACGCGATGGAGTTACCGGTCATGGGCCGCATTGCCGCCGGTGTTCCGATTGAAGCGATCAGCCACGTATCACACCGTGTAGCGGTGCCGGGCTCGATGGTGTCAGGCAAAGGTGAACACTACGCGCTAGAAGTCCGCGGCGACTCGATGATTGATGCGGGGATCAATGATGGCGACGTTGTTGTGATCCGGGAAACTTCGGTTGCTGACAATGGCGACATCGTGGTGGCACTCGTCGAAGATCAGGAGGCGACTTTGAAACGGTTCTTCAGACGCGGCCATGCTATTGCGCTCGAGGCTGCGAACCCGGCGTATGAGACCCGTGTCCTGCCTGAGGAAAAGGTCAAAGTACAAGGTCGGTTGGTAGGCCTAATTCGCAGCTACTGACGATTTTTAATGCCGTTGTCCCCCTGCGAGCCGGGGGACCACAGCCTACTCCCCGTGAATTCGGCACTGGTGGTGATGACACCGCCGCTCAGTGCGAGGCTTCCGGTTTTCATCAAGGCATCCGGGTCGAAAACCGCGCATTTTCCTTCCAACTGAACCGGCACCGAAGAAATGATGATTTGATGTTCTGCGCATTCATGTAGGCCAAGCGCAGATTTTTTTCCTGTAAGGTGGACCACTTCGAGACCCGCGACTGAATATCTTCGGATAGGATTCTGCGTGTCAGACCACCTTCTCGCCGCAATCCTCTGATCGACGCCGTCACCGTCATTTTCCAGCCAGACCGTGGCTACAAATCCGCTGCCCTTTTCCTTGCTAAGCGCCCTTCCTTTGTCCGTCATCACGCCAACCAAACCTCCGGACTCGGCGACCAGAACGTCTGGTCGGTTTCCCTGCCCCCACATCAAAAAACTTACCGCGATAGCCAGACAGCCGACCCACCGCGCCTTGCCCTGCCAAAGCACCACCCACAAAGCCCCCATCGCACATATGGGCAAGGCATAGGTGGGTGGGCTGGCAACATACCCCTGCGCGCCATCCAAGGTCGAAACATACCCGGATACTGTCAAAATCCACTCTAGCCCAAGGCCCATGACCGCCAACGGCAAAACCTCTAACCCGAAAGGGGCCAGCAATGCGGCGACTACTGCCGAAGGGACAACAACGGACCCCATCACTGGAACGGACAGCATGTTCGCGAGCAATCCATAGTGGGATACCGTGTTGAAATGGGCCGCGCCGATTGGGGCCGTCGCAAGGCCAGCTATGGCGGATGACATCAACAGGCCTACAACAGACTTCAGCCATTTGGGACCAGGCAAGGGGCCAAAGTCCCTGAGTTGACCAAATACTGCAACAAGCGCGGTCGTCGCTGCGAAGGACATCTGGAACCCCGGGCTCAAAAGGGATTCGGGACGCAAGATCAGCACGATAAGCGCGGCTACCGCAACTGCCCGCAAAGAGATGGCTCGGCGGTCAATCAGAACTGCGCCCAACATGACGCTGGCCATGACAAAGGCGCGTTCCGTCGCCACGTTCCCGCCAGACAACATCAAATAGACTGTCGCCGCGATCAGTGCGCAACCAGCTGCCAGTTTGCGTGTAGGCCAACGCAGGGCAACAGCAGGAATTGCGGCCAATCCCACCCTACACAGCAAATAAACAAACCCTGTCAAAAGCCCCATGTGCAGGCCCGAAATTGCCAACAGATGCGCGAGATTAGACGCACGTAGCGCATCGAGAGTATCTTGTGCCATTCCACTTCGGTCGCCCGTCGTTACTGCGGCTGCGAAACCACCAACCTGTCCGGGCAGGATAGCGCGCACGTAGTTTGAGATTGCCATCCTCAAAGCCGTAATGCGAACGTCCTGCACTTCCTGATCAGCGATCAACAATACCGGTACGCGCGTGTACCCCACAGCGCCCAGCCCCTGAAACCAAGCATGGCGACGAAAATCAAAACCGCCGGGTTCCACAGGACCTTGGGGCGGAGACAAATGCCCGGTTGTCATGATCCTTTGTCCCGGCACCAAATCAGCCTCACCCCCGTGCAGGGACAGTCGGACGCGCTGGGGCCGGCGTTCCAACGGCACATCCCCTAGCCACACCTGGTCCAGCGTAACCCGCAGCGCGTCCGACGCAGAGCGGTCCAGGGCTACAACCCGCCCCTCGATCGGGCCGTAATAGCGCCATGATAGCACCGGCTCTGCCACCATATGAGCGCGCGCACCCGCCAGAACAAATCCGGCAGCAATCAGCACGCACCCTATTGCTAACGACGACCAACCAAAGCGCGTTCCCCGGATCATCCACAAAACCACCAGGGCCAGACCCACCAGGCAGGCGTAGATCGGCAACCCCGGCTCGAACCGGAGAGAGAAATACAGACCGATCCCAATCGCCAAACAGACCGGAGACCATTGAAACAAATGCCCGGATTGGTTCAGCAATGCGGCCTCGACCCGTGCCAGAACACGCATGGTTGCCCCCGTCCTTCCGGCTCGTTAGACAGGCGCAAAACTATGCCAGACACGGTTACCAAAAGGTTAATCCAAAACATGTCCGATCAGGTCGTCACTCGCTTCGCTCCTTCTCCAACTGGGTTTCTGCATATCGGCGGTGCGCGAACCGCGTTGTTCAACTGGCTATTTGCGCGCGGCCGTGGGGGTAAATTTCTGCTAAGGATCGAAGACACGGATCGCGAGCGGTCAACCCCCGAGGCGACCGCTGCCATCCTTCAAGGTATGGCTTGGCTCGGCCTGGACCACGATGGCGAGGTGATCAGTCAGTTTGAAGGTGCCGCGCGCCACGCCGAAGTAGCGCAACAGCTTTTGAACGAAGGCAAAGCGTATAAGTGTTTTTCGACCCAAGAAGAAATCGCTACGTTTCGTGAACAAGCGCGTGCAGAAGGTCGATCAACTCTGTTCCGTAGTCCTTGGAGGGATGCTGACCCCGCCAAACACCCCGATGCCCCCTACGCGATCCGCATAAAGGCACCGCAGGATGGAACGACCGTCATTCGCGATCAGGTTCAAGGCGACGTGTCGATCCGAAATGACCAGTTGGATGACATGATCATTCTCAGGTCAGACGGAACCCCCGTATACATGCTCGCCGTGGTGGTCGACGATCACGACATGGGCGTGACGCATGTCATACGTGGAGATGACCACCTGAACAACGCCGCGCGTCAGATGATGATCTATGAAGCGATGGGTTGGACAGTTCCCGTTTGGGCGCATATCCCACTTATACATGGCCCGGACGGCAAAAAGCTTTCGAAACGTCATGGTGCCCTTGGCGCGCAGGAGTATCAGGCGATGGGATATCCGGCAGCCGGGATGCGCAACTATCTGGCGCGCTTGGGTTGGAGCCACGGAGACGACGAATTCTTTACGGACGAACAAGCCAAAGAGTGGTTTGATCTCGACGGCATTGGTAAAAGCCCCGCGCGTTTCGACTTGAAAAAGCTCGAGAATCTGTGTGGCCAGCACATTGCAATCGCAGAAGATGCCGCATTGCGGCACGAAGTCCAAGGATACCTGGCCGCAGCCGAATTACCTGCTCTCACCGACACACAATCTGGTGATCTGGAACGTGCGATGTATTGCCTCAAGGATCGCGCGCGCACTTTCCCGGAACTTCTTGAAAAAGCGCACTTTGTCCTTGCTTCTCGTCCGATTGAGCCCGACGAAAAGGCGGCAAAGGCCCTAAGCACTGTATCCGATGGTATACTGAATGAATTGACGCCGCATGTGCAAAATGCTAGCTGGACGCGAACCGGACTGGAGGAGGCCCTCAATTCGTTCGCCGAAGCGAAAGGGGTTAAGTTTGGCAAGCTTGCGGCGCCACTGCGCGCCGTGTTGGCAGGTCGGGCGGTTACACCTTCGGTTTTTGATATGATGCTCGTGTTGGGGCGGGATGAAACCCTGGCCCGGCTTTCTGACGCAGCGACTTAAACCAAATCTTCACATTTGGGTAACGCTGCTCCGCTAACACCCGGACTGCGCGCTCGCGCGCATCCGTTGCCCGCAGGATCGGACAGCGATCTGATTGCGCATGAATGAGGAAGGGACAATATGACCGACAGCAATAAATCAGCCACTCTGACAGTTCATGGCGAAACATACGAGTTGCCGGTTCATTCGCCAACTGCGGGACCCGATGTGATCGACATCCGCAAGCTTTATGGCACCGCCGGTGTGTTTACGTATGACCCTGGTTTTACATCTACCGCCAGCTGCGACAGCACCATCACCTATATCGATGGGAACAAAGGTGAATTGCTGCATCGCGGTTATCCGATCGACCAACTTGCCGCAAAATCGCACTTCCTAGAAGTCTGCTACCTGCTGCTTTACGGAGAGCTGCCTTCGGCCCCAGTTCTGGAAAAGTTTGAAACCACCATCACACGCCACACAATGCTGCACGAACAAATGCAGTATTTCTATCGCGGGTTCCGCCGGGATGCGCATCCAATGGCGATTATGGTGGGTGTCGTTGGTGCGATGTCCGCGTTCTACCACGACTCGACCGATATCTCGGACCCGCATCAGCGCGAGGTCGCCTCACACCGCTTGATCGCCAAGATGCCGACCATTGCGGCTTGGGCCTACAAGTACCACACTGGTCAGCCCTTCGTTTATCCGCGCAACGATCTGGACTATGCGTCGAACTTCCTGCGCATGTGCTTCAGCGTTCCGGCCGAAGAGTATGAGGTCAACCCGATCCTCAGCCGCGCAATGGACCGTATCTTTACCCTGCATGCCGACCACGAGCAGAACGCCTCGACCTCGACCGTCCGTCTTGCGTCAAGCTCTGGCGCGAACCCATTCGCCTGTATCGCGGCCGGTATTGCTTGCCTCTGGGGTCCTGCGCATGGCGGCGCCAACCAAGCCTGCCTTGAGATGCTGGAAGAAATCGGCAGTGTTGAGCGTATCCCGGAATACATTGAACGCGCCAAAGACAAGAACGATCCGTTCCGCCTGATGGGCTTTGGCCACCGCGTCTACAAGAACTTCGACCCGCGTGCCAAAGTGATGAAGCAATCCGCGGACGAAGTTCTGGACTTGCTGGGTATCGAAGACAACCCCAAGCTTCAGGTCGCGAAGGCGCTGGAAAAGCAGGCGCTTGAAGATCCATATTTCGCCGAAAAGAAACTGTTCCCGAACGTTGACTTCTACTCGGGTATCATTCTCGAGGCGATGGGCTTCCCGACTTCGATGTTCACTCCGATCTTCGCTCTGTCGCGGACCGTTGGCTGGGTCA
Source organism: Ruegeria sp. G5 (assembly GCF_056533365.1). Taxonomy (NCBI): domain Bacteria; kingdom Pseudomonadati; phylum Pseudomonadota; class Alphaproteobacteria; order Rhodobacterales; family Roseobacteraceae; genus Ruegeria; species Ruegeria sp. G5. The sequence goes on along the minus strand of NZ_JBQFOK010000006.1, from coordinate 134,105 downwards.
GCCAGTGGAAAGAGATGATCGCGGATCCACAGAACAAAATCGGTCGTCCGCGTCAGTTGTATCTGGGTGAAACCAGTCGTGACTACGTGGATATCGAAAACCGCTGATACTCACCTAAATTGTTTAAAAGCTCCGGTTCTTGAACCGGGGCTTTTTTATTGGAATAGCTGTAGCTGATCACCAGCTTGCGGCGGCTTTTCGAACAAATCGCACCGCAACTGGGGTGTCCGCGTTGCCAGCCCCAAGCGTTTGACAGCTAACGAGAATCGCTTGGCGACAAGCGCGGCATACTCGCCCTCACCCCGCATCCGATGACCCCAGCGCGGATCATAATCTCGGCCGCCGTGCATCTCGCGAAGCTTGGACATCACCTTTTCGGCACGCGCTGGTTCATTCGATTTCAGCCAGTCTTGCCAAAGCTCTGATACTTCGCGCGGCAGACGTAGCATGATCCAGCTCGCCGCATCCGCACCGGCATCACGCCCGGCCTCAAGAAGGTTCTCCAGTTCGTGATCGGTCAAACCCGGAACCAAGGGCGAAGTCATCACCCGGACTGGTATCCCTGCCCGGACCAGTTTCCGAATGATCTCCAGTCGTCGCTTTGGTGAAGGCGCGCGTGGCTCCATCCTACGTGAGAGATCCGCGTCCAACGTGGTCAAGGAAATGCCGACCCGGACAAGCCCGACTTTCGCCATTTGCGCGAGGATATCAATATCACGCTCGACCAACGTTCCTTTGGTTACAATTCCAATCGGATGCTTGAATTCCAGCAGCACCTTAAGGCACTCGCGGGTTATCGACAGGTTCTTCTCAATCGGTTGATATGGGTCCGTATTCGTCCCCAAAGCGATTGGGGCCACTTTATATACTTTTGACGACAGCTCTTTGCGCAGAACCGTCGCGGCATTTGGCCGGGCGATCAGGCGGGTTTCGAAATCAAGCCCCGGCGACAGCCCTAGATACGCATGAGAGGGCCGCGCAAAACAGTAAACGCAACCATGCTCACACCCCCGATACGGGTTGATAGAATGATCGAATGGCAAATCGGGTGAGCGGTTATAGGTTATCAGGCTACGCGCCAATTCTTCACTGACTTCGGTCCGAAGTGGCGGCAATTCTTCTTCGATTTCCCATCCGTCATCGCAAGCAACGGTGTCAAAACGCTCGAACCGACCGGTGGTATTAGTTGTCGTTCCTCGGGCACGGATACGCGGCGCTTGCATAACTTGTTCCTATTTTGTTCTATTCTTTCCATACAACTCGCCAAAGGTATGCGCAAGCGACAGACAGGCTTTCAAACCTTTACGCAGCCAGTGATTTTCACACCAGCGTGAACGAACTGCAGGAACTTCATGCAAAAAATGACGTCGAGTTGATCAAGAAATTGTCCTATAGGTCGGTCCCGGAACGACCTTGGTCGCAATCGTCACAGTCGAACTGCGACGTTTTAGCCAAAACGGAAAAAATGCCACCCACGGGCGCAATGCGCCCAAAGCTCAGGGAAACGCTCCATGTCCGATGAAGAAGACATCGTCCTGTCCGAACTGAACGACGAAGAACTTGTCGAACAAATGTTCGACGATCTCTACGACGGTCTGAAAGAAGAGATCGAAGAAGGTGTAAACATTCTGCTGGAACGCGGATGGACCCCTTACGACATCCTGACCAAAGCTCTGGTTGGTGGCATGACGATCGTTGGCCATGACTTCCGCGACGGCATCCTGTTCGTTCCCGAAGTTCTGCTGGCCGCCAATGCCATGAAGGGCGGCATGGCGATCCTGAAGCCGCTGCTGGCCGAGACCGGCGCGCCGCGCGTTGGCAAGATGGTTATTGGCACCGTTAAAGGTGACATCCACGACATTGGCAAGAACCTTGTGTCGATGATGATGGAAGGCGCAGGTTTCGAAGTGGTCGACATCGGAATCAACAACCCGGTTGAAAACTACCTTGAGGCGTTGGAAACAGAACAGCCCGACATCTTGGGTATGTCGGCCCTGCTGACCACCACCATGCCTTACATGAAAGTGGTGATCGACACGCTGGTCGAACAAGGCATGCGCGAAGAGTACATCGTTCTGGTTGGCGGCGCGCCTCTGAACGAAGAGTTTGGCAAAGCCATCGGTGCCGACGGATACTGCCGCGACGCAGCCGTCGCTGTTGAGATGGCCAAGGACTTTGTTTCGCGCAAGCACAATCAGCTGGCCGGTTGATCGGAGCACATTCCGAATTCAAAGGCCGTCCGGCATCCGGGCGGCCTTTTTTGCGCGAAGGCGCCAGCAGGTTCAAAAACGAACGGCGCAAACCAATATTACCAATTCGTGCTAAGCCACCGAACAGAGGCCGATCATGACCGAGGAACACTTTCCAGACGATAACAGCCTGACGACGCAGGGTTATCAGGAACAAAAAACGCAGGAACAAATTCTGCTTCTGGCGTGCGGGGCGCTTGCGCGCGAGATATTGGATCTCAAAAAGCGCAACGGTTGGGAACATATGGCACTGACCTGCCTGCCCGCGATTTTGCACGTGCACCCGGAACGGATCACCCAAGCCGTTGAGGACGCGGTGTCAAAGCACAAGGACCAGTACGACAAGATTTACGTCGTTTATGCCGATTGCGGCACTGGAGGTCTTTTGCAGAGGGCCTGCGAAAACATGGGGGTCGAGATGATCAAGGGCCCACATTGCTATTCATTCTTCGAAGGCAACGCAGCCTTCGACGCCCGAGGGGACGATGAAACAACGGCCTTCTATCTGACGGATTTTCTGGCCCGACAATTCGACGCCTTCGTTTGGAAACCCTTGGGACTGGATCGCCACCCCGAACTACGCGACATGTACTTTGGCAACTACACCAAGCTGGTTTATCAGGCGCAAACAGACGACCCTGACCTGACAGAGCGCGCCCGTGAATGCGCCGATCGCATGGGGCTGGCGTTTGAGCGCCGTTTCACGGGCTACGGGGATCTTGAAACGACTCTCAACGAATGGGCGCAGCGCCCGCTATAGCTGCGGCGTTTCAGGCATTTTCCTGCGCAACTTCGCGGATGCGTTCGATCATCGAGCGCAACCCGTTCGATCGCTGCGCCGAAAGGTGGTCGTTCAACCCCAAACGTCCCAGTTCTGCTGCGGCGTCCACCTTGGGCACTTCGCCAACAGGCAGATCGTTGTATAACGCACGCAACACGGCAATCAGTCCGCGCACGATCAACGCATCGCTATCCCCATCAAACCGGAATACACCGCCTTCGATAACAGGATGCAACCAAACCTGACTAGCGCAGCCATGCACCTTGGTGGCCGGAACCTTTAGCGCATCGTCCAGAGGCTCCATCGCTTTGCCCTGATCAATGACATGGCGGTACCGGTCTTCCCAGTCCTCCAGAAACTCGAAATCTTCGACAATTTCCTCAAAGGCAGGCGTTGCCATCTTGGGGCGGTCCTTTCATTGCGTTCACATCTGTGAACTATGCCTATGACCCCGGCCTGTCCAGACCCGGCGTGGGTTTTCAAAGCCACGGTTTTGCGATAACCCGTTGCTGATATTACTGCTCTGAGCGTTGGGTCCATGCAAAAAACACTGTCTGCACTTTTGGTCGCCACTTTGGCGCTGTCCGCCTGCAATAACTGGCGTGACTCGCGGGCAAACCCGTCCAACTGGTTCGGGTCGAGCACTCCGGCGCCCAGCACAACTGATCCCAACGATGCAAACGTGCTTGTTCCTGACCAGCGCAAGGGCATAGGCCTGTTTTCCCGGCCGGATGCCCCCGACAACAGCGTGCCAATCGCCAGAATTGACGAGTTGCGAATAGACCCCACACCATCCGGCGCGATCATTTTTGCGACCGGAACCGCAGCGCGGCAAGGTGCGTATGACGCGCGGCTTGTTCTTGTGGAAAACGAAGAGAACCAGAAAAACGGCATCCTCGAATACACGTTCCGCGTCAGCTACCCCAGCTATACAACCAACCAGGGTAGTGACAGGTCGCGGCAGGTTTCAGATGCAACCAACGTGAGCCTTGAACAGCTTGAGGGCGTTCGACTTGTGCGGGTTATTGGGCAGCAAAACGCGCTGGAATCCCGGCGCCGCTGACCGCTGTTACAGCGCGACAACCTCGACGGACTGTCCTTTGGCCGCCAACGCGATCTTACCCTCGCATAGTTTCAGGGCGTCTTCACCAAACACTTCGTAGCGCCACCCGGACATCGCCGGAAGCTCACGTTCACCGGCGGCGATTTGGTCCAATTCGGAACTCGTGGCGATTAGCTTAGCCGCAACGCCGGAACTTTCCGTTTTAGACTTCAGCAAAACACGTAACAAATCCGAAAGCGCCGGGTTGACCTTGAGCTTGTCGCGACTGTTATCCACGCGCGGCATTTGATCCGGCGGACATCCGACGCCCTTCTTAACTGCCGAAAGAATCCCTTCGGCAATCGCCCCTTTGCGGGCTTCGCGCAACAAAAGGCGCGACCCGCCCAAGTCGGACGCGTTCTTTGGCTTGGTCGAAGCAAGCTCGATCAAAGCGTCATCCTTGAACACCCTACTACGCGGAACGTTGTTTTCTTGCGCATAAGCCTCACGGAAATGCGCAAGCTCTCGAACAACAGCCAGAAATTTTGACGAATTGGTCCGGGTTTTTACACGTTTCCACGCGTCCTCGGGCCGAATTTCGTATGTTGCCGGTTGCGTCAGTATCCGCAATTCTTCGGCCACCCAATGACTACGCTTGGTCTTCTGCAACTCTGCAGCAAGATGTTCGTAAATCTGACGAAGATGCGTTACATCAGCCAGCGCATAGCTCTTTTGTGCGTCGGACAAAGGACGTCGGGACCAATCGGTAAAGCGCGAAGTCTTGTCGACACCCTGCTTGCAGATTTTCCGAACCAGCGTTTCGTACCCAACCTGCTCACCAAAGCCGCAGACCATCGCGGCAACCTGCGTGTCGAACAGCGGTTTGGGAAACACGCCAGCCTCAACCCAGAAAATCTCAAGGTCTTGCCGTGCGGCGTGAAATACCTTGACGACATTCTCATTGGCGAAGAGTTCGAACAAAGGATCCAGCGACATGCCTTCAGCCAATGGATCGACCAATACTGCGCTGTCTTCTTCTTGGGATGGTACCGCCATCTGCAGCAGGCACAGTTTGGAGTAATAAGTCCGCTCGCGCAGAAATTCGGTGTCTAGGGTGACATAGTCATGGTCCGCAGCGGCCTTGCAGAAGTCGGCCAGCTCTTGCGTCGTTGTAAGGGTCTTCATACGCGGTGCTGTTCTTGCTCTTGTTCTTTGTGGCTGCCCGTCGCTTTCATACCGTACCGAGCGATTACGCAGACCATAGGCCGAATAGCACGGGCGTGTAAATCACCCCGCCTCGGTCAAGGCATCGACACCCTTGATCTGTCTCCGGCGGCAAATCGCTTCAAAACCGCAGGGTAAAGTTTGTGCTCCCACACCAGCACCCTTGCCGCCAATGTTTCCGGGGTGTCGTCGGCCTCTATTTTCAAGCGGGCCTGCCCCAGTATCGGGCCATCGTCCAAAGCGGCCGTGACCTCATGCACCGAACAACCGTGTTCGGGGTCTTGGGCCGCGATGGCACGCGCATGGGTGTTCAGGCCCTTGTATTTCGGCAACAGTGACGGGTGGATATTCAGCATACGCCCCTGAAACCGCGATACGAAATCCCCAGTCAGCACCCGCATGAAACCAGCGAGGCACACAATATCAGGTTGCGCTGCCTCTAATGGTTTGAGCAGTTCCGCCTCAAATTCAGCGCGGTCCCCGCCAAAGGGTCGGTGATCTACAGCGGCAGTGGGAATGCCACGATCGGCTGCTTTTTTCAAACCACCCGCTTGTGGGTCATTGGACAATACCAAACACGCACGCGCAGGATGATCCCCTGTCATACTGTCGACAAGCGACTCCATGTTCGAGCCCCCGCCCGAGATCAGGATGGCAACGCGCTTGTGGCTCACAGCAGGGTGCCCGCGTAGGCGACGCCCGGGGCAGTGGTCACCGTACCGATACGCGCGACGGCCTCACCGGCCTCATCCAACAAGGTGGCCAGCTCATCTGCACGATCCTCGGCACACACAACGATCATGCCGATACCGCAGTTGAAGGTCTTAAGCATTTCGCCTTCGGCAATACCGCCAGTTTCCGCCATCCAGCGGAAGACGGGTGGCAAGTCCCAGGCATTAAGGTCGATTTCTGCGCCCAGCCCCTCGGGCAGAACGCGCGGTAGGTTTTCGGTCAATCCACCGCCGGTGATATGGGCCAAAGCATGTACGCCCCCTGCCCGGATTGCCTGCAATGCAGGCTGCACGTACAGGCGCGTTGGTGTCAAAAGAGCTTCGCCAAGCGAGCCGGTTCCGAAGGGTGAGTCGGCCTCCCAACCAAGACCCGACATCTCAACCAGTTTACGCACCAGCGAATACCCGTTGGAGTGCACACCGTTTGAGGCCAAACCAAGCAGCACATCACCTTGCTGCACGTCGGCAGGCAAATGCGCACCACGTTCCATGGCACCAACCGAGAACCCTGCAAGATCAAAGTCACCGTCGGGGTACATGCCAGGCATTTCAGCCGTTTCGCCCCCGATCAATGCACAGCCGGATTGCACACAACCTTCGGCAATGCCTTCGATGATCCTGGCGGCGGTATCAGTGTCCAACTTGCCGGTCGCGAAATAGTCCAGAAAGAACAAAGGCTCAGCACCTTGGCAGATCAAGTCGTTGACGCACATGGCTACCAGGTCAATACCAACACCGTCGACCACACCGGTGTCGATCGCAATCCGCAACTTGGTGCCAACCCCATCGGTCGCGCCCACCAGAATCGGGTCGGTGTACCCGGCAGCCTTGAGGTCGAACAAAGCGCCAAAGCCGCCAAGGCCGCTCATGACGCCGGAACGGTTGGTCCGTTTGGCCGCCGGCTTGATCCGGTCTACCAACGCGTTCCCTGCATCAATATCAACGCCCGCATCGGCATAGGTAATTCCGTTCTTGCCCGCAGTCATGGCCAGCCCCTTATCAATCGTTCTCGCGCGGGTTAGTCGATTGTGCGCCATGTTGCAACGGTCAGGCTTGACGCGGGCGTTCACCGTGATACGGAATGCGCTTAGGCGGGCCTGTAGCTCAATTGGTTAGAGCAGAGCGCTCATAACGCTTTGGTTGGGGGTTCGAGTCCCTCCGGGCCTACCACCGTCCCCGCAGATGTCGATAAAAGAAGCTATTTCTATCGTCCGACAATGATGTCAGCGCTTAGCCCTCCAAGGGTTTCGCTTTGCCCCAGACGCAATACCCCCCCATGTGCGCGCGCTATGTCAGCAACGATAGCAAGGCCCAGGCCCACACCACTGCCCTGATTCTGATTTCGCGCCGGATCGAGTCGCGAAAAGGGTTTTACTGCTTCGGTCCTTTGTTCCGCCGGAATACCCGGGCCGTCGTCTTCAACCCTTATTCTCAGCGACTTGGACGTCATGGAAAGACTCACTTCGGCTTTGGTTCCATAACGAACTGCGTTGCCGATCAGATTTTCAACGGCGCGGCGGATGGCCGTAGGGCGTAACATGGCGGTGCCCTCGCCTTCGACCGAAACCAAAGTCGCGGCATAGCCGGCCCTTTGCGCGTCATCCACGATCTTTCGCAGTAATGCCTCAGGCTCCACCTGTTCCGGTTGGCCTTCTGCAGCACCGCGGGAAAAATCCAGAAACGCATCAAGAAGCAGTTGCATCTCGTCCACGTCCTTTTGCAAAGGCTCAGCCTCATCTTCCGGCAACATCGACAGGCCAAGCTTTAAGCGCGTCAAAGGTGTTCGCAAATCGTGGCTTACCCCGGACAGCATCATTGTTCGCTGTTCAATCTGCCGCTCAATCCGCGCACGCATGTCCAGAAACGCGCTGCCAGCTGCCCGGACTTCCATCGCGCCTCCGGGTACATAGGGCACCACCCTGCCCCGTCCGAACGCCTGCGCAGCGTCGGCTAGCCGCGTGATCGGTCGCAGCTGGTTGCGCATGTAGAGAAACGAAATAGACGTCATGACGACGGCAAAAAACACCATTGTGACGATCAACTGATGCGGTGCTGTGGGGGACAGACGTCGACGATCCATCGTCAACTGCAGTAACCCCAGATCGGTCTGCAAATATAGCCGGGCTTCATCGCCACTGGGCAACGCAATCGCGACAAGGTCCGGAAGATGGGCGTGCAAATCCGTTTCAACCTGCGGTGCGATGAAATCGTACCAACGTCGGTATCCGATCATCGGGCTGTCATTTATGCCCAAAAAACGCACCTGCATCTCAAGCGCGCTCAGGTCAGGTCGGATGGCCGCCAACGCCTGCTGCTGCGTTTCAAAACCCTTCATCGTTTCAGTGACCAGCATCACTTCGCGCGAAGCCGTGCGCGTCATTTGCCCGGTGACGTCCTCAAGGTGCTTTTGCAAAAAAGCGATGCCCACCACCAACAGCAACACGATAACAGGCAGAACAAGAATCAAGGCTGCACGGGTGTACAGGCTGCGTGGCATATATGATTTGAGCCATCTACTCGACATGCGCTAAACCTAACGGGCTGATCCGAAATGAGAAAGAGCGCAAAATGCAGGCCCCCGACGATTTCAACCCGCCCACGGGTCAAGCCACGACATTACAGCCGGGCTTGCGCCGGATTCTTGCTCCGAATCCCTCGCCCATGACCTACCGAGGAACCAATACGTATCTGCTGGGAGACCGCGATTGCGCGGTTATCGACCCCGGCCCCGAAAGCAATACACATCTTGAGGCGATTCTGGCGGCATTGGAACCAGGTCAAAAGATCAGCCACATCATCATCACACATACGCATCTGGACCACTCACCGCTGGCAAAACCACTGGCCAAGCGTACTGGCGCACCGATTTATGCATTTGGAGGCCCGGAAGCCGGTCGAAGTAACGTCATGGCGGAACTGGCCAAGCAAGGTCTGGCGGGTGGCGGAGAGGGAATCGATACAGCCTTTCGCCCCGATGTCGAGGTGTCGGACGGCGACGTCATCGAAGGACAGGATTGGCAGCTTGAGGTCATCCACACGCCCGGCCATCTTGGCAATCATATCGCGCTGGGTTGGGCAGACGTGTGCTTTACAGCAGATCATGTGATGGGATGGGCCAGCTCGTTGGTATCCCCTCCGGATGGCGACCTCACGGATTTCATGCAGGCTTGCCATAAACTTCGCGCCCGAAAGTGGACAGTGTTTCATGCAGGTCACGGAGCGCCAATCACGGATCCTGTGGCCCGGCTGGATTGGCTGATCCATCACCGATTGTCGCGCGAAGCACAGATTCTGGACGCTCTGGCAGATCAACCCGGTACAGCGCGACAACTGGCAGAGCGGATATACACCGAAACCCCTGTTGCCCTGCTTGGAGCAGCCGAGCGGAACGTTTTCGCCCATCTGGTCGATTTAACCGGAAGATCAATGGTTTCGCCAGATGGTCCGCTTTCCGCAAATTCGGTTTTTCGCCGGCTGGCTTAACCTCAAAAACTTTTTCGGCATTTGGGGTCGATCCCCTCTGGACGACCAAAATCCGTGTTGTTATACGCCACTCAGTTCCGGCGTAGCTCAGCGGTAGAGCAGTTGACTGTTAATCAATTGGTCGTAGGTTCGATCCCTACCGCCGGAGCCAAAATTCCCAAGAATACCAACATCTATGCAATACCGTTGGCGTTGAATCTGGCCCGAGATTTTTCGACGAAAAATCTTACGCGCCCTCTGGACGCCACAGAAACGGATTGCTATACGGCGCGAACCGTTCCGGCGTAGCTCAGCGGTAGAGCAGTTGACTGTTAATCAATTGGTCGTAGGTTCGATCCCTACCGCCGGAGCCATTTCCCCTGATTTCAAACTCTTATCCAGTCAATTCGGATTCGAAGTCTGCCCTTAGGTTGCGTTTCAAAACTTTGCCCGTTGCATTCAATGGCAGCGCATCGACGAAAACCACCTTGTCCGGAACTTGCCACTTTGCGATTTTGCCGTCGAAAAAGGCAAGCAGTTCGTCTTCGCTTGGATTTTCCCCCTCGGCTTTGACTGCGACCAATAGCGGACGCTCATCCCATTTCGGATGTGGAACCCCGATCACGGCAGCGGTTGCCAATTTCGGGTGGGCAACAGCGATGTTTTCCAGCTCGACCGAACTGATCCACTCACCACCCGACTTGATGATATCCTTGGACCGGTCCCGGATAGTCATAAAGCCATCGGGATCCAACGTCGCCACATCTCCTGTCGCGAACCAGCCATCCTGCAGCAGATCCTGATCCTGCATCTGAAAATAGCTGTCCAGCACCCAATGACCGCGGACCATCAGGTCGCCTTGCGTTTCTCCGTCATGGGGTAGTTCCTTGCCGTCATCATCCACAATCTTGAGTTCGACACCGTAACAGGGGCGTCCTTGGCTTTCGCGAACGCGGTGTTGATCCTCGACCGGCAGTTTTGAGTGCTTGGCCAGCGGATGGTTTGCAGTGCCGAGCGGGCTCATTTCGCTCATGCCCCATGCGTGGATCGTGTCGACGCCATAAACCTCGCGGAAGGTTTCGATCATTGAGGGCGGACACGCCGCGCCACCGATCACAGTGCGCTGCAGGCTTGTTAGTTTACTGCCCGAACTTGCGGCATGCGCCAAAAGACCCTGCCAAATGGTCGGCACGCCCATTGCAATGGTAACGTCATATGTATCGATCAGATTGACCAAGGCTTCGCCATGCAGCCCCGGTCCCGGCAATACCATACGGGACCCCGACATTGCACATGCATAAGGTGATCCCCACGCATTGACGTGGAACATCGGCACCACCGGCAGCACTACGTCCATGGCCGAATACCCGATTACATCACGCGTGTTCGAACCAAAGCTGTGCAGAACGGTCGAGCGGTGCGAATACAGTACACCTTTGGGGTTGCCCGTAGTCCCTGACGTATAGCACAGGCTGGATGCGGTGTTTTCGTCAAAGCTTGGCCATTCGAAGCCTGCGTCGCCCGTTTCGATGAATTCGTCATAGAATTGAACGTTCTGAACCTGTGCGACCGCTTCCTCGTTCCGCGGACCCATCAAAATAAAATGCTGAACCTCGGTCAGATGATCCTGCAACGCTGCAACCAAGGGAATAAAGGTCGCGTCAAAAAACAGAACACGGTCCTGCGCATGGTTGATGATGTACGTTAGCTGTTCGGGGAACAGCCGGGGGTTTACTGTATGGCAAACAAAACCAGCACCGGATGTTCCGTAGTAAATCTCAAGATGGCGTCGGTTGTTCCACGCCAAAGTGCCGACACGAGCCTGAGGATCAAGCCCCAGATTCGTCAATGCCGAAGCCAGCTTGCGCGCGTTGTGCGCCACCTGAGACCAACTACTTTCAGTAACGCTTCCATCCGTTTCAACCGAGATTATTTCGGTCTGGCCGTGATAGCGATCGGCGTGCTCAATCAGCGACGAGATCAGCAACGGCTGCGTCATCATTTGTCCCAGCATGGACATCCTCCCTATGTCTGTGCCGCTTCTGCGTGGCAGCACCTCGTTCTAGCCCTGCCCCATGTCCGGGCAAGGGAACAGGGGCGGCTCTTCACAAGGAACCCTGCCAATCATTTAATTGTCTGACAATAAAAGAATCCAGACTATGGCGGTTCCAAGCTGCGTTTTTTTCAGTCCCGGTGCCGCAACGCATAAGCAACCAGACCTGCGGTTGAACCATCCTTTTGCGCCGCGCTCTCTTCGCCATCCACGATAGGAGCCAGAGACGTCGCCAGCTCTTTTCCCAATTCAACGCCCCATTGATCGAACGAGTTGATACCGAGCAAGACGCCCTCGACGAACACGCGATGCTCATACAACGCAATGATCTGGCCCAATACAAACGGGGTTAGCTGTGGATAAATCAGCGTGGTAGACGGACGGTTCCCGGGGAAGACCCGGTGCCGGGCCTGACGCTCAAGCTCGGCCCATTGCAGCCCTTTCTCAGCCATCCGCTGACGCGCTTCTTCGAACGTTCGTCCACGCATCAGTGCTTCGGATTGCGCGAGGCAGTTGGCCAGAAGCAGACGGTGATGATGCGCCAGTTCAGGTTCGTGCCCTTGGGCAGCTACCATGAATTCGCACGGAATGACGTCGGTGCCCTGGTGGATCAACTGATAAAAGGCATGCTGACCGTTTGTACCGGGTTCCCCCCAGACAATCGGCCCCGAGGGCACCGCCAACGCACTGCCATCCATGGCGACAGATTTTCCGTTGGATTCCATTTCTAGCTGTTGGAAATATGCCGGCAAACGCAACAGACGTTGGTCATACGGCAATACAGCGCGGCTGGAATAGCCCATAACCTGCCGATGCCAGACACCCACAAGCGCCAGCATAACCGGCATGTTGTCGGCCCAATCGGCGGCTCGAAAATGCACATCCATCGCCTGTCCACCGCGCAGGAAGGCGTCAAAGGCGTTGGAGCCGACCGCAATCATCACCGGCAGCCCCACAGGCCCCCAAACCGAATAGCGCCCGCCGACCCAATCGGCGAAACCGAAAACGCGTTCTTCTGGAATGCCGAACGCCTCGGTCTTGTCCAGAGCACTGGATACGGCTGCAAATTGGCGCGCCGGGTCACCACCCCCTTCGGTCATCCAAGCGCGCGCTGTTCTGGCGTTGGTCATTGTTTCGATGGTGGTGAAAGTTTTTGACGCAACAATCACAAGCGTGCGCGTCGGGTCCAGTTGGCGCAATGTATCGGCGATATGTGCACCATCTACGTTCGAGACATAATGCACCCGGGGGCCATCGTGATAAGGGGCCAGAGCATGCGTTGCCATGACAGGACCCAGATCCGATCCCCCGATACCGATATTAACGATATCGGTGAAGCTGCCCCCTGCCCCGACGGTTGTTCCGCCGCGAACCTCTTCGGCGAAAACGCGCATCCTTTGCAACGTGTCCAGAACATCTGGCATGACGTCCAAACCGTCGACCTCAACAGGACCACCGTCCAGATTGCGCAGCGCTGTGTGCAACACGGACCGGTTTTCGGTTTCATTGATCCGTACGCCACTGAACATCGCCTCGCGTTTGTCGGCAAGCGCGGCCTGATCACACAGCGCTATAAGCGCAGATCGCACATCCGCGTTGATACAGGTTTTCGAATAGTCAAACCGCAGATCGCCGGTCGAGGCGGAAAACCCATCTGCGCGATCAGCGTCTTGTTCAAAAAGGTCCAGAATGCGCCAGTCTTTCGCGTCACTTGCCAGAGAATTGAGTTCATCCAATTTCATCACGATTACTCCGCCCAGTGTACGGTCATACCACTTAATACTGCCGCGATTGGGGCTTCTTCCGGCGGCAGGCGCATCGCGCGGTCCAACGCCTCGCGTTTGGACGCCCCGAGAATCACCAGATGCTTAGACAAGGCCCCGTCCAAAACCGGAGCTGTCAGCGAAATCCGTGCTTCGGGTTGCGTTTCCGGTCTGGCAATCGCCAGCGTCGGCGCGTGGCTGTCTAATGCTTCGGCCAATCCAAGCATCCCCGGAAATAACGAGGCGGTGTGCATATCATCCCCCATGCCCAACACGAGAACCGACAAAGGTAGCACTGGCGTAATTAGGCTTTCGATCTCTGGCAGCACGTCATCCGGCTCTTTTCCTTCAAGATACAAAGGAACGTATTCCGCCACCGAGGCGCGGTTGGTCAGCAGACGTTCGCGGATCAGACGTTCGTTCGATCGTTCACTGTTGCCCGGAACACATCTTTCGTCCGTTGGCAGCACACGAACACGATCCCATTCCAGATCTGCAGCGCATAGGCTGTCAAAAATAGGGCCCGGCGTGGTGCCTCCGGGTACGGCCAGCGATACCTTATCGTGGTGCAGCAAGGCGGCCTCCAGATCTCCAGCCAGCACGTTGGCGACGTCGATGGCCAGCATGTCCCTGTCGGCGTATTCCTGTATGTTCATGGGTTTATTCCTTGCCATCGGCGACCATCACGCTTCATCAGCAGCTCGGCGTCGCCGGGGCCTGTGCTGCCAGTCTCATAGGGTTTCGGCACATCACCGCGGGCTTGCCATCCCGCTATGATCGGATCGGTCCAAGCCCAGGCGGCCTCGACCTCATCCCCGCGCATGAACAGGGTCTGATTGCCGCGGATCACATCCATCACCAAACGTTCATACGCGTCAGGCGGATCCTGATTTTCTGGTCCCAATGCCTCGGCAAAGCTCATGTCCAAAGGAACATCGACCAATCGCATTCCACCCGGACCAGGTTCCTTGATAGTGACCTTAAGGGTAATGCCCTCATTCGGTTGCAGCCGGATGGATAGAACGTTTGCGTGACGCCCGGCCTCTTCGCCAAAGATTGAATGAGGCGCATCTTTGAACATCACATTTATCACCGATGACCGAGCGACCAGCCGTTTACCCGTTCGCAGATAGAACGGCGTCCCGGCCCACCTCCAATTGCTGACATGGGCCTTCAGCGCCACGTAGCTTTCCGTGGTCGAACGCGGATTGCCGACAACCTCACGGTAACCGTCACTCTCGCCATCGAATTGGCCGCGAACGATGTGATGCGGTTCGACCTGATCCAGCGCGCGAATGACCTTGAGCTTTTCGTCACGCACGGCGTCCGGGTCGAATTTGGCCGGTGGTTCCATCGCGATCAGACACAACAACTGCATAAGATGGTTCTGCATCATATCGCGCATGGCGCCGGCGCGGTCATAATAATCCTCGCGCCCATCAATCCCCACAGATTCGGCCACCGTAATTTGGATGTGGTCGACGTACTGACTGTTCCACAAAGGCTCGAACAGCATATTGCCGAACCGGACCGCCATAAGGTTCTGAACGGTTTCTTTACCCAGATAATGGTCGATCCGGTAAATCTGCTTTTCGGTGAAATACGCGGCCAGCGTCGCATTCAACGCCCGCGAACTGTCAAGATCGTGCCCAAATGGTTTTTCGACAACAATCCGCGTAAGCCGCGTTGCCAGCTCATGCGCTTCGATCCGTTCGGCCAATGGCCCGAACAAGCGCGGACCGACCGAGAAATAGAACGCCCTAACGCAGTCGGGTCTCAGTTTTTCAGCAAGCTGTGTCCACCCATCATCCGCTGCACCGTCCAAAGACACGTAGGACACACGCTGTAAAAACGACTGCAGCGCAGACACATCCTGGCATTGCCGCGAGGCATGTTCCTTTAGCGACGCGGAAACCAGATCGCGGAACCCCTGATCGTCATGCGCCGAACGCGCAGCCCCGATAATCTGGACATCATCGTCCCACTGGCCTGCACAAAAACGACGGTACAATGCCGGCAGAATCTTGCGCTGAGCCAGATCGCCGGTTCCGCCAAAAATGACCAGATCAAACGGATCCACAGGTATGACGCGAGAAACCATGTGTTTTCCTTACCTTGCCCCGAAGGCCATGTCCAATGTTAGCGCAACCATTTTCATAATTCCTGCCGTCATCAAAACTCTGTCAGGTTCGACATGTCGCACTTAACGAACCTCAACCAAAGGGCTAAGTCTTGGCGAAGTTTTCAAAGAACCGGATACCGGAATGAAAGACAACGCCCCACTTAATGCCAATATTGGTAAGTTTCAGGACAAATTAGTGACTGCGGACGGTCAAAACCGTGCGTCTGTGGCGTTGGAGAACCCCGAAACACTTTGGTTTAACACCGGAACTCTTTGCAACATCGAGTGTCAGAACTGCTATATCCTCAGCAGTCCCACAAACGATGCGCTGGTCTATATCACCGCCGACGAGGTGCGCGACTATCTGGACCAGATCGAAGAGCGTAACTGGCCGGTGCGTGAGATCGGGTTTACCGGTGGCGAACCCTTCATGAATCCCCAGATGATCGAGATGACGCGCGCCGCGCTTGAGCGTGGGTATGAAGTTTTGATTCTGACCAACGCTATGGTGCCAATGATGCGCCGCAAAATGCGCGAGGGGTTGATCGAGCTGCAGCGTGAATATGGCGACAAGCTGACGTTACGCATTTCAGTCGACCACTACCGCCCCGACCTACATGACGAAGAGCGCGGAGCGGGTAGTTTCGAAAAAACCGTAACCGGCATGGAATGGTTGCGCGACAATGGCTTCAACATGGCAGTCGCCGGTCGCACCGTTTGGGGTGATACCGATGCGCAAAGCCGTGCGGGGTATGCGGCATTTTTTGAAGCCCACGGCTTTAATATTGATGCCCAGAATCCTGCGCAGACAGTGTTGTTCCCGGAAATGGACGAAACAGTTGAAGTTCCTGAAATAACTACAGCTTGCTGGGGTATTCTGGACAAGTCACCGAACGCGGTGATGTGTTCGAACGCGCGGATGGTCGTCAAGCGTAAAGGGGCAGACAAACCTGCTGTCTTGGCCTGCACCCTGCTTGCCCATGAACCCGAATTCGAAATGGGCACCACGCTGGCCGAGGCCGAGGCGGATGTGCATCTAAATCACCCACATTGCGCCAAATTCTGCGTCCTTGGGGGCGCGAGCTGCTCGGGCTAACCCCAAACGGAAACCACTAAGTAAACAAAGTCACTGTGGCCAACTCAGGTTTTCCGTTATCTTTAAAGCGGATGTTGGAAAACCGGGTTTCAAGATGAAGTGGCTGATTTCCTTTTGGTTCGTTATTTGTGCGTCACCACTTTGGGCGCAAGAGCGCTTGGCGCTGGTTATTGGCAACAACCAATACGAATCCGTACCCACTTTGCAAAAGGCCGTTGCCGACGCCGAAGCTGTTGCGCGGCAACTGAGAACGTTAGGCTTTGAGACCTTTGAGGGTTTGAACCTCGACCGACGGGGAATGAATCAGCGAATATCAGAGTTCACCGCGCAACTAGAGGCCGGAGATACGGCCTTTGTGTTTTTTGCCGGGCACGGCGTGGAAATTGACGGTGAAAACTATCTGCTGCCCACGGATATCGAGACTCCGTTCGCGGGTGAGACTGATTTCGTCAAATCCGAGTCCATCGCCCTGTCGAACTTGCTGAACCGCGTGCGCGGCACAGGGGCCCGGACATCCATCGCCATTATCGACGCATGTCGGGACAACCCTTTTGAAACCACCGCCGGACGCAGCATCGGCGGCACGCGCGGTTTGGGTAGGATCGACGCGCCGCAAGGCATGTTTGTCATTTTCTCAGCCGGGGCCGGCCAGATGGCGTTGGATCGGTTGCATGACAATGAGGCCGAGCCGAATTCGGTCTTTACCCGTGCCTTGTTGCCACGCTTGGCAGAACCAGGGCTTGAGCTGCGCAGCATGGTTGCCGACCTCAGGCGCGAAGTGCGGGATTTGTCCCGTACCGTGCAACACAACCAAATCCCCGCCTATTATGATGAACTATTGGGCGAGTTCTACTTCACTCCAGCGGTTGTAGAGGTGCCATCTGTCGACACAGTGGCGCTGCCGATTGAAAAGATGCGCGCCGATCTGGAATTGGCTCGCTCGGTCGGCACGGCGTCGGCATTGGACACATTTCTTGAGAAATACGCGGACCGCTCCACCGACTATACCTATGAAATCGCGTTGCAACTGCGCGCAGGGTTGGAAGGCCCCGCCGCTGGCGAGAACCCTGAAACATCCCCGGAATCGACGACGGCACCCGCGGTAATTCAAGATTCGAAAGACGTGATGCGCGCCACCCAAACGGCTCTGAATGCGCTAGGGTGCAATGCTGGTGGGGCCGATGGCGTCGCGGGCCCTCGCACGAAACGCGCCTTTGCGAATTACCGCAGGGCCAGCAAATCCACCCTTGGAGCAGATGATCTTGGCACGCGTCATGCTCTGGAAGAACTGGAAAGCAAAAGCGGAACCGTATGCGTCGCGGCACCTGCAACGACCGCTTCACAAACCGCAGCCTCGTCCGCTGTTTCACTCGCCGGAAGCTGGAGCTTCAAGGCGACATGCGCTTTCGTTGTGAATGTGACCGGGTCCGTGCGCTATACCCGCGCTGGTGACAACAAGTATACCGGCAGCCTGACGGACTCGTTGGGTCAAAAGGCCAACACTGTCGTCTACCTGAACGAACAGGAACTCAACGGAACGGACTATTTCCCGGCGATTACCGTCAAATGGCGCGGACGAATGGCCGAGGACGGCAACAGCTTTACCGGATCGGGATCAACCGGCTGCTCTGTTTATGCTTGGCGGGTTGGTTGAAAGGCTAATTTACCCGAAACTCACCGACCATGTTTCGCCACTCGCCCGGGGCAATCATTTTACGGTGGGTGAACCGCACCGAGTGCAAAGGTCCTTCGATTTCACGTTGCCAGAACTCAACGAATTCAAAAAGCTTTGGATGATCAGGGGCCAGGTCGTAATCCTGCCAGATGAAGGTATTCAACACGTGAATATAGTCGGGCATGTGATAGAAAAATTCTGCTGTTGTCAGCCCGTACCCTTTTAGCATTAGTTCGGTTTCGCTTTGCTTCATGCAGACCTCCGATTTTTTGCAAGGTCCTTTGAGGGTATCACACGCAACACTGAACCCTTATATAACAATATGTTACCCCTATGTTACCGTGACTTTTTGTGGTAAATGATCAGCTTGCTTGCACCTTATGTACCGGGTCTGATAAGGTGCACCCACAAGATATAGACCCAAGCCAAAGAACGGGCAGTTTACGTGAGCGATACGCCAGAAACCCCAGAAAACATGGATGAAACCCCGCCAGAGCGCCCCGTTTACGACGGCCCTACGGTATCCATCGAATCCGAGATGCGCACATCCTATCTGGACTATGCCATGTCGGTCATCGTCTCGCGCGCGATCCCTGATCTGCGTGATGGGTTGAAGCCTGTGCACCGGCGTATCCTTTACGCGATGCACGAAACCGGCAACACGCACGACAAGGCGTACCGCAAATCGGCCCGTCCGGTCGGCGATGTGATGGGTAAGTACCACCCGCACGGTGACAGCGCGATCTATGACGCGCTGGTGCGGATGGCGCAGGATTTCTCGATGTCGCTGCCGCTGCTGGATGGCCAGGGCAACTTTGGCTCGATGGACGGCGATAACCCGGCGGCCATGCGCTATACCGAAGTGCGGATGGACAAGCCCGCTGCATCCCTGCTGGCCGATATTGAAAAAGAGACGGTCGATTTTCAGGACAACTATGACGGCAAAGATAAAGAGCCGACCGTCCTGCCCGCCCGTTTCCCGAACATGCTGGTCAATGGCGCAGGCGGTATTGCCGTGGGTATGGCGACCAACATTCCGCCGCATAATCTGGGTGAGGTTGTTGACGCCACGCTGGCATTGATCGACGACCCTGACCTGACCTCCGAGCAGTTGATCGAATACGTCCCCGGCCCTGATTTCCCGACCGGAGGCGTCATGCTGGGCCGATCCGGCGCGCGCAAAGCCTATCTGGAAGGCCGCGGCAGCGTCATCATCCGCGCCAAGACGCGGGTCGAGGAAATCCGCCGCGATCGATATGCGATTGTGGTGGATGAGATCCCCTATCAGGTGAACAAAGCCTCAATGATCGAAAAGATCGCCGAAGCGGTGCGCGAAAAACGCATCGAAGGTGTGGCGCATGTGCAGGACGAATCCGACCGCAATGGCGTGCGCGTCGTGGTCGAACTGAAACGCGATGCAACGCCCGAGGTGGTGCTGAACCAGCTTTACCGTTTCTCGCCGATGCAGACGTCTTTTGGCTGCAATATGCTGGCCCTGAACGGTGGTCGGCCTGAACAGCTGACCCTGCGCCGCTTCCTGACCTCGTTCATCGACTTCCGTGAGGATGTCGTCGCCCGCCGCACCGCCTATGACCTGCGCAAAGCGCGCGAACGCAGTCACATCCTGTGTGGTCTGGCCGTGGCCGTTTCGAACGTGGACGAAGTGGTTGCCACGATCCGCTCGTCCGCCGATGCCGCCGAGGCGCGCGAGAAACTGATGACCCGTCGCTGGCCTGCGGCCGAGATCGAAGGCTATCTGCGCCTGATCGACGATCCTCTGTCCAAGATGAACGACGATGGCACCTATAACCTGACCGAGATTCAGGCCCGTGCCATCCTCGACCTGCGCTTGCAGCGTCTGACCCAACTGGGCGTCAAAGAGGTCACGGACGAGCTGGAAGAACTGGCCGCCAAGATCAAGGAATATTTGGATATTCTGTCATCGCGCGAGCGTATCATGGGTATCATCGGCGATGAGCTGCGCGAAGTCCGCGACCAATTCGCCGTGCCCCGTCGTACCGAGATCGTCGATTGGTCCGGCGACATGGAAGACGAGGATCTGATCGAACGCGAAGACATGGTCGTGACCGTCACCTCGGGCGGTTACATCAAACGTACCCCGCTGGCCGATTTCCGGGCGCAAAAGCGTGGCGGCAAGGGGTTGTCGGGGATGCAGACCAAGGAAGAGGATGTGGTCACCACCCTCTTCGTGGCCAACACGCATACGCAGCTTTTGTTCTTCACCACCGAAGGCATGGTCTACAAGCTCAAGACATGGCGTCTGCCGCAGTCCAGCCGCACCGGCAAGGGCAAGGCCATCGTCAATATCCTGCCTATTCCAACCGGCGTTTCGATCGCAGCGATCATGCCCGTGGATGTACCTGATGAGGAATGGGAAAACCTGCAAATCGTCTTTGCCACCAGCGCAGGCGATGTGCGGCGTAACCGCCTATCGGATTTCACCAATGTCCGTCGCAACGGCAAGATCGCGATGAAACTGCCCGAGGACGTGGAACTGGTGAACGCCCGCATCTGTTCGGAAGACGAAGACGTGATGCTGGTCACCAATTCCGGCCGTGCGATCCGTTTCCGCACCACTGATGTGCGCGTCTTCAACTCGCGTGAGTCGACCGGTGTGCGCGGCATCAAACTGACCAACGGCGACCGTGTCGTGTCGATGTCAGTCATCCGTCACTTTGAGGCCGGGCCAGAAGAACGGGCAGCTTATCTCAAGATGCGCCGCGCCGTTGCAGGCATTGCAGATGATGGTGAAACGGACGAGGATGAAGTGGCACCCGGCGCGATCACGCAGGAACGCTATGCCGAGATGTCTGCCGCAGAAAACCTGATCCTGACCATTACCAAGGGTGGTGCAGGCAAGCTTAGCTCCAGCCACGATTACCCAGTTCGTGGGCGCGGCGGCATGGGCGTTGCTGCAATGGACAAGGCCATGCGCGGCGGTGAGCTGGTTGCCTCATTCCCGGTTGAGATCGATGATCAGATCATGCTTGCCACCTCAAAAGGCCAGTCAATCCGCGTTCCTGTCGAGGGTATCTCATTCCGGTCCCGCAGTGCAGGCGGCGTACGGGTCTTCAACACCGGCAAGGGTGAAGAAGTCGTCAGCGTGGCATGGATCGCCGAACAGGCGGATGAAGAAGACGAAACCGAATAAGCCTCTTTCGGTTTTAGCGTGTAAGCCCCTGCGACCGTCGTCGCGGGGGCTTTTTCATAAGGTGCTGACGGAGCTATCAACTTTGGCTATTTTGGGGACCGCATCAGGTCCTCCAGAACCCAAAGCCTATCCTGACCCCAGACGGTCTGACCGTTCAGGTGGAAACTGGGAACACCCCACAGGCCTATCTGCTGAAGTCGGTCTTGATTGGCCTCAACGCGCGCACTCCAATTCGTATTGCTTAACTGCGTCTTTGCCTTCGCCCAGTCCAGCCCGGCCATAGCGGCGATGTCGCTCAACCCGGTATCAGTACTGGCATCTATGCCCTGCGACCACACAGCGGTCATAAAGGCCGAACAGTATTCAGCCAAGCGGCCACTCTCTTCGGCGAGATCAAAAAGCGCATAGCCTCTCTCGACGCCAGCTCCCAATGGATCACTGATGCAACCGAAAGGGATATCCAGACGACGTGCCTCGCGTGCGCAATCGCGCAATATGTAAGAGGATTTCACCTTGGGAACAGGCAGCCCTCGCATCAGCATGGGCAAGACCGGGCGCAGTACCAGCTTTGCGCCACTCCGAGCAGCAAGTTCCCTTACACGGTCAAACGCGAGGTAAGAATACGGGCTGCGAAACGAGAAAAAGAACTCCAGCTCTTGCCCCTCAGCGTTCGGGGTTTCCCCGCTGTACTCGGGCACGATGAACGAACCCTGCGGCCCCGTTCGGAAAGCGTCAAGACGTGTTTCCAGATACGCAAGACGATCCGGCCCCCAATAACACTCGC
The DNA here is from genome assembly GCF_056533365.1 of Ruegeria sp. G5. Classification (NCBI taxonomy): domain Bacteria; kingdom Pseudomonadati; phylum Pseudomonadota; class Alphaproteobacteria; order Rhodobacterales; family Roseobacteraceae; genus Ruegeria; species Ruegeria sp. G5. The sequence continues at coordinate 111,951 of NZ_JBQFOK010000006.1, read as the reverse complement.
CGCCATACGCAAAACATCCGCCAAGAAAGTGCCCGACCTCGGCCAAGGCTTGATCGCCCGCCGCTTGCACTGCTGAGTAATCCGATTGCGGCCCCTCGGGTATATCTTCGCCCGACCACAAAGCACTACTGATTTGCTGTGCACGGCTTGTGAAATCCTGCTTATGCAGCTCGGCAGCAAGACGGCGCGAAGCCTGCGCAATTGCGCTTTCTGAAGTTTTGGATATGGCAGGTGACGTCAGACCCAAACGGTTTGCCCATCGCCTGGTATCCGTCAGCGCATTCTGCAAATAGGCCTCGGGCGCTGGAAGGTTTTCCGGCGTCGGGCCAGAAATCAGGAAGGGTTCAATCTTGATATCGTAGTGCTTTTGAAACAGGGCCAGCAATTGCAGGCTTACGTGGCAATACGGGTCTGCCACGTCGTGAAAATACTGAACGACGCGCGGTTGACCCTTCATACGCCGCCGGGCCTCAAACGCGCCCCGCTTGGCGGTTTGCAAACCAGTACCCGTCAAAACCATCGCAGCGCGAGATCTTACCATATTTCTAAGCGTCACTTGCCCCCTCCCAAGTCGGTTTGGGCACTCTATCTTGCGACGCTCAGAATGCTATGCCAGTACACTGGAACGTGAGGGTTACAACGCGTAAAGTGCGCTGAATTTTTCCTCAAGGTATTGCAACAAGGGCTCCGGTCCGGGTTCCTGTCCACCAGCACGACGAATGACGTCGCGCGGCGCATAGAGCCCGCCGTGCCTTTGAACGTTTTCACGCAGCCAGCCCGTCGCGCCAGACGTATCGCCCTCTGCCAATTGTTGATCCAAGGCAGGGACAGCCTTGCGCAAGGCATGATACAGACAGCCAGCATAGACATTACCCAGCGAGTAGGTTGGGAAATAGCCAAACAGTCCGACCGACCAGTGGACGTCCTGCAGGCACCCATTTGAAGGCGTGTCTACTGCATAGCCAAAATCAGACAGAAACCGGTCATTCCACGCGGCCTCAAGATCATCGACCTGCAGGTCCCCGGACATCAGCGCGCGTTCCAGATCAAAACGCAACATGATGTGCAGGTTATACTGCACCTCATCAGCCTCGGTTCGGATATAGCCGTTGTGAACACCGTTCACTGTTGCGTAGAACGCGTCAGCGTCGGGGATACCAAAATCTCCGAACGCGTCTTTCATCTGGCCGTACAGCCAACCAGTGAATGCGCGAGACCGGCCCAACTGGTTTTCGTAAATACGGCTTTGGCTTTCATGTACCCCCATGGACACACCACTGCCCAACGGGCTAAGGCCGAAATCCGGGTTTATTCCCTGCTCATATGCGGCGTGGCCGACCTCGTGAATGGTGGAATAAAAGCAGTTGAACGGGTCGCTTTCACTGGTTCGCGTGGTGATACGCACGTCAAGTCCGCTACCCGAACTGAACGGGTGAACTGCCTTGTCGACGCGCCCAGTGTTCAGGTCGTATCCAAACGCAGTGGCCAGTTTCTGCGACAACCGCATTTGTGTCAGCTCATCGAATGTTCCCGACAACGCTATGGGTGCAGGCTTTTCCAAGACGGCGGCCCTGAGTGCGACCAGTCTTGGGCGCATCTGGTCGAAAATCTCAGAGATTTGGGCACCTGTCGTATAGGGCTCGTAATCTTCGACCATCGCGTCATACACATCGCCACCTTGCGCCAGGGCTGCGCCCTCTTCGCGCTTTAGGGCCACAACCTCTTGCAGAACGGGAAGAAAGGCTGCCACGTCCTCATCCGCGCGGGCTTGTGCCCATGTGCCTTGCGCGGCCGATGTGACGCGTGCAATGGCTTTAGCCAAGTCAGCAGGCACCTTGATGGTCCGTTCATAAGACCGGCGGATTTCTCGTAGCTGAGCCTGACCGACTTCATCCTTCGCTTCGGCGTTTTCCAACCATTCAGCAACGCGCGGATCCGAACGGCGCGCATGCAGGACAGCCTCGATCGCGGCCATTTCCTCGGCCCTTTGGGGAGCGGCACCACGCGGCATAACCGTTTCCTGATCCCAACCCAGCCGACCGGCTATCTGCCCCAACGCCGAGGTTTCGCGTTGAAATGCCATCAGATCGTCGAAAGCGCTCATATCAAGCTCCGCGGATGGAAGTTGCAATGGGATAGGCCGTCAGGAAACGCGCCCGCAGGATCAACGTCCAGACGACGACAGCCATGAACTGGTGGAAAATCGCGATCTGCCAGGGGGCTGCGTAGACAACGGTGATGATGCCAACAACAACTTGCAGCGACAGAGCCGCAAACATGGCGTTGAAGGCGAACCGCGTCTGGGGATGTGCACTGGTTCCTCCGCGCCGCCAAACCATGATACCGAACGCAAACAGCAGATATCCGGCGCACCGGTGAATGAACTGAACAAGGCCCGGGCTTTCAAAAAAGTTGCGCCACATAGGTTCCAAAGCCGCTGCATCTGGCGGCAGCAACTGACCACCAATCAGGGGCCAATCGGTATAGGAGCGGCCCGCATCAATTCCGGCAACCAAAGCGCCGATCAGAATCTGCAGGAACGCAAAGTGCATAAGGCCAGTCGACAGCGAAAATAGCTTTGCTTCTTTCGCGCGGCGGGCCTGCATGAGGTCGCGCTCAGCCCGGCCAAGCTCGAAAATATACCAAGCCAGGAACCCAAGTATGACGAAAGCCAACCCCAGATGGACCGCTAGACGATAGCTGGCGACTGCTGTCATCCCCTCGCCCTGTGTCACACCAGATGCAACCATCCACCATCCGACAGCGCCCTGAACACCGCCTAACGCGCCGGGAATCAACAGCTTGCCGGTCCATCCGGTCGGGATTTTCCGCGCCGCGAGGAACCCAAAGAAACCTATGGCCCAGACCAGACCAATCACGCGGCCCAGTTGCCTGTGACCCCATTCCCACCAGTAGATGAATTTAAAGTCGTCTAACTCCATCCATTGATTTTGGATGCGCCACTGGTCGATTTCCTTGTACTTGTCGAACTCGGATTGCCAGTCCGCCTCGTTCATCGGAGGGATAGCACCAGTAATGAGCCGCCATTCGGTAATCGACAGGCCGCTGTCGGTCAGACGGGTCAGACCGCCCACTGCAATCATGACAACCACAAGTGCGAACAGGATCATAAGCCACGTCCTGATGCCGCGACGGGCATCGCCGCGACCGCGGTCAATCATGCCGGGTTGAACCGCTTCCTGTTTCTGGTCACCCGAGACCTCTTCGAAGATGCTGCGCTTACCGCTCATGCTGTCCTCATGTCCTGATTTTGTCGCAAGCTAGGGCTTGGGTGCAGATAGGTCCAGCCTTAGCCTTTTTCCTTCCAGCGGACCATCTGACGCATCACCCCGTGCAACATCTGCACATCCGCGCGCGTCATGCGCATCCGCGACCAGAGGTTGCGCAAGTTGGTTTTCATACCGTCTGCTTTTTCGGGTGGATAGAAAAAGCCCGCCTCCTCCAACCGGTCTTCGTAATGTTCGACCAGTTTTTCGACCTCGATCCCTGTAGCCCAATCGCCCTTGCCCAGATCGGTGGACTCATGCACCACATCTCCGGTCTGGCGCATCCATTCATACGCGGTCAACAGCACGCATTGACCAAGGTTCAACGAGGCATATTCAGGGTTTACAGGCACCGAGATTATGGCATTGGCCTTGGCAATATCCTCGTTTTCCAGCCCTGCCCTCTCTGGCCCGAACAAGACAGCCACCTTTTCGCCTGCCGCAACCTTTTCTGCCGCGATCTGCATGGCGCGTTCGGGGCTGTAGACCGGTTTGGTCAAGCCGCGTTGCCGCGCGGTTGTCGCGAAAACAAAGGTACTGTCCGCAAGCGACCCGGCCAGATCGTCAAACAACTGCGCTTCGTCCAGCAAGCGACCGGCCCCGCTGGACATTGCCACCGCTTTGGGGTTCGGCCAACCATCACGTGGTGCCACAATCCGCATCCGGTCCAGCCCGAAGTTCCACATTGCACGTGCAGCGGCACCGATGTTTTCGCCCATTTGCGGACGCACGAGCACGAAAGAGGGCTGAGATTTTTCGCTGGGCATGGCTGTCTCCGGAAAACTTCGGCTTGCTGTAATCGGCACAGATGCGCAGGGCAAGGCGTTGGCGCAAGCAATTGCGCATGAATCCGGCATAAAAGTTTGCTTCCCCCGCGCAATCCGCTAAACCCCGCCAAAGACTGAAAGCCGAAGGACGCGCCATGGACACCCCTGAGCAGCCGCAGATTTATCTGATTTCGCCCCCGACCATCGCGCTAAGCACCTTCCCAGATCAATTGGGCCGCGTGCTGGACGCAACCGATATTGCCTGCATCCGGCTAGCTTTGGCGGGCAATGACGAAGACACCATCGCGCGTGCTGCCGATGCCTGTCGCGAGGTTGCCTTTGCGCGCGATGTGGCAATCGTCATATCCAACCACGTGCTTTTGGCCCAACGCCTTGGTCTGGATGGGGTTCATCTGGATGATGCAGCGCGTTCTGTGCGCAACGTGCGCAAAGAGCTGGGTGCTGATGCCATCGTCGGTAGTTTTTGCGGCAACTCCAGCCATGACGGAATGACTGCGGGTGAAAACGGGGCCGACTACGTGGCCTTCGGCCCGGTCGGCGCGAGCACTTTGGGCGATGGAACCATTGCCGAGAAAGACCTGTTCCAATGGTGGTCCGAAATGATCGAGGTTCCTGTCGTCGCTGAAGGCGGTTTGACGCCAGAGCTGATCAGCGAACTCTCACCGCACACGGATTTCTTTGGAATCGGGGATGAAATCTGGTCCCAAGACGACCCGGTTGCCGCCCTGAAATCGCTCACCGACGCGATGTGAGCGTTAACCCTTGCGCCCGCGCCGGGGCTACGGCATGACACCGTCATGACTCAGAACAGCAACATCCTGTGTATCGGCTCGGTCCTGTGGGACGTGATCGGGCGGTCGGCCAGCGCCATGCGCCAAGGCTCGGACGTGCCGGGGCGGATCACTCGTCTGCCCGGCGGCGTGGCCATGAATATCGCGATGACACTGGTGCGCTTTGGGATGACCCCAACCCTACTGACCGCCATAGGGCGCGACCCCGAGGGCGACGAATTGGTCAACGCCTGCGCCCGTTTGGGTATGATCACAGATCACGTTTACCGCTCGCAAGATTTACCGACCGACAGGTATATGGCTGTCGAAGGCGCAAACGGCTTGATCGCAGCTATTGCAGATGCGCATTCCCTTGAGGCAGCGGGTGCCAAAATCCTGCGCCCTTTGATGCACGGGCCGTTGGGCTACGAGAATACGCCTTACGAGGGGCCCATCGCACTGGATGGCAATCTGACGTTGGACTTGCTGGAAGACATCGCCCAAAGCCCTGCCTTTGCTAAAGCTGACTTGCGCGTTGCCCCTGCATCCCCCGGCAAGGCAGAGCGGTTGCTGCCTTTTCTCAAACATGCCCGCGCAACGCTTTATGTGAACCTCGAAGAGGCCGGTATCCTGTGTCAGCGAGAGTTCACGGATTCCGCTTCTGCAGCGCAAGGTCTGCTGGATCGCGGCGCATTGCGGGTGCTGGTCACCGATGGCGGAAATTCGGCCACTATCGGCAGCGCGAATGAAATCCTGACCCAAACGCCCCCATCGGTGCTGGTTACACGTGTGACCGGTGCAGGCGACACTTTCATGGCGGCCCATATCGCCTCAGAATCCGGCGGCGCGTCCAGCGGCGAGGCTTTGACCCGCGCCCTACACGCCGCCGCCACCTATGTTTCCGGAGAAACCCCACTGTGATCGACATCAAATACTCAACCGAGGTCCGCGCCGCAAAGGAAGCGGGCCAACCCATCGTCGCGCTTGAAAGCACCATCATCACCCACGGGATGCCCTACCCTCAGAACATCGAAGTGGCGGCCCAGGTTGAACAGGATATCCGCGATGAAGGTGCGGTGCCGGCGACCATGGCTGTCATCAATGGAACGCTGCATGTAGGGCTTGAAGCCGATGAATTGAAAGCGCTGGGTCAGGCACAGGGCGTCGCGAAAATCTCTCGTGCGGATATGGCTGCGTGCATTTCCACCGGCGGCACAGGTGCCACGACCGTCGCAGCCACGATGATCGCGGCGCAATATGCAGGCATCGACGTGTTTGCCACAGGCGGCATTGGCGGCGTGCATCAAGGGGCCGAAACCTCATTCGATATATCCGCCGATCTGCACGAATTGGCTCAGACCTCGGTCACGGTTGTTGCGGCTGGTGCAAAGGCGATCCTGGATCTGGCAAAAACTCTCGAGGTGCTCGAGACGCTCGGCGTTCCGGTGATCGCTTATGGTCAGGATGAGTTCCCCGCCTTCTGGTCTGCTCAATCGCCCTATACGGCCCCGCTGCGCATGGACACGGCAGAAGATATCGCGAAAGCGCATGCAACCCGCCGTGCGCTTGGCTTGCCCGGTGGGCAACTGGTTGCGAACCCGATCCCGTCCGCGGACCAAATTCCGTCCGAAGAGCTGGCTCCGATTATCGCAGCCGCGCAGGCGGACGCCGATGAACACCGGATCACAGGAAAAGGCGTTACACCCTATCTGCTGCAGCGCATCTATGAACAAACAGACGGGCGTTCGCTGATCGCCAATATTGCACTGGTCAGAAATAACGCAAAATTGGCTGCCGGAATCGCCAGGGCGCTGGCCAAACAGTCGCAGTGAGATAAACCTATTGTACCAAGGCACCGGACTGCTTAACTAATTCCGCAAACCACTCAGGACCGCAATGAACACGCCGTTTGACGAAGAACCGAACCGCCGACCGGGCTTATTTTCCCGGCTGCGTGCGTCTTTCTTGACGGGTATCGTCGTCATTGCGCCGGTCTGGTTGACGGTATGGCTGATATGGTCCGTGGTTGGCTGGATCGACAGCGCCGTTCTTCCCTTGGTGCCGCAGCAATTTCATCCCGAACAATATGTCGGAATAAACTTACGCGGCGTTGGCGTCGTAATCTTCCTGATCTTCACGGTTCTTGTCGGTTGGATCGCCAAGGGCATTCTGGGGCGGTCCTTGATTCACTTCGCCGAAAGCCTTGTGGACAGAATGCCTGTTGTCCGTTCGGTGTACTCTGGGATCAAACAGATTTCTGAGACCGTCTTTGCGCAAACCGAACGCTCGTTTGAGAAAGCCTGCCTTATCCAATATCCGCGCCGGGGTATTTGGGCGATTGGGTTCGTGTCGACCACGGCCCGTGGCGAAGTCAGTGAACGCGCCGAGACTGGGGGCAACTTGCTGAGTGTTTTCGTACCAACGACGCCGAACCCTACCTCTGGGTTCTTGCTGTTTTTCCCCGAAGAGGATGTCATCCTGCTGGACATGTCCATCGAAGACGCCGCCAAACTGGTGATTTCAGCCGGTCTTGTCTATCCGAACGAGAAAGATCCGACGCAACCACCTGAATGATCAGCCGAACATCTCAGGCAAGTTTACAGTGCTGCGTGCGCCAAGATCGTCTTTGTGATCCGTCAAAAACCGATCCGCTGCCCGGCGCCCCGCGTCCTTGAGTTTATGCAGGATCACAGGATTGGGCACCGTTTTCGTAGCCACTGAAAGGTCGTTCATCAGTGCGTCATCCGCGATCATGTGAACCAGCACCCGGTTCATTTCGCCAGCCTTCAGCTTTCCGTCGGCCAAGAGCCGTTGAACAAAATTGATTGCCCGCAGCTCTCGGAACAACGAGGAATTGAAACTGATCTCATTGATCCGGTTCTGAATTTGCTGCGGCGTCTTGGGAACTTCGTCGCGCTCGAGCGGATTTATGTTCACGATCACCACATCGTCCGGCAGATCATCATCAAATAACGGATACAGCGCTGGATTGCCCGTGTAACCGCCATCCCAATAAGCCTCGGTCCGACCTGATTTGGGGTCATAAATCTCTACCGCCTGAAATAGGCTGGGCAAACAGGCCGAAGCCAGAATCGCATCGGTCGAGATTTCGTCACCAGTGAACACCCGAATCTTTCCGCTACGTACGCAGGTTGCGCACACATGCAGTTGCGGGCCGTCATCTGCACAAATGTCGTCAAAATTGAAACGGTCCACGACCGGCTCCAAAGGATTGCGATACATCGGTCCGTAGGCATAAGGCGACACCAGACGCGACCATGCATCCCCAACCGAAAACGGCAGTGAGTACTCCATCGCCTGGGCGATCTGCGCTGGTTCGACGGCCTGCATCCAATTGGCCAACCGCATATCGCCCACAGCACCCATCCGTGCCCAAAGCCCATCAAGGTTGGCGCGGGCACCGTCTCGCCCATTGCGCACCATACCGGATTTGAACGCGGCGCCATTCAGCGCCCCAGCCGATGTTCCTGTGATCGCCGCGACTTCGATATCGTCCTCGTCCAGCAGGCGATCAAGAACACCCCAAGTAAAGGCGCCATGCGCACCGCCGCCTTGCAGCGCTAGATTGATGCGTTTCACTGTCGCCTCCTAAATCAAAGTGCGGTCCAGCCCCCATCCACCGAGATCGTCGTTCCGGTGATCTGCGCTGCAGCGTCTGAACATAAAAAGATCGTAGTGCCACCAAGCTGCTCAACTGTGGCGAATTCTTTGGAAGGTTGCCGCTCAAGCATGACGTTCTTGATCACGTCTTCGCGGCTCATGTTGTATTCTTTCATTGTGTCCGGGATTTGAGCTTCGACCAGCGGGGTCAACACATAGCCCGGGCAAATTGCGTTGCAGGTAATCGGCTCTTGCGCAGTTTCCAAAGCGACGGTTTTGGTCATGCCTACAACGCCGTGCTTAGCCGCGACATAAGCTGCTTTGAAGGGCGACGCCGTCAGACCGTGCGCTGACGCAATATTGACGACCCGGCCCCAGCCCGCCTGACGCATCATAGGCAATGCGGCCGCAGTTGTGTGAAAGGCCGAGTTCATGTTGATCGCGATTATCGCATCCCATTTGTCGACCGGAAATTGATCAATTGGGGATACGTGCTGAATGCCGGCGTTATTTACAAGAATATCGCAGGCGCCCGCTTGCTCGATAAGGCCGCGGCATTCGTCTCCTTTTGACATATCCGCTTTGATGTAACGCGCTTGTGTTCCGGTTTCTTTGGAAATCTCAGCGGCCAGAGCGTGATCTTCGTCCCGATCCGTAAAGGAATTCAAAACCACGTTTGCGCCAGCCTTCGCCAATTCACGCGCGACCCCCAATCCGATCCCCGAATTTGATCCAGTGATGACTGCTGTCTTGCCCGAAAGGTTCATACGTTTTCTCCCTCAGAAACCCGTGTTGGCGACACAGTGCCATGCTGCAAGTGCAAAGAAAACGGTGAATGCGTCGGGCTGCGCGAACGGCGGAAGATGCGCACAAAAAAACGCCCGCACAAGGCGGGCGTTAAGTTATTGAGGCAGGTTTCATACAGGCAAGAAACCTATCGAGCAGTGCACCCTTTATAAGCAATTCCACGCCTTCGTCCAAGCTAAAAGTTTGATAATAAGAAAAATCATCGGTACGATGAATCCCAACAAAATAAGGCCAGAGCAGGATTGTTTCCAAAATGAGCCCTAATTTTCTACGCCCCGTCCGCTTTGTGATCACGGGAATCGCTGCCGTTTTTGCCGCAACGGTCGCCAATGCAGAATCGGCTCATGGCATAGCTATGTACGGAGACCCAGCCCTGCCACCGGATTTTGTGTCTCTGCCCTATGCAAATCCAGATGCACCGAAGGGCGGAAAGGTCGTTTTTGGAAATACCGGCGGCTATAACAGTTTGAACCCGTTTGTGCAAAAAGGCACCCCACCCTGGCAACTGCGTTTTTGGACCCATGAAAGCCTTATGGGCCGGTCTTGGGACGAACCTTTCACCCTTTATGGCCTTTTAGCCGAATCAGTTGAGACCGCGCCGGACCGGTCCTGGGTCGAATTCACGCTGCGTGAGAACGCACAGTTTTCAGACGGAACGCCGGTTACTGTCGAAGATGTGATTTGGTCATACGAGATACTGGGAACCGAAGGGCATCTGCGCTATCGCGGGTTGTGGGGTAAGATCGACAGTATCGAACAAACCGGCCCCCGGACCGTCAGGATAACTTTTAACGAGGCCGACCGTGAACTGGCGCTGATCGCCGGTCTGCGACCGATCCTGCAAAAAGCCCAGTGGGACGGTAAAGACTTCGCCAATGCCCCCCTGCAGGAAATCCCAGTTGGAACCGGCCCATATGTAATCGACGGCTATGAAGCTGGCCGATACGTCAACCTGCGCCGAAACCCGGATTACTGGGGCGCAGACCTTCCGTTCCGCCGCGGTACTATGAACCTGGATGACATCAGGATTGAATTCTACGGTGACGGTACAGTCCTGTTCGAAGCCTTCAAGGCTGGCGAACTGACCGCTGTTCGCGAATTCAACGCCGACAAATGGGACACCCAATACAGTTTTCCCGCCGTACAACGCGGCGATGTGGTCAAAACCGAAATTCCCCATGGCAAGCCATCGGGTATGACAGGTTTCGTCATGAACACGCGCAAAGCCCCCTTTGATGACTGGCGCGTGCGCGAAGCCCTGATACTGGCGTTCAACTTCGAATTCATTAACGACACCATCACTGGCAGCGCACAGCCGAGAATCTCATCCTATTTCTCGGGATCTGAACTAGCCATGCAACCGGGCGCAGCGACAGGTCGTGTAGAAGAGCTCTTGCTGCCCTTTGCGGATGACCTGCCGCCTGGCGCGATAGAGGGGTACACTCTTCCTGTCAGCGACGGTTCGGCCCGCAACCGTTCAAACATTCGCAAAGCCACCCAACTGCTTTCTGACGCGGGTTGGACCATCCAAGATGGAGTGCTGCGTAACGCCAATGGCGACACGTTCACACTGACCGTTCTGCTTCAGCAAGGCGACAGCGAAAGCGAGACTGCAATCGAGATCTATTCTCGCGCGCTCGAGCGGTTGGGAATCCAGATCAAAACGGAACAAGTCGACAGCGCCCAATATGCAGGGCGCACGTCTGAGCTTGATTTTGATATGACCTTCTTCCGGCGCGCCCTGTCCTTATCACCCGGCAATGAGCAGCGCTTGTATTGGGGAAGCGAAAACGCGGACACGCCCGGAACACGAAACCTGATGGGGATCGCCTCACCTGCCGTTGATGGGCTGATCGACGCAATGCTTGCATCCGAGAGCCGGGAAAATTTCATAGCGGCCACACGCGCGCTGGATCGGGTTTTGACCGCCGGTCGCTATGTCATTCCGATTTGGAACTTTGATGTCGGTCGAATCGCGCATGCAAAGGAACTAAAGCTACCTGAAACGTTGCCGATTTATGGCGATGGGCCAGAATACATGCCTCAGGTATGGTGGTTCGAAGAATAGCCTCGCAATAACGACCACCCAAACCGAACACATTTGGTAACGGTTTAGTGCAAAAACACGCGTTGGTGATGCTTAGACGCCACTCGGCGGAAAACGGCACATTGCCAGGTTTATCTATATATTGCGCATTGTGGGATGCAGTTCCGCTATAATTCGTTGTCGCCACTATTTTCAGTCGCAATTTTGGCTCGCAACACAAATAGCTTTACGAAATACATCTTTGCGTTGTAGCCTACCGGTGAAATTACGCTTTGTGCGACCAAATTATTGCTTTGAATTTCACTACATAGCTTTCGTGCGGCCGCGCAGCGCTCAGGATTTACGGACCAACCACCACTCACTCCAAAACTCGGTCCGTTTGCCCGTTGCGGTTTGCCTGCAACGGGCATTTTGTTCCTTGCATCTCCGACTACAGGGTGCGACATTTTGTCATGCACAGAGTTTCCTGACTGGTTCGTAACCTTTTGGTGGGCCGAGCAGCCGTGAAACCTGAAACCGGAAAGCTTGCAGATGTTGAATTGGAAGGATCTGACGCAAGACTGGGACGCCACGTACGCGCGCGCGCAACGCCGTTTTCCGAACCTGCGGGAAAAAGACAAAACGCGGCTTTGCAAGGATCGCAAAGGGTTCGAGGCCTACCTGGCTGAGCGTCACCAACTGACTGTGACGGAAGCTCGGGAAGAGCTGGAAGATTTTCTGTTTACCGAAGGCCTGAACCGCGAATTCGACCGGTCTTTAAGTAAGTGATGTCACCCAAAGGATCATGGCGTCTTCGTCACTGACTGAGACGACGTTGTGGCCCATGCTGCCGTCGTAATACGCGCTGTCGCCACGGCGCATTTCAACGGGTTCATAGAATTCGGTATACAGGCGCACAACACCGGTTAGAACATACAGGAATTCTTCGCCATCGTGACGCACCCAACCGTCGAACTCATCCATGGACCGGGCGCGAACGCGCGCGCGGTAGGGCAGCATCTGTTTCTTGGTCAGTGTTTCGGCCAGCAACTCATGTTCATAGGTGGTCGTAGGGTGCGCCGCGCCTTCCCCCATGCGCGTGACAGCCATACGTCCTATCACCTGTTCGCGTTGCGGTGGCGTGAACAGTTGCGGCACCGAAATCTCTAACCCCGTCGCCAGTTTCTTGAGCGCATCATAAGTCGGAGACATTTGCCCGTTTTCGATTTTGCTGAGCGTCGACCGCGCAAGTCCGGCCTGATTGGCCGCTTGCTCCAAGGTCCAGCTGCGCGCCTTGCGCAGCTCACGTACACGCGCGCCGAGGTCCAGCGGTTCAAGTTCGGTATGCTCTCCGGAATCGCGTGCGATGCGGATCAGGGATGTCTGGTCTTGGGTGCTCATGCGTCATTCTATAGGATGAGCCTGTCCTGCTTGCAACGCGTCTGTCGCCACGGTAGCCAATCGGTATGCTTTCGGTTTTCGATCAGGGCCCGTTTGAGGCTTGCCCATCTCCGTTCAACCTGACTGCGCATGTTCTGCGTGCTGCGGATCGCAACGCGGAGCAAACGGCGCTTTCGGTCCTTGGGCATCCGAGCGCGCAACACTGGACCTATAACGCATTGAAACGTGCCGTTCTGGGAACCGGGGCCGGGTTGCTGCGGTCTGGGCTTAAACCCGGCGACATCGCGTTGATGCGGCTGGGCAATACAGTAGACTTCCCAATCGCCTATCTAGGCGCGATCGCCGTCGGGGTGATACCGGTTCCAACCTCGTCCCAACTGACCGAACCGGAAACGGACAAGATTATCCAAGACCTAAACCCTGCGGCAGTCCTACGCGATCCGAGTGTCTCTTGCGCGAGGCACCCGCACCAGATCACTGTGTCTGAACTGACAGCAATGCGAGATCTTCCGCCCGCTCAATTTGAATTGGGTGATCCCAACAGGATGGCCTACGTCGTCTATACATCGGGCACATCTGGTAAACCACGTGCTGTGGCCCACGCCCACCGCGCCATCTGGGCCCGTCAAATGATGGTAGACGGCTGGTACAGCCTGCGAAAGACGGATCGGTTATGCCACGCCGGGGCCTTTAATTGGACCTACACACTCGGGACCGGTCTGATGGATCCGTGGACCATCGGGGCGACCGCGTTGATACCTGAACCGGGTACGGATTTCACCGCGCTGCCCACTTTACTGCGCCAGCATCGCGCCACGATCTTCGCCGCGGCGCCGGGTGTCTTCCGAAAGCTTCTGCACAAACCTGACGAATTGCACCTGCCCGATCTAAGGCATGGGCTGTGTGCTGGCGAAAAGCTCTCGCGTCACCTGCACCAGAACTGGGTTACAGCCACGGGAACCGAATTGTTCGAAGCCTACGGAATGTCCGAATGTTCGACATTCATCTCATCCAGCCCGGATCACCCAGCCCGCGGGGACGCCTTGGGTCAGCCACAACCCGGTCGCCGTGTCGCGATCCTTGGCCCCGATGGGCCGGTTCCGCAGGGGCAAGAGGGCACAATTGCAATCCATCGCTCAGATCCCGGGCTCATGCTGACCTATCTGAACGCACCGGATGAGGCACAGGACAAGATGCAGGGCGATTGGTTCCTGACCGGCGATCAGGGTGCAATGGCTATCGACGGCCAGATTACCTATCTGGGTCGGGACGATGATATGATGAACGCAGGTGGGTACCGTGTGTCGCCGGTCGAAGTCGAAGCCGCTTTGTCCCGTTTCCCGGGTATCACGCAGGTGGGTGCTGCCTGTGTCGAGGTTAAACAGGACACATTCGTGATTGCAGCCTTTTATACCGGGCCGGAAAAACTGGACGAAAGCGCCCTGCGCTCCTATGTCGAAGAAAATCTGGCGCGCTACAAACAACCGCGCGCCTTTGTTCATCTGCCTGAACTGCCCAGCGGCGGTAACGGGAAACTCCTGCGCCGGGCGCTTCCGGCCTATTTCAAGGCGACCAACGAATGACCCAGACCGTCAAGCTCGATATCATGTCCGACCCGATTTGCCCTTGGTGCTATATTGGCAAGACGCATCTGGACAAAGCGCTAGCCGCCATTCCTGACCACCCGTTCGTGATTGAATGGCACCCATTTCAGCTGAACCCGGACATGCCGGACGCCGGGATGGATCGGCGTGAGTATCTGGAACGCAAGTTCGGAGGCAAGGAAGGTGCGGTCCGAGCTTATGCACCAGTCGTAGAGCATGCCGAGAATGCGGGTCTGAGCATTGACTTCGAAGGCATGAAGCGCACGCCGAACACGTTGGATGCGCATCGCCTGATCCATTGGGCCGGGATTGAGGGCAAGCAAAACGAAGTCGTTGATGCCCTGTTCGACGCCTATTTCGTCAAGACCCGTGACATTGGCGATCATGAGGTTCTGGCCGATATCGCCGACAGCGTCGGCATGGATGCGGCAGTGGTTCTGAAGCTGCTCAAATCCGAAGCGGACCGGCAGGATATAAGCGATCGGGACACGCATTCGCGCCAGATGGGCGTAAACTCTGTTCCGACATTTATCGTTGCAAACCAACACGCTGTTCCTGGTGCTCAGCCACCTGAGATGTGGCAGCGCGTGATCGGAGATATAATGTCTCAACTTGAGGCTTAATCTGCAAATTAGCACACCCGTCTGTGCGTATACTCGCTGGTGCCCCTTGACCCGCCGTGATAGCGCGATCTGGTCAGGAGGGCACAATGGCCAATCGTATGTCTCGGGGAGAATTCGTCGCGCTGGTCGCGATGATGTTTGCGACGATCGCGTTTTCGATCGACTCGATGCTGCCAGCCCTGCCGCAGATCGGCGAGCAGCTTAGCCCCGGCGACGCCAACAAGGCACAGTTGATCCTCACCTCTTTCGTGCTGGGCATGGGGATTGGCACCTTTTTCACAGGGCCTTTGTCGGACGCCTTCGGACGTAAGCCCGTGATCTATGCCGGGTCGCTCCTCTATATTCTGTCCGCCGCGGTTGCCTGGTTCAGCTCTTCGCTTGAGATGCTGCTGATAGCCCGGATATTTCAGGGCATTGGCTGCTCGGCCCCCCGCGTCGTTGCCATGGCGATTATCCGAGACCTCTATTCCGGACGCGAGATGGCGCGCATCGTCTCAATTGCCATGATGATCTTCACGCTGGTTCCGGCGATCGCGCCCATGATGGGGGCCGGTATAATTGCGCTGACAGGTTGGCGGGGCATCTTCGCCTCGTTCATGCTGTTCTCGCTGATCACCATCGTTTGGATGGGTTTGCGGCTGCCGGAACCGCTGGCGGTGGAAAATCGCCGCCCGCTGCGGTTGCCTTTCATGATGGACGCCGCGCGCCAGATGTTCGCGCATCCAACCGTTCGTGTTTCGATCATGGTACAAACACTGTGTCTTGGCATGCTGTTCACGATGCTGACGATGGTGCAGCCCGTATACGACATCATTCACGACAGCGCGGACAGCTTTCCATTCTGGTTCGGCTTTGTCGCCTTGATGTCCGGTTCTGCCAGCTTGTTGAACGCAGCCCTCGTGGTGCGATTGGGTATGCGGCGGATCGTAACGTGGGTGCTTGGAGCGCAGATCGTGTTCACCTCGGCCGTGATCTTTCTGAATTCAATGCAGCTTTCGCCCGGCCTGTCTTTTGGTATTTTCGTCAGTTGGCAGACAGCGATTTTCTTTATGGCCGGCATGACAATGGGCAACCTCAACGCAATCGCGATGGAACCTATGGGGCATATTGCCGGCATGGCCGCGTCAGTGATCGGTGCAATCTCGACCGTTTTTGCCGCCGCGATCGCTGCACCGATCGGCCAGCTGTTTGACGGGTCTATCTTGCCGCTCGCCTTGGGCATCCTGACGATGTGCACCCTTGGCTTTGTGTTGATGCTGCATATGGGCCGGATCGAAAACAGACTGCCTGCCTGACCTGTGCAGCCAATTTGAATCGCGTTAACCTGCCCCTAACCCAAGGGGGAGATTTCGATGAGCGATTACTACGATCTGGGTACCTATTCCTGCCCAATCACAACGACCTCAGCCGAAACGCAGTTGTGGTTCGACCGCGGGCTGAACTGGACTTATGGCTATAACCATGACGAAGCTGTCGTCTGCTTTCAACGTGCGGCCGAGGCCGACCCGGACTGCGCAATGGCCCACTGGGGAATAGCCTATGCCGCCGGGCCAAATTATAACCTGCCCTGGGATTTGCGCGATGACCGGGGGCAGAAAAAGGCTTTGGCGCTGGCGTACGATGCCACGCAACAGGCTCTTGCGCTGCTGGACCATTGTAATCCTGTGGAAAAGGCGCTGATCCGCGCCCTGCCCGCGCGTTATCCTCAGCGTGACCCGATAGATGGCATGCATGTTTGGGACCATGACTTTGCAGATGCCATGCGCGACGCTTTTGCAACCCTGCCAAGCCACCTGGATCTGCGAACCATCTTTGTTGAATCCTTGCTGAATTTGACGCCTTGGAAGATGTGGGACCTGCAGACTGGCGAACCAGCGGCGGGCGCTGCAACGCTCGAGGCGCAAAAGGCGCTTGAGGACGCAATGGCAAAAGATCCCGCTGCCATGTCTCATCCCGGCCTTCTGCATTTATACGTTCACCTGATGGAGATGTCGCCAACCCCGGAAAAGGCCCTGAAGGCTGGCGACGTCCTGCGTACTTTGGTTCCGGATGCGGGTCATCTTGTGCACATGCCGACGCATATCGACGTGCTCTGCGGCCACTACCAGAACGTCGTGCATTGGAACGAAAAAGCCACCGAAGCCGATCTGAAATACTATGAGCGTGAAGGCGCGTTCAACATCTACACCGGCTATCGGCAACACGATTACCATTTCACGATCTATGGCGCGCTTTTCCTTGGCCAGATGGAACCCGCCCTGCGCGCCAATCAAGGTCTTTGGGAGACGACGCCCGAGGATATGCTGCGCATTGAAAGCCCACCAATGGCCGATTTCTTCGAAAGCTACATGTCAATGGGCCCGCATATCCTGATCCGATTTGGCCAGTGGGAAGACGCAAAGGCGTTAAAGCTGCCCGAAGATCCCGACCTATTTCGCACACTGACTGCGACCACACATTATGCCCGTGCCATTGCCTATGCCGCGACGGGTCAGGTTCCCGAAGCAGAAAAGGAAGAACAGCTTTTTCTGACGGCGGCAAAGCGGGTTCCGGATACGCGTTTACTTCACAACAATCGGGTCGTTGATTTACTGGAAATCGCCCGCGAGATGCTGCGGGGCGAAATTGAATACCGCAAAGAAAACTATGACGTTGCGTATGCACATCTGCGCCGCTCGGTCGAATTGGACGACACGTTGCCCTATGACGAACCCTGGGGTTGGATGCAGCCGACACGCCACGCCCTGGGCGCGCTTTTGTACGAACAGGGGCACGTCGCTGAGGCCGAAGCTGTTTACCGCGAGGACCTGGGCCTGGGCGGAAGTCTGAGCCGTGCCTCG
The DNA here is from genome assembly GCF_056533365.1 of Ruegeria sp. G5. Taxonomy (NCBI): domain Bacteria; kingdom Pseudomonadati; phylum Pseudomonadota; class Alphaproteobacteria; order Rhodobacterales; family Roseobacteraceae; genus Ruegeria; species Ruegeria sp. G5. The sequence continues at coordinate 94,184 of NZ_JBQFOK010000006.1, read as the reverse complement.
ATCCACCCCGACAATGTCTGGAGCCTGAAGGGCCTACATGACTGCCTGAAATCACGTGGTGAAACCGTCGAGATCAAACAGATCAAGCAACGCCTCGACCTTGCGTTGGCGCGTGCGGATCAAGCTGTGGCCGCGTCTTGTTTCTGCGCGCAGGCCGCGATGAAAGCCGCTGAATGAGATATATTGCGCTAGTTGCCCTGCTTGCCTCACCGGCAGTCGCCGAGCGACAAACGTTTCCTCCAGTCGACGAAGCCGACCGGAGCCCGTCGCTGATGGCGTTCAGAGAAGCAATTCGCGAGAAGGTCGCCGCGCGGGACATCGAAGGCGTGATCGCCTCTGCCTGCCCGGACATCTACCTAAGCCACACCGGCGCCGGCGGTCCCGAAGAACTGCGGGCAAACCTTGTGGTTACGGATGACACGCTGACCGAGCAAGCGAAACAGCGCACCGAGTTGAAGACCCAAGCCTATTGGAGAGCGCTCGAAACCACTTTGGCAAAGCCGGGGTATTTTGACGATCAGGGAGAATTCTGGATGCCCCACCAGTGGCAGATCACCCTGCCCGCCTCACTGGACCCGAATATGGCCTACTTTGTGGATGGTCAGAATGTAACCTTGCGCCGATCCGCAGACCAAAACGCGCCGAGCCTGGGCCTTATCAGCCACGAGGTTGTCATCGTGCGCGCATATTCTCAGGAGGCTGAGTATCAGAACGTTTTACTGACAGACGGTGGTCAGGGGTACGTTCACAGCGACTTTCTTTGGCCAATGGTCGGTTACCGTGCCGCGTTCGTGCAATCGGATGCGGGCGAATGGCAATTGTGCACTTTTGTCAGCGGAGACTAGGTTTTCGCCTTCTTTTTCTCGGCAACAACCTTTTCGGCTAAGTCTCTGGCGATTGCGAAAGCACCCTTGATCTTGTCGCTGTCCTTTTTCCAGTCACGACGCACGACAATTTTGTTGTCCTTGACCTTGGCCAGCCCGCGCTGGTTCTGAATGAACTCAACCAACCCCTGAGGTGACGCGAACTTGTCATTGTGGAACTGGATCGTCGCGCCCTTTGGCCCACCGTCGAGCTTGGCAATCCCGGCGCGTTTGCACATGGCCTTGATGCGCACGACCAACATCAGGGTGTTGACCTCTTTTGGCAGGGTACCAAAGCGGTCGATCAGCTCGGCGGCAAAGCCCTCGAGTTCAACCTTGGTCGACAGCGACGACAAGCGGCGGTAAAGACCCAGACGCACGTCTAGATCGGGTACGTAGTCCTCGGGGATCAAAACTGGCACGCCCAGATTGATCTGCGGGGCCCATTGATCGTCGGCATCCGACAGCCCCTCCATCTCACCGGCTTTGATCTTGGCGATCGCCTCTTCCAGCATCGATTGGTAGAGTTCATAGCCCACGTCGCGCATCTGGCCCGACTGTTCCTCACCCAACAGATTGCCTGCGCCGCGAATGTCCAAATCCTGTGAGGCAAGGGTAAAGCCAGCCCCAAGCGTATCCAGAGACCCCAGTACACGCAGGCGTTTTTCGGCCGTGGCCGTCAGTTTCTGGCGTGGTTTCGTGGTCAGATAGGCATAGGCGCGGGTCTTTGAGCGCCCCACCCGGCCGCGAATTTGGTAAAGTTGCGCAAGGCCAAACATATCCGCCCGGTGCACGACCATCGTATTCGCCGTCGGAATATCAAGCCCGCTTTCAACAATCGTTGTCGCGAGCAATACGTCATACTTGCCGTCGTAGAAGGCGTTCATTCGGTCATCGAGTTCACCCGCCGCCATCTGTCCGTGCGCGACGACATAGGTCAGTTCCGGCAGTTGGTCCTTAAGAAATTCCTCGATCTCTGGCAGGTCCGAGATGCGCGGGACCACATAGAAGCTCTGCCCGCCGCGATAATGCTCGCGCAGCAGGGCCTCGCGGATCGTTACGGCATCGAACTCGCTGACATAGGTGCGGATCGCCAGACGGTCGATGGGCGGCGTGCCGATGATCGAAAGGTCGCGCACACCGGTCAAGGACAATTGCAGCGTGCGCGGGATCGGCGTTGCGGTCAGGGTCAGCACGTGAATGTCGCTGCGCAGCTGCTTAAGGCGTTCCTTATGGCCAACGCCGAAATGCTGTTCTTCGTCGATGATCAGCAGGCCCAGATTGTTGAACCGTATCCCCTTGGCTAGCAAGGCATGGGTGCCGATCACGATGTCGATCGTCCCGCGTGCAAGCCCGTCGCGGGTTTGCTGCGCCTCTTTTGCAGACACGAACCGCGACAATTGACGGACCTCCAGCGGGAACCCACGGAAGCGTTCCTTGAAGCTGGCGGCGTGCTGACGAGCCAGCAGCGTGGTCGGCGCGATCACCGCAACCTGAACACCCGACATCGCGGCGACAAACGCCGCGCGCATGGCAACTTCGGTTTTGCCGAAACCCACGTCACCGCAGATCAACCGGTCCATCGGTGCGCCGGAGTGCATGTCCTCCATGACCTCGGAAATCGCACGCAACTGATCGTCCGTTTCCTGATAGGGGAAGCGTGCGCTGAACTCCTCCCACGCGTGGGGCGGAGGGTCCATGACGGGTGCTTTGCGCAGGGCACGTTCGGCGGCGATGCGGATCAGCTTGTCCGCCATCTCGCGGATGCGCTCTTTCAGCTTGGCCTTCTTCGCTTGCCATGCGCCGCCGCCCAGACGATCCAGCAAGCCTTCGTCGTGCCCGTATTTCGACAACAGTTCGATGTTTTCGACCGGCAGGTAGAGCTTAGCTTGTTCGGCATATTCCAACAGCAGGCATTCGTGCGCGGCACCAGCGGCGGTGACAACCTCCATCCCCATGTAACGCCCGATGCCGTGATCCACATGTACGACCAGATCACCGGGGGTCAGGGATTGAGTTTCGGTCAGAAAATTCTCGGCCTTGCGGCGCTTTTTAGGTTGTCGGATCAGGCGGTCGCCCAGAACGTCCTGTTCCGAAATCACCGTCAGATCCGGAGTTTCGAACCCGTGCTCCAGCGCCCAGACGGCCAGATGCAGGCCCCGTTTTCCGACGCGGGTGCCGTCGGTGACGGGTATAGCCTCGGCTAGCCCCTCATCCTCGATCAAACCGGTCAAACGTTCCCGCGCGCCTTCGGAATAAGACGCGATCAGCACTGGTCCCTTCGTCATTTTGTCGGTGATATGCTCGGCCAGAGCGCCAAACAGACTGATGCTTTCCTGTTGCCGTTCAGGCGCAAAGTTCCGCCCGATCCGACCACCGGCGTCAATCACCCCGGGCCCCGAGGCCTGTGGAAGCGGGTTAAGCTGCAGCACCCGACGTCCATCAACAGCCTGCTTCCACGCATCGTCATCCAGATACAAAAGCCCCGGAGGCGTCGGTTTATAAACGGTATCCATGCGCGACCGGTTTTCCAGCGCCAGACGCCGCGTCTCGTACTGGTCGGCGATCGTGTCCCATCGGGCCAGACGTGATGGAGTGATCTGATCATCCAGTGAAATGGTTGCGCCGGGCAGATAATCGAACAGCGTCTCAAGCTTCTCATGGAAAAAGGGCAGCCAATGTTCAACACCCTGATGTTTGCGACCTGCGGTTACCGCCTCATACAACGGGTCGTCCGTGCCCGCTGCGCCGAATTCGATCCGATAATTCTGACGAAACCGTGTGATTGCAGCGTCATCCAGAATGACCTCGGACACCGGGGCAAGCTCTACAACCTCAAGCTTTTCCGTTGTGCGCTGAGAGACCGGATCGAACCGCCGCGCGCCATCCAGCACATCTCCGAAAAGGTCAAGGCGCACAGGACCAGACTCACCCGGAGGGAAAATGTCGATGATACCTCCGCGAACGGCATAGTCGCCGGGCTCCATCACCGTTGGGCTTTGGGTGAAGCCCATCCGCACAAGGAAGTTACGCAGCGCAGCCTCATCGACCCGGTGATCCACCCGCGCGGTAAATGCCGCCTCGCGCAGCACGTCACGCGCGGGAACGCGTTGAGTGGCCGCATTCAGCGTTGTCAGCAACACAAACCGGTCGGGCATCTGGTGAACTAAAGCCGCCAGTGTTGCAACACGGGCCGCGGCGATATCGGCATTGGGCGAGACCCGATCATATGGCAGGCAGTCCCAACCCGGGAAAACGAACACAGGCATATTCGGCGCAAAGAAGGCAAGCGCCGCGCGCATCGCTTCCATACGTTTATCGTCGCGGGCCACGTGGCAAACCGGCCCGCTTGAACGAGAGATCTCGTTCAATACCAGTTGCGCGTCAAACCCCTCGGGGGCGCCGCCAACCGTGACATGGTCCGGAGCCGTCATCGCTTTGCCTTTCCGAATTCTCTATCCCAGAACGCCGATCGAAAAGTTCTGATACATACCCCAGAGCGAGGTAATCAAGATCGAAATGATCCCTACAATCTGCGTGTAGATTCTGCACCGCGTCAGTATCTTTGAGACAACCTCGAGACTGACCTCGATACGCTGCAATTTACGGGCCGCAGAAATGTTGATCAACATCACCAGCCCGACCGGAAACAACAACAAAAACAAGGCTTGGGCGAATTCGACCCCGTAATAAAACCCCAAGGTCGCCAAGCCGGTAAAAAAGAAACACCCAAATCCAAGAATAACCAACCCCGATACATCAACGATATAAAGCAGCCGGTTCTTGTTGATCCGCACAATGTCCATCAGGTCCTGTTCGGCCTGCCCGCCAGACCGGCGCGCACGCACAACCAGATCATAAGGAACGCCCATCGACCAGTGACTGGCCGAAGACCACAGAACCGCAAGCACGATCCAATACCAAAGATTGGAAAAGCTGCGCATATCGATGAGTTCAAAGATCGAATCGTATAAGTCCACGCGCCAGCCCTTTATTCACTATCCTGAGGGACCCTATTCGCACCCGCGCGTCCATCGTTACCCTTGAGACTACCGGGAATTCATGCCACCCAATGCGGGAATATTCAAGGAGAGCGCGACATGAAACCGACCATCGCCCCTTACCCTATGACCCGTTTTCGCAGGGCGCGCCAATCGCAGGCCATTCGCGGACTGGTGCGTGAGAACACTCTGACCACAGATGACCTGATCTGGCCGGTTTTCGTGCGTGACGGCGAAGGTGTGGAAGAACCCGTTCCATCCATGCCCGGTGTGATGCGCCGCTCGGTCGATATGATCGCCCAAGCCGCGGTTGAGGCGCAGGCGCTTGGAATTCCTGCGATATGCATTTTCCCGTATACCGATCCCAGCCTGAAGACCGAAGACTGTGCCGAGGCCTGGAACCCCGACAATCTGTCAAACCGGGCCATTAGGGCCATCAAAGCAGCCGCTCCTGATATCGCTGTCATGACGGATGTCGCTTTGGATCCGTACAATATCAACGGACATGACGGTTACGTTGTCGATGGCGAGATTGTGAACGATCAGACCATCGAAGCACTGGTGAAAATGACGCTGGCCCAGGCCGACGCCGGAGCGGATATCATCGGCCCGTCTGACATGATGGACGGCCGGATCGGCGAAATGCGCAAAGCGCTCGAGGCGGCGGGGCACCAGAATGTCATGATCCTCAGCTATGCGGCCAAGTATGCCAGCGCGTTCTACGGACCTTTCCGTGACGCTGTCGGCGCATCGGGTGCGTTGACCGGAGACAAAAAGACATACCAGATGGATCCTGCAAATTCGGATGAAGCCCTACGTCTGATCGAACGCGATCTGACTGAGGGCGCGGATATGGTGATGATCAAACCCGGAATGCCTTATCTGGATATATGCCGACGGGTCAAAGACACTTTTGGCGCGCCCACATATGCCTATCAGGTGTCGGGCGAATACGCGATGATACAAGCTGCAGCTCAGAACGGCTGGATCGACGGTGAAAAGGTCATGCTGGAAAGCCTTCTGGCTTTCAAACGCGCCGGTTGCGATGGGATTCTGACCTACTTTGCCCCTGCAGTCGCAAAGGTCCTTCAGGGCTAGAATCTCAAATTGTCGCGATTTTTCGCCGATTGTGATCCGTGTGGGCACAGCTTTCCCGTGACACGCAGAATCAATCGGCGTATTCTTGCACACAAGATCGGGATCACCCGGCATATCAGGCAGTTATACAGAGAAAAAACATGAGCAGTTCCAATCCCACCAGACTAAGCCGTCGTGGCTTTGCCTTTGGCATGGCCGGTCTGACGCTGACAGCCGCTTGCGGCAATGGCGTCGGCAATTCCAACGCAGCTACGATCGACGCACGTGTCGATGCGACACTGACAGAAATGTATTCGCGTTTCCCGAACACGGTAGAAATCGCGAATAAAGCAAATGGTATGCTTGTCATGCCCCTGATCACCGAAGCAGGATTTGTCTTTGGTGGCGGCTTCGGGCGCGGCGCGCTAAGGATCAACGGCGCAACGGTCGATTATTATTCTTCAGTAAAGGGCACGGCTGGTCTGCAGATCGGTGCTCAGCAATACGCCCACGTTCTGTTCTTTATGACAGAGGATGCCCTGAACGATTTCCGCCGGTCGAACGGTTGGACCGCGGGTGCTGACATCGGTTACGTGGTCAGTGATCAGGGTGACTCATTGTCAACCAGCACGACCGAGCTTCGTTCGCCGGTACTGGCTGCCATCTTCGGACAGGCCGGTCTGCAAATCGGGGCAACCGTAGACGGCACTAAATACACACGGATTATCCCGTAAAAACGGCACCCAAGCGTAGTGTTATGACCCCGTCAGTGGCACTGCCAATGGCGGGGTTTGTTTATTATATCGGACAAACTTCGGGCGAGGCTCTTTCGGTTCGCGTGGGGTTCCTTTACTCTGCCGCCATTCAAAGGGTGATCAGATTAATGGACCGCAGATGGCAATAGTTTTTCGCTGGTTGGTGCGTATTGCCTCGGGCCTTGTGCTACTGATTTTGGCAGCGGTCTTGCTGGTTTACTTTCTGGCCAGCCAATCTTTGCCTGAATACAACCAGGCTGTCGCCGTGAACGGAGTGTCCGCTCCGGTTGAAATCGTGCGCGATACAGCCAATGTCCCGCATGTTTTGGGGCAAACGGATCCGGATGTCTTTTTTGGGCTCGGCTACGCCCATGCGCAGGATCGACTTTGGCAGATGACCGTCCTGCGAAGAACAGCGCAGGGACGTCTTTCAGAGGTTTTTGGCACCCGGACAGTTTCTGTAGACAGGCTGCTGCGCCGGTTGGACCTATATGGCCTCGCCCATCGTTCGGTATCCGTCCAGGACGATTACACCAAGGCGGCTTTGCGTGCCTACGCACAGGGCGTGAACGCCCGCTTGGATGAAATCAATGAAATGGCTTTGGGCCGCGGCGCGCCCGAGATGTTCTTGTTCAATGCACCGGTTTCACCCTGGCAGCCGGGTGACAGTATCGCCATCATCAAACTGATGGGCCTCCAGCTTTCAGGCCATTTGAAAGACGAAGTACTCCGCGCACGCACATCTTTGATGCTGAACGATGCCGCGCGCTTGGCCGATATTCTTCCGGACGTTCCGGGTGCAGGTATCGCCGCCTTGCCTGAATATGCCACGCTCTTTCCCGGTGTGCCGCGATACGCCTCTGGCACACCGATGCCAGACACGCCGCTGTCACCCTTCCCCAAGCGCGGACTGGCAGGCGCGTCAAACGCCTGGAGCGCGGCCCCGTCCCGATCAGCGATCGGAGGGACATTGTTGGCAAATGACCCCCATCTGGGCTTCACCGCACCGGGAATATGGTACCTGGCGCGGTTAGAATTGGCCAATGGCGGTGTGATTGGCGCAACCATTCCCGGTGTGCCGGCCGTTATGGCCGGGCGCAGTAACCGCTTGGGTTGGGGGTTAACGTCGTCCTATCTTGATGATCAGGATGTGCATATTGAACGGTTAAATCCCGACAACCCCGAGGAATATCTGACGCCGGATGGCTTCAAAAAATTCCAATCGCGCCCCTCGATCATTGAAATAAAAGACGAATCCCCAATTACCCTGACCCTTCGCTGGACCGAGAACGGCCCCGTTCTGCCCGGCAGCCATTACGATCTGGGAACCATCACGCCTCCCGGTCACGTCACGTCGTTGTCGTGGACCGTGCTCAGTGCGCAGGACACCTCTATTTCGGCGTCTATGGCGCTCATGAATTCGAACTCGGTCAGACAAGCGATCGACGCTGCGGAACGCTTTATCGCACCCTCACAAAACCTGTCTCTGGTGGACGAAACGACTATTGGGATGAAACTCATCGGTGCAATGCCAAAGCGTAATTTGCGCAACCAAGCCCGGGGGCGCATCCCCACACCCGGCTGGCTGTCAGAGAACCGATGGCAAGGTCGGCTGCCCTTCGCGGACAACCCGGAATTCGTCGCACCAGCTGGGGGCATCTTAGGTAACACAAACAATAAGGTCATCGAACGCCCCTTCCCCGAGCATGTTTCCTATGAATGGGGCGATACCCAACGCATTCACCGCTGGGAACGCCTGATGCAATCGCGCGAAGTCCACACGCGCGACAGCTTTATCGAGGCTCAACTGGATACGGTCAGCTTCACCGCACGCTCTTTGTTGCCGCTGATCGGAGCAGACTTGTGGTTCACCGGCGCATCGGCCCCCGAGGGTACGCCCGAAAGGCAACGACAGATCGCGCTGGCTTTGCTGGCCGAATGGAACGGTGAGATGAATGAGCATTTGCCCGAACCATTGATCTATGCGGCTTGGCTACGGGCGCTACAAATCCGGCTGATATCGGACGAATTGGGACCACTGGCGGCAGAGTACAAACATGTCGAGCCTCTGTTTATCGAACGCGTGTATCGCGATATCGACGGCGCTTCGGTCTGGTGTGATGTGCGGCAGAGCGCACCGACAGAAACCTGCACTGATATGGCTCGGCTTGCGCTGGACGATGCGCTGATTTGGATCGCGGAAAAATACGGAGGATCACTGGAGTCCTTGCGATGGGGTGATGCCCATCAGGCCACGCATGATCACCCAGTTTTGGGCTCTGTCCCGGTTCTGAGGTTCTTTGTGAATATCCGGCAGTCGACAAGCGGTGGAGACAATACTCTGCTGCGAGGGCGCACCTCGGGCGAAGGCCCTGATCCGTTCCAGAACGTGCACGGCGCAGGATATCGGGGCGTCTATGACTTCGCAGACCCTGACAGTTCGGTCTTTATCACCGCAACCGGTCAATCCGGTCACTTCCTGTCGCGCTACTACGATGATCAGGCTCAGCTATGGCGGCGTGGGGAATACATTCCCATGTCGCTGGATCTGGATCTTGCGCGCGCGGCCGCCGTGGGTGTTACCAATTTGGTACCACGCTGACGTCGAGCTTTCGGCAAGACCTTGCCCTCTTATGACAACTCCGTGGACGCCTAAGGCCTTTTTGGCCTAACGTCCCAAGGGTCTACGTATTTTGACTGGGGGTATTGATGGCAAGTTTCAGAGATAAAATGAATAATCTTGCGCGTGATTATGCAATCGCATGGAGCTCGGGCGATCCGGAAGCTGCCGCCAGTTTTTTTGCGCCTGATGTGGAAATCAGGATCAACAGAGGCGAACCCATAATTGGCCGCGCCGCAGTTGTCGACTTGGCCCGTAGTCTTCAGGCAGAATTTCCAGATCTTGAAATTCGGTGCGACATGTTCCGTTGGGCCGGGTCACACGCCATTTTCGTTTGGACACTTGAAGGTCACCACGCTCAAACAGGCAATCACGTAGTCACTCGTGGCTGGGAAGAATGGGATCTTACGCCTGACCACAAGGTACAAACGTCCCTTGGCTGGTTCGATGCGGATGACTACCAACGCCAGATCGACGGCAACTGATCAGTCGATTTCCGTGGTGATCGCGTATTCCCTTGGGATACCTTCGGTCACTTCGAACCAGGGTGAAGCCTTTGTTCTGGCTTGATGTGCCTCGAAAGCGGATTGGCTTTCGAACGCCTCGCGCACATTAAACCGTCCTTCGACGTCCTGATCTTCTGTGACCTCGAAGGACAGGCATCCCGGTTCGGCCCGCGTCAATGCAATGTGGTCTGGCAACGCCCCACGGACTTGCGCAATCCGGTCAGCCGGCACAAGGATGTGCCCTTCCAAAAACACGCGCCCTGTCGGTTCTGGTGTCATTTGCTTGGCCGATACTTCACAAAGCCGAAAACTGTGCGGCTTGTTTGTCCGTCCACAGCACGGTGATCTCGAAACCGTCTTCTGTCTGTTTCTCGTCTCTGACAACATCCTGACGGAACAGCCACGCGCGTTTATCCCCTTCGGCAAAACTCAGGCTCAGCTGTGTTTCGTGTCGTGCACCTTGAAGTTTTTCTGAAATCTCAGCCAGCAGGGGTTCAATCCCCTCACCCGTCACGGCTGAGATTGCAAAGACTGCTTCGTCACGTTCAGCGCGCGCTATCGCGGCTTCGCGACCGTCTGGACTGAGCAGATCAATTTTGTTCCAAACTTCCAGCCGCGGCCGCTCGTCCTCAACACCCAGTGAGGACAGGATCGTTTCGACATCCTGTGCCTGAGCATCCGTGTCTTCATGACTGATATCGCGCACATGCACGACAATATCCGCACCCAAAACCTCTTCCAGCGTCGCCCTAAATGCCGCAACCAATTCTGTCGGCAGGTTCGAGATGAAACCCACCGTGTCTGACAGGATCACTTCGGGGCCGTCCGGCAACTCAACCCGCCGCATCGTGGGGTCCAGCGTAGCGAACAACATGTCTTTGGCCATCACTTCGGCACCGGTTAACCGATTGAACAACGTCGATTTCCCGGCGTTGGTATACCCGACCAATGCGACAATGGGGTAAGGCACCTTTGCCCTTGCAGCACGGTGCAATGTACGCGTTTTAACTACCTTTTGCAGCTGACGGCGAAGGCGGACAAGCTGCTCATCAATGGCGCGACGGTCTGCCTCGATCTGTGTCTCACCCGGACCGCCAACAAAACCAAGACCACCCCTTTGGCGCTCAAGGTGGGTCCATGCCCGAACCAGTCGCGTCCGCTGATAGCTGAGCGCGGCCATCTCGACCTGCAATACACCTTCCCGGGTCCGGGCGCGGTCGCTGAAAATCTCAAGGATCAACCCCGTCCGGTCGAGGATTTTGACCTTCCACGCTTTTTCGAGATTGCGCTGCTGTACTGGCGTGACCGGACCATCGATCAGAACCAGCTCAACTTCGTTTTCGTGAAAGCGCGCCCCAAGTTCGTCGATTTTCCCGCTACCGAATAGCAAACCGGCTTGCGCGCGCTGTAGCCGCACAACTTCAGATCCGACCACAGCCAGATCGGGTAGCGCAGCAGCAAGTGCCACCGCCTCATCCAGCGCCGGTTCGGGGACACGGCGCTGTTCATCTGATTTGATTTCCGGATGCAGCACCCAGGCCCGGGTGCGCGTCCTATCGTGTTCCATCAAGAGGCGTCTTCGCCCTCATACAGGCTGATCGGCTGCGATGGCATGATCGTCGAGATCGCGTGCTTGTAAACCAACTGCGACTGTCCGTCGCGGCGCAACAACACGCAGAAGTTATCGAACCAAGTGATCACACCCTGCAATTTCACACCGTTGATCAGGAATATTGTGACCGGGACTTTTGCTTTCCGTACATTATTCAGGAACGCGTCCTGCAGATTCTGTCTGTCCGAAGCCATATTTTTATAATCTCGCCATTGTTCTTGCTACGCGCTGCGGACCAACGCGCTCCCTTTGGCGGAGTATGGAGTGTCGTTTCCCGAGTTTCCAGATGAAAAATCAATCATTAACGCGGGTGTTGATTCTCAGTCCCGCCACAGAGACGGTGTAATCAACGCGATGATTGCGAGTGTTTCCAATCGGCCAATGACCATGGCCGCGCACATGGTCAGCTTTGCGCCCCCTGACAAATCCACCAGGCGCAGGGGTACATCTGTCGCCAGTTCGATCAGCGGACCAGTGGTGCTGAGCGCGGCAACGGTCAAAACCATCGCTTGTTCGAACCCTGCCCCCATAGCCGCCAACAACATATTGAAAAGCGCTGCGGTCAAAGCGAACATCATAAGGAATATCCACGCGATAAAGGCCCCATCGCTTTGAATACGGCGATTGCCACCGCCCACCCCGCTGACGGATGACGGGTAAATCAACCTGTCAATCTCGCGCGCACCGTTCAGATAGAGGGCAAAAACCCGTAGTAGTTTCACCCCACCTGCAGTGGTTGCGACGCCACCGCCAATCAACGCGATACCCATCAGGATAAGTCCCGGCGTTCCAAGCCCGGACAATTGCTGCGCATCATTCCAATTGGCACTTTCAAATCCAGCGGTCGTCAAGAAAGACAGCACTGTAAACGCCATTCCCCAGATGACATTAAGTGCTTGCAGGGGCGTCAACTGATTACCGATCTCGTTCACACCAGCCCACACGCGAATGAACAGCAAAGCGGCAACAGCGGCGACGATCATCATCCCGATCCGAAATTCGGGGTCTTTGTCCAGCCTTGAGTATCCAGTTGTGGCGGTATCCGTCGAAAACGTAAGCCGCGACAAGGCAAAGAAGAGAAACAGGAACAAGATCACTTCGCCGGTAAAGCCTGCCTGTGCCCCCTCTAATCCACCAACGGGTGAAATCCCGGACGTGGCCATGGTGGACATCGCGTGGCAAATTGCGGTCAGACCCTCTTCCCCAACGACGAGCAGTAGCACCCAAATGACAACCGTTAGCCCGGCGTAAACCGGTGTAAGCGTCCGTGTCACCCGCAAAAGGCGCCCCCTTGGATCGACCCGTTCGCTTTGGGCAACCCCCGAAACCGGCCTGCCCGGCTGGCCACGCGCAGTGACTTCAAACCCGCCCAAGGACAGCGGCGCAAGGATCGCGGCCGCCGATATCCACATCAAAAGCCCGCCCATCCAACCGACCAAAGCACGCCAAAGATGCAACGGAGCGGTCAACCTGTCTGGATCAGGAAAGATATCTGCACCCGTGGTGGTCAACGCACTGACCATATCGAAATAGGCATTCAGAAACGTCGTGTTCCCCAGCGCATCGTGCAGCGGTACTGCGAGGAAAATCGGCAAAACGGTGAAACAGGCCAGCAAAACCGCCAATTGTCCCAACGTGCCGCGCCTTGGCACCCGATTAGAAGACGCCAGCGTAATCGTCGCAACCACGAACAGGCCCAGCACACCAGAATAGAAAAAGGATCGGGACGTGTCGTGGTCATTCAGCGAAAGCGCATAGGCCGCGGGTATCCACATCGACAAGGCGGTTATTCCCCAGATCAGCAAGAATAGCGGCATCCGCCGCAATAATCCGATCCGATGTGTCACAACCCGTGCCATCAGAAGAAATCAATCGAAACCTGCATCAAGCGTTCCACCTCGGGCACATCCTTGGCCATGGCGAAAATCGCGACCACGTCTTTTTCTTCGATCCGCAGACTGCCGGTGGGGCGCAGCAGCTCATCGCCTTTGCGGACGGCACCGACCAGAACGCCTTCGGGGAAGTCGATATCCCGTAGTCTTTGCCCGGCCATCGGCGAAGTAGAAAGCACCTCGGCCTCGATCACCTCGGCTTCGGCGTCACCGATCGAATACACCTGACGGACACGTCCATGGCGAATATGACGTAGGATCGAACTAACGGTTGTGGCCCTTGGGTTGATATATGCGTCAATTCCCAACGGTCCCATCAGTGCCACCATGCTTGGATCATTGATCAGTGCAATCGCCAAAGCGCATCCTTCGGCCTTGGCCCGAACCGCCGCCAGCATGTTCGCGCGATCATCATCCGTAACAGCCAGCATCGCATCAGCACGCTCGATCCCCGCTTCACGCAGCAGTGCAGCGTCCAAGCCATCGCCGTTCAGAACAATTGTCCGCTCAAGGGCTTCAGCCGCCAGTTCTGCACACTGTCGGTCACGTTCGATAATCTTGGCACGCACCCTGCTTTCACGCTCTTCCAGGGTACGCGCGACCTCGAGCCCGACGTTCCCACCACCAACGATGACCACGCGGTCTTGTTTCTTTTGAGCCTTGCCAAAGACCTCCATCGTGCGATCGACATCCGCGACGCTGGAAAAGACATAGCACTCGTCGCCGACGAACAACTGATCCTCGGATTCCGGCGCGAACAGTGTTCCTTCGCGACGCACCCCAACAACGACCGAGCTGAGCGTGGAAAACAGGTCCGTCAGCTGCCGAAGCGGCGTGTTCACGATCGGACAGTCCTCGGCAATCCGAATGCCCAATAACTGAGCCTGCCCATCCATGAACATCTCGGTATCAAAAGCCGATGGAGCGGACAGGCGGCGCATTGCAGCTGCAGCAACCTCGCGTTCCGGGCTGATCACCACGTCAATCGGCAGGTGATCGCGGCGGTACAGGTCCGAATGAATGGCCTGCAGGTATGATTTAGAACGAAGACGCGCAATCTTGCGCTGGATCGAAAACACCGAATGCGCCATCTGGCAGGTCACCATGTTCACTTCGTCGGAATGGGTGGCAGCGATGATCATCTCGGCATCGCGCGCGCCTGCCCGTTCCAGCACATCGGGGTAGCTGGCGAACCCCGCAATGCCCTGAACATCCAGCGTTTCCGTTGCTCTGCGTACAAGGTCCGGGTTGTTGTCCACGACCGTCACGTCATTCAACTCTCCGGACAGATGCCGAGCAATCTGCCAGCCAACCTGACCGGCACCGCAAATGATGACCTTCATGCTTTTGGCCCTTCTGCCTGAAAGCTTTGAATGACAGATGCCCCTGAGGCGGTCAATTGAATTGTCGAATCCGTGCAGCTAAGGCATTGTAAGCGTATGAAAACTGCACTTACGTTGTTTGTTCCCTTTGCAATCCTGACCGCATGCGGCCCGCTCGCGCTTTATTATCGCGAAGGGGAAAGTGTATCGCGGATGCAAACGGAAACGACGCAATGCCAGGTTAAGGCCGTTCAGGACGTGCCAGTGGCCAACCAGATCAGGCAGAGTCCGCCCACTTATTGGCCGGGTCGAACCTATTGCGATCGAAACGGCCGCTGCAGACGCTCGGCCGGGTATTGGCAACCGGGTCAGGTTTACACGGTCGACGTCAACCAAGGATTGCGCAACAAGGTTGAGGCACAGTGCATGGCCCAAAAAGGCTATCGGCCAGTTAGCCTTCCCCCATGCAAGCAAGGCGTGAAATCCAGGGTGCCAGCGGCACGCACAAACACATTGCCGCCGCTAAGCACCGAATCCTGTTTCGTCAGATTTGACGATGGTTCTTTCCAGATCATCACCCCCGGTCAGGCGAGTTGATAGACCGACGGATTATTCCGCCGGCTCTGGTTCATCAATTTGAGCGACCCGCGCACCGGACTTGTTCGAGGTGACGACACCCAGTGACTTCAGTTTACGGTGAAGCGCGCTGCGTTCCATCCCGACAAAACTGGCCGTGCGGCTGATGTTGCCCCCAAAACGGTTGATTTGTGTTAGCAGATACTCCCGCTCGAACGCTTCACGCGCTTCGCGCAATGGCAAAGTGGCCAATGCACCCGACAGAACCACGCGGCCCGAGTCATCAGATTTCTCATCTTCAGTCGGCAGCTCTTTGGCTTCGATCGGACCGGTTCCATCACCCAGGATCAGAACCCGCTCAATCAGGTTTTTCAGCTGGCGGACATTGCCCGGCCACGTCATGGTTTGTAGCAGTGCAACGGCTTCATCCGAAATCTCGCGCACGGGTAGCCCTTGGGATTCGTTGCACATTTCAATGAAATGCTGCGCCAAAACCGGAATGTCCTCGCGACGGTCTTCAAGCGAGGGAACGTCAATCGGGACGACGTTCAACCGATGATACAGCTCTTCTCTGAAGCGTTCCGAAGCAATCTCTTCGTCCAGATCCTTGTTGGTCGAGGATACGACGCGCAGATCGACACGAACCTTGTCTGAACCACCAACGCGCTGGAACTGTTGATCTACCAGAACCCGCAAGATCTTGGACTGGGTGCCCAGAGGCATGTCTGCAACTTCGTCAAAGTAGATGACACCGCCATGTGCTTCTTCCAGCAATCCCGGCTCAACACCGCGCTCGGTCGATTCACGCCCAAACAGCACCTCTTCCACGCGCTCAGGCTCAATGCCTGCGCAGTTCACGGTTACGAACGGCGCGTTCGCACGGTTGGAATGGGCATGAATGTAACGTGCGGCGATTTCCTTGCCCGAACCCGCCGGACCGCTCAGCATGACGCGACCGTTAGACTTGGTCACCTTGTCCAACTGGCTTTGCATCGACCGGAACGCGGCAGATTTGCCAATCATGTCCGAATTCGTGACCTCCTTGCGCTTGAGCGAGGCATTCTCGCGGCGCAGGCGCGAGGTTTCCATCGCGCGGCGGATCACCACCATCAACTGATCGATGTTAAAGGGCTTTTCGATAAAGTCATAAGCCCCCTGTTTGATTGCAGCCACCGCGATCTCAATATTGCCGTGGCCGGAAATGATCACCACCGGCACATCCGGGTTGTCGCGCTTGACCGCCTTGAGGATGTCGATCCCGTCCATGCGGCTGTCCTTCAGCCAGATGTCCAGAATCAACAGCCCCGGCGGCTCGGAATTGATCGCCGCCATACACTCATCCGAGTTTCCAGCCAGCCGGGTTGAAAAGCCTTCGTCCTCCAGAATGTCAGACACCAGCTCACGTATATCGCGTTCGTCATCTACGATCAGAATGTCACTCATCTTTGGCCTGCTTTCAGTTTGCTTGTTTTAATTGCCTGCTTTTGTGGCGCAGTTGCGGGGGAGTAATCGCCCCGGGGTAATCGGATCACGGCCATCGCGCCAAAATGGTCTTGCCCGTCGAACACCGGCGCGTCTTCAAGGGTCAATGCACCGCCATGTTCTTCAATGATCTTCTTGACGATCGGCAGGCCAAGGCCTGTACCTTCGTCACGTGTAGTTACGTAGGGCTCGAATAAACGAGCCCGGTCTTCCGGTAGTCCTATTCCGTTGTCTGCAATTGTGATGACGGTACCCGCATCATCACTTGTAACATCCACTTTTATTCGCGCTTTCAGGTTATCTGGTGCGCCTTTTTTCTTAAGTGTTTCAATCGCCTCGCCAGCATTTTTGATTAGGTTGGTCAAAGCCTGGTTCAGCATTGTCGCGTCCACGTCCACGAGGATAGGCTCGTTGGGAAGTGTAGCGTCAATTTGTACATCGGGTTGCCCGGACTGCTGCAACAGCACGGCTTCCTGCACAAGCTCAACGATGTTTTCCTCGTGGCGCTCGGGTTCCGGCATACGCGCGAACCTTGAGAACTCGTCCACAATTCGGCGAAGGTCGTTTGTCTGCCGGACGATCACATCCGTCATCGAGACCAGCTTGTCGCAATCATCCTCGTCCAGCTTGATCGAGAACTTGCGCTTGATCCGCTCTGCACTCAGTTGGATGGGCGTGAGCGGGTTCTTGATCTCGTGCGCAATTCTGCGCGCAACATCGCCCCATGCAGCCAACCTCTGAGCACTCACAAGGTCAGTCACGTCGTCGAACGCCACCACGTAGCCCTCAAGCCCGCCATCTTCGCCTCTGCGTGTGGCCATCCGCACCAGCAGGTTTTCGAGACGTCCCTTGCGGGTGACCTTGACCTCGCCCTGCACGGCCTCTTGGCCGCTGTCCTTGAGACTTTCAAACAGCGGCAAGAACTCTGGCACGGCGATCCCAATGGCAAGTTGTTCTTCGCCGCGCGACCAGTCCAAAAGCCGTTCCGCCGATCTGTTCACAAAGGTCACGCAGCCGTCGGGGTCAACACCAACGACCCCCGATGTCACCGAACTAAGTACGGAATCGAAAAGGCGGCGGCGGCGTTCGATCTGACGAGTGTTTTCTAGCAGGGTATCGCGCTGCCCCTTGAGCTGCCGGGTCATCTGGTTGAAATACCGACCCAGCATCGCGATCTCATCATCGCTTGCTTCTTCGATAACTTGCACGCCCAGATCACCTGCCCCGACGCGCTGAGCAGCGGTCGTCAGTCGTCCGACCGGACGGGACAACCTTTCCGCAAACCACATCCCCAAAGACATCGCGGCAAGGATCAGGATAACGGCAAAACCCAGATACAGCAGGCCAAATTCAAACAGAACCCGTCCGCGTTCGCTTTCAAGTTGTTGGTAAAACTGCGCCGTTTCCTTTGTATCGTCCAGCAGTGTCAGCAACTGACCGTCGACTTCGCGGCTTACATAAAGATATCGGTCGAGATAAGCACCCAACGGAACAAGCGCCCGAAATTCGCTGTTTTGCCAATCAGCTATGATCAAAAGTCCGTTGTCCGCCGCTTCGACCAACTGGTCAGGCGTTGGCTCTTCGTAGTTGAACAGATAGGATCTGTCGCCGCGCGCTTTGATCTCGCCGCTGCCGTCTATGACATAGGCCTCGCGTAAGCCGCGCTGAATCTGTGACTGCCCTTGCGCCAAAACTGCACGCAACTCAGCGTCCGAAATGTAAAAATCCAAGGCCCGCGCGTTGTCCAAGAACCGAGCCAGTACAGTCGCATCCTGTGTCAGGCCTTCGCGGTGTTCCTGCTCGTACGCCTCCGCCGCTGTAAGCGACGAGCCCACCACTTGGCGCACGCGATCCGAGAACCACCCCTCAAGCCCGATATTTACGGTCAGACCTGCAAAGATCGCCACCGTCACCGTTGGCACCAGCGCCAACAGAGTAAACGCCCCGATCAAACGCAGGTGTAACCGGGATCCGGCCGATTTGGCCCGACGCGCGGCGATAAGCGTACCGACTTGCCCCAGAACAAGGGCTGCCACCACCAGTACGTAAACCAGATCAGCAAGGAGAATCAGGCGCAGTGTGGGCGCAGTCGCACCAAGATCAAAGGGGCCAATAACCAAATAGGTGGCCAAAGCAAGAACCGGGCCCAGAAGAACCAGACCCAAGGTGCTAAAATTGCGCAGCTTTCGGGATTTACGCCACCGATTAATCGATAGTATCAGCCCGCTCTGTGCTCGGGTTGCCACCGTCTGCCCTCACCCTGATGTGCCGCTTTCGCGACGAACCGCCATATTTCGTGGTCTTTGCCGGGAAGACACCCGGATGCCACGCTTTGTGTGGCGATATTACATCAGTTTGCGCCGCCGTGTCACCTGAATATCGAGGTCAGTGATCTTTTTCCGCAACGTATTTCGGTTAATACCTAAAAGATCAGCACATTTTGCTTGGTTCCCACCCGTCGCATCCAGTGCCAACTCGATCAAAGGGGCCTCAACTTCGCGTAAAATCCGCTGATACAGCCCCGGAGGCGGTAGCAAATTGCCGTGCAGATCAAAGTACCGACGCAGGTGACGGGCAACCGAGGTCGAGAGTTTTTCGCGCTCTCCATCGCCCAGAACGGGTTCCGCCTCGGGCTGGCTTCCTAGCACCATCTCGACTTCTGCCTTGGAAATCTCATCGGCGCGGCTGGTAAGGCTTAGACGACGGATCGCATTTTCAAGCTGACGCACATTGCCGGGCCAAGAATAGCGCCGCACCAGTTCGACCGCGTCCGGGCTTAGCCAACGTTTGGTGCCGTGCTCTCGTTCTTCTCGCGCCAGGAAGTGATCTGCCAATAGGGTGATGTCATCTACACGCTCACGCAGTGCTGGCACATGGATCGTCGCACCGCATAAACGGTAGTACAGATCCTGTCGGACGCGCCCGCTTTCCATCGCTTCGGTCAGATCAGATTGGCTTGTCGCCATGAACCGCGGAACATGGTCGCCGGGCGTGTCCATCATACGCACGATGCGTGCCTGCAATTCGTCTTCGATATCCGCAATCTCATCGATCAGCAAAGTTCCACCCCGAACCCGCGCCATGACACGCGCGGGCCCTTCGAGGTCCCGAAGGTCCGCTGCCGTCGCCGTGACAAATGGCAAAGTTCGACGGTCCGAGAAATCGTGAATAGCACGTGCAATCAAAGATTTACCCGTACCACTTTCACCGGAAATCATGACCGATAAGTCGGTGTTCATCACACGCGCCACCAAGCGATACAAGGCCTGCATGACAGGCGTGCGCCCAACTAGTGGAAGTTCTTCGGGTCTGTCTTCGGATGTATCCACGACATCCGTTTGAACACGTTGCTTCTGCTCTAACGCCCGCGCCGTCCGTTTCATAAGATCCGGAAGGTCAAAAGGTTTCGGCAGATAGTCATAAGCGTCCGCCTCAGCGGCCTGAATGGCCGTCATGATTGTGTTCTGGGCCGAGATGACAATAACCGGAAGACCCGGTCGATCCTGCGCAATTTTAGGCAACATTTCCAGACCATTACCGTCCGGCATTACCACGTCGGAAATGACAACGTCGCCCTTACCTTCCCCCACCCAGCGCATCAGCGTCGTCAATGAGGATGTTGCATGCACTTTGCACCCGGCCCGCGTCAGGGCCTGTGTCAGAACTGTTCGGATCGTGCGGTCGTCATCTGCGACCAGTACTGTTCCATCCATTTGGTGCTCTCCTTATTGTGCTCTTCCCGGCAGTTATTGGTTCAAGTTGCGTCACGCGGCGCCCGCCTGAGGGATATGCGGAACACAGTGCGCCCGGGCACCGAGTCCGCCGAAATCCACCCGTCGTGGTCCGAGATAATTTTGCTGACCAGCGCCAACCCAAGGCCGGTGCCGTTTTCCTTGCCCGACACGAACGGGTCGAAAATATCGCTGCGTATTTTGTCCGGCAGCCCCGGACCGTCGTCGATGATCTCGATTTGAAGCGGAAGTGAATGCCCCGAACCGTCACTGCGGCGCAGACGGAACGAGTGCTCAAAATACGTCCGCAGACGGATCGTTCCACCTTTGGGATCAGCAGCTTCCGATGCGTTCTTTAGTAGGTTCAAAACGATCTGTAGAAATTGATCAGGGTCACCATAGGCCAGCGGCAATGAGGGATCATAATCCTCCACGATCTTCATATGGGCCCCGAACCCCAACAAGGCTGACCGCCTTGCACGGTCAAGAACGTCGTGAATATTGACCGGTTTGAAATCCGGTTCCGAGAGGTTGCCGAATTGCTCAACCTGCTCCAAAAGCTTAACGATACGGCGACTTTCCGCGACGATAAGATCTGTGAGTTCAAGGTCTTGCTGAGATATATTCATGCTCAGCAATTGCGCCGCGCCAGTGATACCCGCCAGCGGGTTCTTGATTTCATGCGCAAGCATCTCGGCCATACCGATCGCCGATTGCGCGGCTGATTTCACAGTGTTGCCGCGGGTCATCCGCCCGGATAGCTCGCGAGGCGAGATGATCATGACCATCGCACCCGGATGCCCCAACAACGGGGCAATCTGCAGTGCACATTGCAAAGGTGCTCGGTTGCCCGACCCCGCGTCCACATCATTGACGAAGAGCGGAGTTCCCTGGTTGCGCGCGCGCTCGAACGCTTCCTCGAGCGGTGCGTCGACGGCGATCTGATCCCACACCGGATGACCGATCACCGATTTACGGGAGGCGTTCAGAAACCCCTCTCCCGCCGAGTTCACGTCTATGATCCGGTCGTCAGGGCCGATGATAAATGCCGGAACGGGCAACGAAGCCCAGATGCTTTGATCTGACGTCATGCCGCAACCTCCGTATCCGGGCAAAGGGCGTCGGACAGGAGCCTCAGCACTTCATCCGTGTCACGTGAGGTCAGAACCGCCCGACGCAATGCCGTGGGCGTGCCCGCCTCGTCCATGTACCAACCCAGGTGCTTTCGGGCGACCCGCAGACCAAGATCGCGCCCGTAGAAACCCAGCATCGCCTGGTAATGCGCCCGCACCATATCGATCAGATCATTCCCGGCGGGAATGTCCGGGGCGTCAGTTCCATAAAGATCGCTGCAAATCTGCGCCAGCAACCACGGCTTGCCTTGGGCACCGCGCCCAACCATGACGCCATCTGCACCTGACTGGCCCAATGCGGTGCGCGCTACGTTCGAACCGGTGATATCGCCATTTGCGATGACAGGTATTGAGACTGCATCCTTGACTGCCCGAATGGCCTTCCAGTCGGCCGTCCCTTTGTAGAATTGGCAGCGGGTTCGTCCGTGGATCGTCACCATAGTAACGCCGGCATCCTGTGCGCGCCGGGCGACATCAGGGGCGTTCAGCAATTTGTCATCCCAACCCAGTCTCGTTTTCAAGGTAACCGGCACGTCCACTGCCCCAACAACTGCCTCGATCAACGTCAACGCGTGATCGGGCGTCTTCAGTAAGGCTGAGCCGGAATAGCCGTTCGTAACCTTCTTGGCCGGACAACCCATGTTGATGTCGATTACACGTGCACCACGGTCGGCGACCTGCCGTGCTGCTTCTGCCATCCAATGAGCCTCGCGCCCTGCCAGTTGAACGGCTGTATTCTCAACATCTGCCGAAAGCTCGGCACGCTCACGCACACCGGGTTTGGCCTGCACCATTTCTTGACTAGCCACCATTTCACTTACGACCATTCCCGCGCCAAAACGCATCACCAGATCACGGAACGGACGATCCGTGATTCCAGCCATGGGAGCCAGCACAACAGGCGGGTTGATGTCTTTGTCAGCGAGTTGCAGTGTCAACGTGCTTAATCCTTGGGCAGATGCGGCTTTGATATCGAATTGAGCGTATATGAACAATAAAACGCCGACGTAAAAGCCCGCAAAATCATCACCTGCTTATTTTTTGTGCAGCACAACGCGGGTGATTGCCTCTCCATTCACCGCACCCTAAACATTGCCACGAACCATCGGAGAATTGCCGCAATGACCACCGCCGCCATCATTGTCGCCGCCGGGCGCGGACTGCGTGCCGGAGGTGGCATCCCAAAGCAGTGGCGCGCGCTGGCCGGACGTCGCGTGGCCGACTGGACAATCGACAGGTTTCGCGGTGCAGTCGATCATATTGTCCTTGTGTTGTCAGAGGACGACGCGGACGCCTGGGCGGAGTTTCAAGACACCGACCTGCTTTTGGCGAAAGGCGGTAAGGATCGGGCGGGTTCGGTTCGCAACGGCCTGAGCGCTTTAGCCGATTTGGGGATCACTCATGTTCTGATTCACGATGTCGCTCGCCCGTGTGTTAACCCCCAGATCATCCGTGATGTACTGTCCGCTCTGGAAACACATCCGGCAGCCGCTCCGGGACTGGCCGTTACCGACGCGCTCTGGACCGGGGACAGGACTTTTGTGACCGGCACTCGGGATCGGGCGGGTCTTTATGCGGCGCAAACACCGCAGGGGTTTCACTATGATGCCATTTCGGCGGCCCATATGTCCTACGACGGAAACGCCGCTGACGATGTCGAGGTCGCACGGGCAGCAGGATTGGATGTGGCCATTATTCCGGGTGACCCTGACAACCTCAAAATAACCAGACCCGAGGATTTTGCCCGGGCAGAACGCATAATGGGAACGAATATGGATGTAAGGCTGGGCAATGGGTACGACGTGCACCGGTTTGGCGAAGGGGATCACGTCATCCTCTGCGGTGTCAAAGTGCCTCACAACCGCTCGTTACAAGGGCACTCGGACGCAGATGTCGGAATGCACGCCGTCACGGATGCGATCTATGGCGCGTTGGCGCAAGGTGACATTGGTCAGCATTTCCCCCCGTCCAACCCAAAATGGAAAGGCGCCGACAGCGCGGTTTTCCTGCGTCACGCGATCCAGTTGGCCGACCAAATGGGATACCGCGTCTCAAATGTGGACTGCACACTGGTTTGCGAATTTCCAAAAATTGGACCGCACGCCGCGGCCATGCAGAACGAAATGGCAAAGATCATGGAGTTGCGCGCCGATCAGGTCTCAATCAAGGCAACGACATCCGAGAGGCTGGGTTTTACGGGTCGTGGTGAGGGGATTGCCTCGCTGGCGACAGCATGTCTGGTGAAATCATGAACGCGGCGCGACTGATCGGTACCGTTGGTGGCGTCGGATACCTGCGCCCCGCACCTGGGACTTGGGGGTCATTGGCCGCCCTGCCCTTGGCATGGCTTTTACACGTTATTGGCGGCTTCCCCCTGCTGGCGATCGGAACCTTGGCCGCATTTTTCGGCGGCCTCTGGGCAACGCGGATCATGACAGCAGGACAAAAAGACCATGACCCGTCTGAGATCGTGATCGACGAGGTTGCGGGCCAGTTTATCGCGATCTGGGCTATCTCTTATCCCTCCTGGGCGCACGGGATCGAAATCACGGCACTGTGGCCCGGCTGGGTCGCCGGGTTTTTGCTGTTCCGTTTGTTCGATATCACCAAACCCGGCCCTGTGGGCTGGGCTGACCGTCGGGGTGATCCCTTAGGTGTTATGCTGGATGACGTTATTGCCGGAATTTTCGCTGCCATAGGTGTGCTTGTTATGGCCGGAATATCTCATGGAGTGCTGGGCTTATGACCGTCGCTGAACTGTTGGACCACGCGCGGGCGCAAGGGAAAATGATCGCGACCGCCGAAAGCTGTACAGGAGGAATGGTTGCAGCCGCTTTGACGGACATCCCCGGCAGCTCAGCCGTTGTTGAACGGGGCTTTGTGACATACACCAACACCGCCAAACAGCAAATGCTGGGTGTGAAGGCCGAAACACTCGAAGCCCACGGCGCAGTGTCCAAAGAAGTTGCACACGAAATGGCAGCTGGGGCGCTCGCCAATTCCAATGCGCAAATCGCCGTATCCGTCACCGGCATCGCTGGCCCCGGTGGATCAGAGTTCAAACCCGAAGGGCGTGTTTGCTTTGGCTTGGCGATCTCTGATGGATCGACAAGAACTGAAACCGTCGAATTCGGTGCGTTGGGCCGTGACCGGGTACGACAGGCAGCGCGAGATCACGCTCTTGACCTTTTGGCGACAGCGTTGTCCGACAACGCGTAGGACGAACAAAACGACCCAAAGGAATTCTGCTTGTAAAAACCCCGCTCTGTCAGCGGCACCTATTTGCATGAGGCGCGACGAAGGACTTTACGGGCGTTTGAGCCCTCCAGTAACAACCCAACGCGCTTTTCATTTCGATTAATTTTTCATCTTCTGCGGTCATTAGATGCATAATTAATCATCTTTTTGACAAAAGCTCCATTAATAGGCGCAAAAACCCGCAACTGCCTCTTTTTTCCTCACCCTCAATCCGCTTCAAGCCCCGCCACGCAAGCTGAAGAGGAGAGCGGCCGATGAATGGAGCCGATACCGCCTGGATCATAGTTGCAACTGCACTGGTCCTGTTCATGACACTGCCGGGCCTTGCCCTTTTTTACGGCGGTCTCGTTCGCGCTCGAAACGTACTCAGTGTGTTCATGCATTGCTTCAGCATAGCCTGTTTGATGAGCATTCTTTGGCTGGTCGCAGGGTATTCCATCGCGTTTGGCGATGGTGGATCAGGTCTTTGGGGTGGTTTGGGCAAAGCGTTCCTCAACGGCGTCGACGCAGACAGCCTGTCCGGCAACCTGCCCGAGATCCTGTTTTTTGCGTTCCAGATGACGTTTGCCATCATAACTCCGGCGCTGATCGTCGGAGCGTACGTTGAACGCGTAGGCTTTGGCTTTGTTCTGACGTTCTCAGCCCTATGGATGCTGCTGTGCTATGCGCCAGTCGTTCACTGGATCTGGGGTGGCGGCATACTGACGGATGGCGGTATTCTGGGTGAGGTTGGCGTACGCGACTTTGCCGGTGGAATCGTTGTGCACGAGACCGCAGGTCTGGCCGCGCTGATCATCGCCATTGTACTTGGCCCGCGCCGTAACCGCACGACACCGCCGCACAATCCGGGTTTCGTCATGATTGGTGCTGCGATGCTTTGGGTCGGCTGGTTCGGCTTTAACGGCGGCTCGCAACTGGCCGCTGATGGTGGCGCAGCAATGGCGATGACCGTAACGCATATCTCGGCCGCGACCGCCTCGCTGACATGGGCGCTGTGGGAGCGGATCAAATACGGCAAAGCCTCGATGGTGGGTCTGGTCACCGGGACTATCGCCGGTCTGGCCTCGATCACCCCGGCCTCGGGCTATGTCGATCCGGTTCAGGCGCTGATCATTGGTGCCGTCGCAGGCGTGCTTTGCCAAGAGGCCGTCAACGTGATCCGCAACGTGCTGAACATCGACGACACGCTGGACGTCTTTGCGGTGCATGGCGTCGGTGGAATTTTTGGCACGATCATGATTGCCGCCTTTGGTCTAGGCGCATGGACCGCCCAGTTGGGTGGGCTGGTAATCGTGGGTGCCTTTACGTCAGTTGTCACCTTTGTGCTCATTAAGGCGGTTGCGCTTGTCACACCGCTTCGCGTAGACGCCGAGACCGAGACAAACGGGCTCGATCTGTCGGTACACGGCGAACGAGCTTATGACATGAGCAGCTAAGCCCACCTTAGCGCTCGGCCCGAAAGGGCTTTGGCGGACCTCCGGCAAGGGGTCCGCTTTTCTTTTGGTCCCCCTCTCGACTCCGGGTGCGCTGGCAGGCTATCAGCCCGCAACGTGTTTTCAGCCCAGAGGTTTACACCATGATCCCCAGCTCTTTCCCCGACAGCACCGAAATTGCCCGTCTGACCGCGCGGATGCTGCTGGAGATCAAGGCCGTTCATTTCAATTCCCGCGAGCCGTTCACACTGGCCTCAGGTCTGCCAAGCCCGACTTATATCGATTGCCGCAAGCTGATCTCATACCCGCGTATCCGATCGACCCTGATGGACTTCCTGACCGTCACAGTGATGCGGGATGCCGGGTTCGAGGCGTTCGACAACATTGCCGGTGGCGAAACGGCGGGCATCCCCTTTGCCGCCATGGTGGCGGAACGGATGGCACTGCCGATGACCTATGTGCGCAAGAAGCCCAAAGGCTACGGTCGCAACGCCCGTATCGAAGGCGCGATGGGCGAAGGCGAGCGTGTGCTGCTGGTCGAAGACCTGACCACAGATGGCGGATCGAAACTGTCATTCGTCGATGCAATCCGCGAAACCGGTGCCACCTGCGGGCATACAGCGGTGATCTTCTACTACGGTATTTTCCCTGAGACCGAGAAAACCCTTGGCGACCACGGTGTGAAACTGCACAGCCTGTGCACTTGGTGGGATGTTCTGGCAGAAGCTAAGGCACAGAAAGCGTTCGACAAAGAGACGCTGGATGGGGTCGAAGCCTTCCTCAACGACCCGCGTGGATGGCAGGAAGCCAACAAATCTTCTTAAAACACCTGTGCATAAGCTGGGGGTAACTTGGCATAGAATCGCCTTTGGACGGCTTGCATCTAGTGTCGGCACCTCAATGCCGCACAAAATGTTGCGCCACGAGATATTCTTTGGCAAGGTTGTCCAAACTTATCCCAAGCTGAAGTCGAGTTATACGCCACTTATCTTCAGAGATTTACAGATGGCCCAACGGGTGCCGGATTGATTAGAACTGTCGAACGGGCAGCGGGGACAAAATGAACGAGATAAGCAGTATCGAGCAGGCAGCGGCGCAGATTCAGAACGCCGAAACCATGCCGCATTCCATTGAGGCCGAACAGCAGCTTCTGGGTGCGATCCTGACGAACAATGATCTCTATGACCGGGTTGCGTCGATCATCGGGGCCGAGCACTTCTATGACCCGGTCCATGCCCGCATCTATGAGGTCGCAGCCAACCGCATCGCCAAGAATGCGCTGGCCTCGCCCGTGACGCTCAAATCCTTCATGGCCGAGGATGAGGGTCTGAAGGAGTTGGGTGGCCCCGCCTATCTGGTCAAACTGGCCGGGGCTTCGATCAGTGCGTTCGCGGTGCATGACTATGCCCAGATGATCTATGACCTCGCCATCCGGCGCGAGTTGATCCGGTTGGGTCGCGACATCTCGGACAAGGCGGCGCGGGTCGATGTCTCCAGCGAGCCTAAGGAACAGATCGTCGAGGCCGAGCAACAGCTTTATCAGTTATCCGAGCAGGGCCAGACCGAACAGGGATTTCAATCCTTCCTCAAGGCGGTCACAGAAGCCGTCAACGTCACCAACGAAGCGTATCAGCGCGGTGGTGGCATGGCGGGGATTTCCACCGGTCTGGCCGACTTGGACAAACAGTTGGGGGGCCTGCACCCGTCTGACCTGATCATTCTGGCCGGTCGTCCGTCGATGGGTAAAACCTCGCTTGCAACGAACGTGGCATTCAACGTGGCGAAAGCTTATAAGCGCGGCACCAGATCAGACGGGTCCGAGGGCGCCGTAGACGGCGGCGTGGTCGGGTTCTTCTCGCTGGAAATGAGCGCCGAGCAGTTGGCCGGCCGGGTTCTGGCCGAAGCCTCGGAGATCTCCAGCCACAAAATCCGTCAGGGTGACATGACCGAGGCCGAATTCCGCCGCTTCGTGGATGCCGCGAAAGAGCTGGAGGCCTGCCCCCTGTTCATCGACGACACCCCGGCACTGCCAATTTCGCAACTTGCCGCCCGCGCGCGGCGGTTGAAACGAACACATGGTCTGGACCTTCTGGTGATCGACTACCTGCAGCTGTGCCGTGGCATGTCCGATAACCGCGTCAACGAGATCGCCGAGATTTCGATGGGCATGAAGGCCATCGCCAAGGAACTGAACATCCCGGTCATCGCCCTTTCGCAGTTGTCGCGTCAGGTGGAAAACCGCGACGACAAGCGCCCGCAACTGTCTGACCTGCGGGAATCGGGTTCGATCGAGCAAGACGCCGACGTCGTGATGTTCGTGTTCCGCGAGGAATACTACAAAGAACGCGAAAAGCCCGGCGATCACGAGCTGGAAAAGATGGAAGAGTGGAAGCAAGCCATGGAACGCCTGCATGGCAAGGCCGAAGTCATTGTCGGTAAGCAGCGCCACGGCCCCATCGGTACAGTTGAACTGTCTTTCGAGGCGCAATTCACCCGCTTCGGAAACCTCGTGAAACCTTGGCAACAGGGTGGCGAGATCGAAGGTTACTGATCTACCAAAGCTCGGCTCGATTGAATGCTGGAACGCATCTGGATGGACCAATCAGGTCCGTCGCATCGCTGCTAAACGACTGCCCCAACCACCCAAACGGCATACTCAAAGGGAAAGGCGGGCGGATATTCTGATCAGACACCTGCTGAAACCCGGTTTTTCCGTAATAAGCTGGATCGCCGTAGGTCACCAGGTAATCTGCGCCACCAGAGCGCATTTGATCCAATCCGAAGCGGATTAGACTTTGCCCAATGCCAGTTTTTTGCCGATCGGTCCGCACTGCGACCGGTGACAACAAAAACACCTGTCGCGGATCGTCATCAAAGTAAAGCGGCGAAAAGAAAATACCGCCTGCTATTTCCTTGGCGTCCCACGCAATAAAGCAAGACAGTTCGCCCTTAGGCGTAGTCGCCATCAAGTCGCTAACTAGCGTTTTGATCACGCGCCCTTCATCGACCCCTTCGGATGCGGCGAATACGTCGCCAAATAGCGTTGCAAGCCGTGACTCATGCCCGGCGAATCCGGATGAAAATTCGGGCATCATGCTTCCAACTCCTTCTGACACAACCTTGTTGAGCGATTCACCTTTCGCAAAGCGGTTGATCACAGGATTAACACAATGGCGACAACGGATTAACTGTCGTTTTTTCGCCGCTCACGGCATACCAAAAGGCTGTAAGTTGCCCATGATCCGACCAAAGGCAGCAATAATCAGCACCTACCCCCTTGACCTGCCGATATCCAATGTCATGAACAGAGCCATGAGTACTGCACGTTTGACGATCAACCTTCGGGCGCTGGCCAGCAACTGGCATGCGCTGGATGCAAAAACAGATGTTGAGACCGGAGCCGTGGTCAAAGCCGATGCTTATGGCCTCGGTGCTGGACCCGTTTCGGATACGCTTGCAGAAGAAGGTGTGCGCAAGTTCTTTGTGGCCGCCGCAGAAGAAGGCGCCGCCGTTCGCGAGGCCGTTGGCCCTGGTCCCATGATCGCTGTGTTCTCGGGCCATATGGAGGGCGACACCGAACTGCTTCGTGGTCACGACCTGACACCTCTTTTGAACTCGCCCGAGCAGTTTCAACGCCACGAACAAGCACTCCCGGCGCACCCATTCGGCATTCAACTGGACAGCGGTATGAACCGGTTGGGTCTGGAACCCGCCGATTGGGCAGAATTACGTCCACGGGCCGAGGCTATGAACCCGGTCGTCATAATGTCCCACCTGGCGTGTTCCGACGAACCCGACCATCCGATGAATCAACAGCAACTGCGCGCGTTCCGCGAAATGACGGATGGCGTTAAAGCACAGCGGTCCCTTGCTGCGACCGGGGGGATGTTGTTGGGTCCAGAATACCACTTCGATTTCTGCCGCCCTGGCATTGGGCTTTATGGTGGCTTGCCGTTCGCCGAAGCCAAGCCCGTAGTCACAGTCGACTTGCCTGTCATTCAGGTTCGTGAATTGGCCGAAGGTGAAACCGTTGGTTATGGCAATACCTGGATGGCGCGTCGTCCCTCGCGCATTGCAACCGTCGCGGCGGGATATGCGGATGGCCTGCACCGCGCAATCGGCGGTGGCATTGACGCCTTTGCGGGTGACCAGCCCTGCCCCGTTGTCGGGCGCATCTCGATGGATCTGATCACCGTTGATGTCACCGATCTGCCTTCAGACCCAGAGCGCTTGCGCATCCTGAACGGCCACCAAACGGTTGATGATCTTGCCGAAGCCGCGGGTACCATCGGTTACGAAATCCTGACCTCGCTTGGTGCGCGGTATTCACGGGGCTACGTGGAATGAACCCTTTGGATATGCTGGGGGGGCTGGGCCGCGCGATCCTGACCCTGCTTGCCACGTTCGGCAAGGTGGCGATGTTTGCGGCTGACGCGATCTCGCATATCTTCCGCCCCCCGTACTACCCACGTGAGTTTGCCTTGGCGCTTATGAACGTGGGCTGGCTATCCTTACCTGTGGTCGGCCTTACAGCAATCTTCACCGGCGGCGCGCTGGCCTTGCAAATCTATGCAGGCGGGGCACGTTTTAACGCCGAGGCCGTAGTACCTCAAATCGTCGCCATCGGTATGGTCCGAGAGCTGGGCCCAGTTCTGGTTGGCTTGATGATCGCAGCCCGCGTGACCTCTTCGATCGCGGCCGAGATCGCCACGATGAAAGTGACCGAGCAAATTGACGCGCTGGTCACCTTGTCCACGCATCCTATGAAATACCTTACAGCACCCCGCGTTCTGGCTGCTTTGATCACGGTGCCCATGCTCGTTGGCATCGGCGACATTATCGGCATTGCCGGTGGCTATGTGGTAGCGACCCAGAACCTGGGGTTCAATGCGGCAACCTACCTGTTGAACACCGTCAATTTTCTGGAAACCCGCGACATCGTCTCATCTCTGGTAAAGGGTGCTGCATTCGGACTGATCGCAGCCGTCATGGGGTGCTATTACGGAATGAATTCCGGCCGCGGTGCACAGGGCGTGGGCCGGGCCACCAAGTCGTCGGTTGAGGCCGCCGCTATCATGATCCTTGCGGCCAACTTCATTCTCACAGGGGTGTTTTTCTCGTTATGATCCGGCTGGAGAATGTTCATAAGGCGTTTGACGAAAACCGCGTGCTGCAGGGTATGAACCTTGAGATACCCAAAGGCACCTCGATGGTCATCATCGGAGGGTCCGGTACGGGCAAATCTGTGGCGCTGAAATGTATCCTCGGCCTGATCAAACCGGACAGCGGCATGATCTATGTCGACGGCAAAGATGCCAGAACAGGCGACCGCGACGCGTTTTTGGCGCGCTTCGGGATGCTGTTTCAAGGGGCCGCGCTGTTTGACTCGCTGCCCGTCTGGCAAAACGTCGCCTTCCGCCTGCTGCGCGGTCCACTCAAACGCCCCGCCGATTACGCGCGCGAGATTGCCATCGACAAACTGCGCCGCGTGGGTCTGAAATCCGACGTCGCTGACCGTTTTCCGTCCGAGCTGTCGGGCGGTATGCAAAAGCGCGTGGGCCTCGCCCGCGCCATCGCCGCCGAGCCCGAGATCATCTTCTTTGACGAGCCAACCACAGGGTTGGACCCGATCATGTCCGGCGTCATCAACGATCTGATCCGCGAAATCGTGACCGAAATGGGCGCGACCGCCATGACCATCACCCACGACATGAGTTCCGTCCGCGCGATTGCCGACAACGTCGCCATGCTGCACGGAGGCGTCATCCAATGGACCGGCCCAGTCAGTCAAATGGATACGTCGGGTGATCCTTATGTCGAGCAGTTTATTAGTGGCAGTGCTGAGGGGCCGATTGAGGCGGTGCGGTAGGAAATGATCTTCTTTGCAGCAGTTGTTGCCTCATGGATCTACGCTATCGCGACCATTCAACTGGCGGCCGGGTTTCCTCCCCTCTATGTTCACCTTAGAGATTACAATCAGAGCGCAGGATATCGCGAACGTCTGATACTGGCACTAACTTCAACGATTTTTCCCATATTCTTGAGCATGGGATTGTTAATACTGGGATTTTCCGTTCAGTATCCCATTGTGCTACTGCTTGCCGCGATACCGCCGGTTTATGCAGGCGTTAGAAACCGTAAGTTCCTTAGTCGCGAAAAGAAATTACCTTATCCACTTATCGACTGGATTAGGTTCAGGTTTCCTTTTACGGGATTTACAATTGATCGATATCCGATGCTGGTGTTCGACCTATGGACCGTAGGACTTGCGTTGTTTTTTGCGTCGTCAATTCTGCTTTAGAGAACAAAAATTTGAAAACGTTTCTACTACTGGCAAAAGAGTTCGGAGCCCACTATTCGGGTCCACTTCGTGTGATCGCCTGTAGCTCGCCAGTTATTGTCTGGAAGTTTCTTTTCTCCGACAGCTACTATGAATCGGTTTATTCAACGCAAGCCGATTTTGCCATTGTTGTGGTCCTTCCATCTCTTTTTCTTTATATGTTCTGGGATTTCTTCAAACAAAAACGAGGAAATTCGAAGAAAAGAAGCTCAACCAAAGACACTTGAGCCCAATGGTAATATGCCAACGTGAACGTCGATGGAGCCAATGACCCTCCGCCTCGCCACCCTTTCCCTCCTGATCCTCTACCCCATCGCGTGGTTCGCCCCGCTGATGCGCGCAGGGCTGCTGCCGATCTTCGGCCTCAGCGAAATCAGCGTCATCACTGGCCTGCAATCCCTCTGGAGATCCGACGTCTTCCTTGCGCTGGTTGTCACCGTCTTCGCCCTCGTCGCACCTTTTGTCAAAACCATTGGAACAGCCCTGATCCAATGGAACCTCATGGACCCGCGCGTTCAGCCCGCGCTGAACATCCTCGGCAAGCTGGCCATGGCCGACATTTTCCTGATCGCGCTTTACATCACACTGGCCAAGGGCATCTCTTACGCCACCATTGAAACGGCCTGGGGGCTTTACCTGTTTACCGGGTGCATTCTGGCCTCACTGGCCTTGGGACATATTACAGAGATGACATCCGCCTCACGAAAAGCTTAGTTCTAATTGATTGAAAACATTTACCCAAGTATCATCTTAATATTTCGAGCAGCAACAAATTGTAGTTTCCGGGTCCGTAGCGGATCAACTTGTGTGTGTTAATTCCCCCTCCGCTTCGGCCCGGTTTGTACCGGTTCGGAAAGGAGTTCGACACCCATGGCCGCCCTCCATAACATAACATTGCAATTCCAGAATGCCTTTTTAAAGCTGACTTTTTTCATGATCTGCGCGGCGGCACTCTTAGCCGTGACAACGACCATTTTATCCGCATCCGGAGTATTGCCCTGGTTATCCATGCAAGCCGCATTTGGCGCGGCACCTGCCATTGATGTTGGCATGTTCATTCAGATTGGCGTGACCGCACTGATTCTCATGCTGGCCTTCTATCTTCCTGCGAACGGGCGGATGATGGCGTTGGAAAACACC
The DNA here is from genome assembly GCF_056533365.1 of Ruegeria sp. G5. Classification (NCBI taxonomy): domain Bacteria; kingdom Pseudomonadati; phylum Pseudomonadota; class Alphaproteobacteria; order Rhodobacterales; family Roseobacteraceae; genus Ruegeria; species Ruegeria sp. G5. The sequence continues at coordinate 60,443 of NZ_JBQFOK010000006.1, read as the reverse complement.
CACCGCAAGTTCGCGCTGAATATGCAGGATGTCACTTACGCCTATCAGCTGGCCCATGCAGCAGACCGTGGTGACACGTTCCTCATGTCGTCGGAGTTCGATGCTGTGAAAGAACGAATGGCATTTCTGCGCCATCACCCGGACCTGCAATCGCTGGAACCCGAGATACTTGAGATCGCCGCACAAATGAGCCAAATCAGCCAAGAGCTGGCGGATACCTACAGCGATACGCGTGTCGCGCGTGCACGCATGTTCCTGCAACAGCGTCAGGAAGAGATCGAACAGTTCCAGCAAAGGATCGGTGACGCTCAGGTCATCCAGCAAGAGCTTCGTCAGTGGACCCGCGACGTCGAAGTCGAGGAATCCATTGCGAAATCACAGCTCGCCCGCCTGCGTGACGAATTGTTCGAACTCTTGCCCGAACTGTCGACACAGCTTCAGGCACCAACCGAAGACCGCGGTTCAACCGAAGGCAGCGTTATCGCAATGTCCCCCCCTCGCGCTGCTGAATAGGCGCGATAGCGCCCGCCGTGTCCGACGGCCCATAGGGCCCGAGGGCACGGCGCAACATCGGCGGAGATGAAAGCCCGCGAGGGCTTGAAGAACCGCCCGACCTCAGGCACCAAAGGCTGCATGGCAAAGACTAGTTTTTCATGCACCGCCTGTGGCGCTACTCATTCACGCTGGTCCGGACGATGCGACGGTTGCGGTGAGTGGAACACCATTTCACAAGATGTCCCCCTTTCTGCAGGACCCGCAAAAAAATCCCTTGGCGTCAAACGGGGCCAGACCATCGCGCTCACGGACCTGTCGACCGAGGAAAGCCCGCCGCCCCGTACCCTCTGCGGGGTCGAAGAGTTGGACCGTGTGCTGGGTGGTGGCCTTGTTCCCGCGTCTGCCCTTTTGGTCGGTGGGGATCCGGGCATCGGTAAATCCACATTGCTGCTACAAGCGGCGGCCCGGTTTGCACGGGCAGGCGTGAAAACCATCTATGTCTCGGGTGAAGAAGCCAGCGCGCAAGTAAGGATGCGGGCCAGACGTCTTGGATTGGAGGACGCCCCGGTTCAACTGGCTGCCGAAACGAACCTGAGGAACATACTTACAACCCTTGAAGCGGAAAAGCCGGGCCTTGCCATTATCGACTCGATTCAGACCATGTGGGCCGACAATGTCGACAGCGCACCGGGCTCCGTGTCACAAGTACGTGCTGCTGCGCATGAATTGACCACATTTGCGAAACGATACGGAATCTCAATCATAATGGTCGGACATGTCACCAAAGAGGGTCAGATCGCGGGCCCCAGAGTGGTTGAGCATATGGTCGACACGGTGCTGTATTTCGAAGGCGAACGGGGTCATCAATTTCGCATCCTGCGTGCTGTAAAGAACCGATTTGGACCCGCAGATGAAATCGGTGTGTTCGAGATGACCGGTAAGGGATTGGCACAGGTGACCAACCCTTCGGCCCTATTCCTGTCCGAGCGCGGTACGCCGAGCCCAGGTTCAGCGGTGTTCGCTGGCATCGAAGGAACCCGACCAGTTCTGGTTGAATTACAAGCACTTGTTGCCCCCTCCCCGCATTCTCAACCACGCCGCACAGTGGTTGGGTGGGACAGCGGAAGGCTGGCAATGATTCTCGCCGTGCTCGAGGCGCGCTGCGGCGTGCCTTTCACAGGCCTGGACGTCTATCTGAACGTCGCTGGTGGTCTAAAGGTATCCGAACCCGCCGCAGACCTTGCTGTCGCTGCCGCTCTGCTCAGCGCGCGCGAGGACACGGCCTTGCCTGCTGACACAGTTGTGTTCGGCGAGATATCATTGTCAGGGGCTCTCAGGCCCGCTGCACAAACTGAAAACAGGTTGAAAGAAGCGCAAAAACTTGGTTTCACATCGGCCATAGCTCCGGCAGGTGGAAAAACCGGCACTGTGGCAGGTCTGACACTCACCCGACCCTCTGATTTAGTGGGGTTTGTTGGCGAAACCTTCGGAGCAGGTTAAGATAACGCCTTGAGAGGCTGAAAAAAATACAGGCGAGGGCCATGGAAGGTTTTACAATTATTGACGGGGTGGTTGCCCTGATCATCGTGGTGTCGGGCCTGTTGGCCTATTCCCGCGGTCTTTTACGAGAGATTTTGGCCATCGCAGGATGGGTTGCTGCAGCCGTTCTGGCGTTCATTTTCGCGCCCCAAGCGGTTCCATTGATAAAAGAAGTTCCCGTCGTCGGAGACTTTTTGCGCGACAGCTGCGAACTGTCGGTTATCACAGGCTTTGCAGCGGTATTTGCAGTTGCCCTGATCGTGGTCAGCATCTTCACACCGCTGTTTTCCTCGCTGGTGCAACGCTCGGCTCTGGGAGGTCTAGATCAGGCGCTCGGCTTCTTCTTTGGTATTGCGCGCGGCATCCTGCTGGTCGCCATCGCGTTCTTTGTCTACGACACTGTGATGACCGGGCAGTCATATACCATCGTTGACGAAAGCCGTTCGGCGAAGGTCTTTGAACAGTTCAGCGGTCAGATCGAAGAACAAAATCCAGAAGCTGCGCTTGGCTGGATCACTCAGCAATACGAAGAGCTGGTCGCAAGCTGCGGCAGTGATGCTGCCCCGACCGAAGGTACGGCCCCTGCCGCCGAAGAGCCTGCAGAACCAGCGGCGACGGAATAAAAGAAAAAGCCCGGCTCTGACCGGGCTTTTTTCTTACAATCTAGCGATGACCCTCAGGTAAATCCTTCGCCCGCACAAACTGTGCAGCGGGTAATTTTCAAGCCAAAGCACCCATCACAACGGCTGGAAATCGGTTTTCCATACACATCACGGCTTTTGACGACTTCACCCGATCCATTACAGATCGGGCATGGCGACCGCCCCATCCCGCGGCACTTGTGACACCTGCGTTTGGGTTGCTCTTCCTTCTTTTGGCCCTGCTTGTGCTGCCACATAATAAACCTGCTCAAATTTTCTGTTATTAGATCGATTTAAGGGCTCGATTGACAGCATTAAGCACTGCACCTTCCATCTTTTTGTCTCGATTGTTGTAAAAACGGCCTGAGGTGAACCCGAATTGTGATCCTTTGATGACACAGCGAACGTAAGGCATTATGTGGGTGCCGAATTGACATGGAATCGGAGCTGCCGATCTTGCTATATGTGTATTCTGTCGCGCAGACGCCTAACCAAGGCTGCGCGTGTGTACTGAACGCCATTGCGACCGACATACAGTCAGCTGCCGCCAAGCGCCCGCTTCGAATATTGTCACGAACCACAACGTCCTAGAAATTGGAGCCCGTACATGTGTGGGATTTTGGGGATCGCAAGCAGAACGCATGATGTGTTTGCGGAAATCTACGACGGGCTGCTGATGCTGCAGCATCGGGGTCAAGATGCCTCGGGGATTGTCACCTATACCGGAGAGTTCTTTCGCGAGAAAAAAGCCAACGGGCTGGTGAAAGACGTCTTCAACGCCAAGGACGCAGAGACCCTGTTGGGAAAGGTCGGGATCGGGCATGTACGCTATCCCACGGCCGGATCTCTCAGCGCATCCGAGGCACAGCCGTTCTTCGTGAACGCACCTTATGGCATCTACCTTGTACATAACGGTAACATCACCAACACCGCCGCGCAGCGAGAAAAGGTCACCGGTAAATACAGCCGTCATCTGCGAACAACGTCCGATTCAGAGATCCTGCTGAACGTGCTTGCGGACAAAGTCGCAGATGCGATCAAGGTCAACGGCAACGCCGAGCCCATCCGTAACATCTTTGCCGGTGTTAAGATGACGATGGAGCGTATCCAGGGCGCATACTCGGTCATTTGTCTGATCGCGGGCGTTGGCATGCTGGCCTTCCGCGACCCGCATGGTATTCGCCCCCTGTCCGTTGCGATCCGCAAGACCGACATGGCCGGTGATGACTATGCGTTCGCGTCCGAAGACGTGGCCTTTGGCATTAACGGCTTTGATAAGCTTCGCGACTTGCGCCCTGGTGAGGCGATCCTGATCGACCTTGACGGCAACATGCATGAATTCCAGGCCGTCGAAGGTAAACTTACACCTTGTATCTTTGAATACGTCTACCTCGCACGCCCGGATTCACTGCTGGACGGTGTGTCGGTCTATAAGACCCAGATGCGTATGGGGCAGACACTGGCCAAACAAATTCAGGACTCAGGTCTACAGATCGACCGGATCATACCCGTGCCCGATAGCGCCCGACCGGTCGCACTGGAAGCAGCCAAGATAACTGGCATTCCATACCGTGAAGGGCTGGTAAAGAACCGCTATGTCGGACGAACCTTCATTATGCCCGGACAGGCAGAGCGTCAGAAATCCGTGCGTCGAAAACTGAACGCTGTACCGCTGGAGTTTGATGGGCATAACGTGCTGCTGATTGATGACTCGATCGTGCGCGGCAACACCATCAAGAAAATCGTCCAGATGTGCCGCGAGGCTGGCGCGAAGAAAGTCTATATCGCCAGTGCCTCGCCGCCGGTGAAATACCCGAATGTTTATGGCATCGACATGCCAACCAAGCACGAGCTGATCGCCAACGGAAAAGACATCGAAGAAATCCGGCAGGAATTGGGTGCGGATGCCCTGTTTTACCAACATCTCGACGATCTGATTTGGGCCGCCAAAGAAGGCAACCCAGAGATCGAGGCATTCGATTGCTCGTGTTTTGATGGAAAATACATCACCGGCAGCGTCAGCGAAGACTATCTGGATACGCTTGAGAACAGCAGCCGTGTCAGCAAAAAACGCGAAGACATGCAGGTGCCCGGTGGGTCATGGAACGCGGCCAAGCTGGCCTCGGGTTAAAGGGAAGAGAGCGAATCAAATGCGCTTTAACCCCGACGCCAGATGTGCGTCGGGGTGATTTTTTGTCGACGGGCGCAGCCGGATCGGTTGGATTCCGCGCACAACCCTCTGGCGAAGGAGACCTAATCGCAAGGGCTTCTCGGGACCCCGCGAAAACGTGAGGTGGCGACCCGCCTGCCCCATCTTTAGTTCCCTTGTCGCGTTTGATAGGCGCAGGTCACCAACCACTCACAACAAGGGGTCGGGGCGTCGCGCCCCGTCCACAGATCATGCCAAACGCAACTGTCGAAAGCGCAGCCACGCAGAGGGGCGCGTTGAAGAAGAACTCTGTTTCATTGCTTGGGGTATTTGGGCCCAAGGCCGAAATGCGCGCGCTGATGCGCTTGTCCTCAGGCAAGGTCAAGGAAATCAAACCGGGTAGCCGCGTGGCCTCGGGTACGGTGGTCGCGATCGACGCCGATGGCATTATGCTGCGACAAAGCGGCCAGACCAAGCGGATCGCCATCCCGGGCAGCTAATCCTGTCTTGACGACCTGCGCCCGGGGGTTCAAACCCCACCCATGACCGATCAGACAAAAATCGCCCTTGTTACTGGGGCCTCACGCGGATTGGGGGCTGCCTTGGCCGAGGCGTTGGCGCCCGAGTATCACATCGTCGCCGTCGCGCGGACCACCGGTGGGCTGGAAGAGCTGGACGACCGCATTCAGGCCAAAGGGGGCTCTGCCACGCTTGCGCCCATGGATATCGCAGATCCAAACGCCATGGCGACCCTGTGCCGAGGCATTCATGATCGCTGGGGCAAAGTTGACCTTTGGCTTCACACGGCCATCCACACCTCGGCCTTGACGCCGACGCATTTCATTGACCCAAAGGAATGGACCAAGGCCGTTAATATCAACGCCACGGCAACGTCGGTTTTGATCCCTTACATCATGCCGTTGTTGGGTGAGAGTGGCCACGCGGTGTTTTTCGATGATCCGAAGGCCGGCGAGAAATTCTATGGTATTTACGGCGCAACGAAGGCTGCTCAGATGGCTCTGGCCCGCAGTTGGGCGCTTGAGACGGAACGCACCGGGCCGCGCGTTTCTATCGTTGAACCTGCCCCCATGCCCACAGCTGTACGGGCACGATTCCATCCCGGTGAGGATCGCGACGCGCTGACCAGCCCAGCGTCAGAAGCCGCACGAATTTTGACGTTGCTGTAGAGAATGGCCCGTTCCGGGCCATGCCTCCGGCGGGGATATTTTTAGCCAGATGAAGCGAGCGGATTATCCGATATGGGTTCCGTTGCGCCCTGCCAGATCGACAAAGAATTGCCAGGCAACGCGACCTGATCGTGCGCCTCGGGTGGCTTGCCATTCAATCGCCTCGGCGCGCAAAGTTTCGGGTGAGACAGCTACTCCGTATGCGGCGCAGTAGCGGTCGATCATTGCGAGGTACTCATCCTGGTCGCAGGGGTGGAAGCCAAGCCACAAACCGAAGCGATCCGATAGCGAGACTTTTTCTTCGACCGCTTCCGAGGGGTTGATTGCACTGGAGCGTTCATTCTCGATCATGTCCCTTGGCATGAGGTGGCGGCGGTTTGAGGTGGCGTAGAAAACGACGTTCTCTGGTCGACCTTCGATGCCGCCATCCAGTACGGCCTTAAGTGACTTGTAGTGCTGATCATCGTGGCTAAAGGACAGGTCATCGCAGAATAGAATGAAGCGATGAGGTGCTGCGCGCAGGTGATTCAAAAGCCGGGCGACCGAGCCCATATCTTCGCGTTGCAACTCGACCAGTTTGAGGTCGGGATAGTCGTCTTGCAGGCTTCCGTGGACCGCTTTGACAAGGCTGGATTTTCCCATCCCGCGTGCGCCCCACAAAAGCGCATTGTTGGCCTTGAACCCGGCGGCAAAGCGTCGGGTATTATCCAACAGGGCGTCGCGGGACCGGTTTATGCCTACCAGCAGGTCCAGATCGACCCGGTTGACCTTTGCGACGGGTTCAAGCCGGTCGGGTTCCACATGCCAAACGAACGCCGCCGCCGACGTGAAGTCAGGTGCCGCCAGAGGGGCTGGTGCCATCCGTTCCAACGCATCAGCAATACGGTTCAGTGCTTGGTCTTCCATCGGGACCTCCGGTCTTGTCGTGACGGTTTCAAACCATGTTCCGGCCTCCACAACAAGGCCGTCGCATGAAAAAGGCGCGCCGATCATGGCGCGCCTTTGATCTGTCAGAGGCAAGAGTTACTTGCTTTCTTCCTCAACTATGTCGGCATCCGCCTCTTCTTCGTCATCGTAGTAGCCGTCGGCGCGCAATTGTTCTTCGCGCTTTTTCTCGACCCGGGCCACGAGGAAAATTGAAATCTCGTACAACCCGTAGACAACGACAAACAAAATAACCTGTGTGATCACATCTGGCGGCGTCACCAGGGCGGCAAGCACCAGGATAGCGACCACCGCGTATTTGCGCACGCTGCCCAACCCTTCTGCTGTAACCAATCCGGCTTTGCCCATCAGCGTCAGCAGAACCGGCAACTGGAAACACAGGCCAAAGGCGACGATGAATTTGATGGTCAGGTTCAGATACTCCTGCGCCGAACCTTGGAACACAACGCTCAGCGGTGCGGCGGTCGCATTGTCGGTTACGGCCTCACCTTCGGAGCCGAATTGCTGGAACCCAAGAAAGAAATCATAGGCCAACGGTGTGACCACATAGAACGCAAAGCTTGCACCCAACAAGAACATGAACGGGGATGCCAGCATGAATGGCAAAAACGCGTTTTTTTCCGATTTGTACAAACCTGGGGCCACAAACCGCCACATCTGCATTCCGATATAAGGAAAGGCCAATATGAACCCGCCCAGCAGCGAGACCTTGATTGCGACAAAGAAACCTTCTTGCGGTGAGATAAAGATCAGATCGCAATCCTGCCCACGCTCAGACAGAACATCGCACAGCGGCTGGCTCAGAAAGTTGAAGATCGGCGTCGCCACGGTGAAGCAGATGATCATGCCGATCAAAAATGCCACAACGCAGTGAATCAACCGCGTGCGCAATTCGGCCAGATGCTCGATCAATGGGGCCGAGCTGTCTTCGATCTCGTCGGTGTTCGTCATGTCTTGCTTTCGGTTTTCAACGCGGCCTCGGCCTCTTCGGCTTTGGCAAGCGCTTCGGCCGCTTCTTTGGCCTTGCGCTCGGCCGCGGCGCGTGCGGTTGAGGCCTGAATCTTTTTGGCCTGCTCTGCCCGCTCTGCCGCCAGTTTACCGGTTTCGCTGTCAGGGTCGAACTTGGTCGGATCGATGCTTTTTGCCATTTCCTGCGCGGCCTCTTTCACGCCGTCCATAGCGCTGCCGACAGGGTTGGTGGCCGCGTTCAGACCCTTCTTGATCTCGTTCACGCCAGCCTGATCGGCGGCCTCGTTCATGGCGCTGGAAAACTCGCGTGCCATGCCACGGGCCTTGCCGACAAAGCGCCCGACATTGCGGAACAGCACCGGCAGGTCCTTTGGCCCCACAACGATCAGGGCAACAACGCCGATAACCAGAAGCTCGGTCCAGCCCAGATCAAACATCTGCGCTTAGGCCTTGTCTTTGTCGGTCTCGGGGGTGACGTCCTTGGCCATCTCAGACGCGTCCTGCTCCAGCTCATCCGCGCCTTCTTTCACGCCCTTCTTGAACGAGGTGATGCCCTTGCCAACTTCGCCCATGAGCGAGCTGATTTTACCGCGCCCGAACAGAACCAGCACCACAACGGCGATCAGCAGCAGACCGGGAAGGCCGATATTGTTAAGCATGTCGTTTCTCCTTTTACGTCGGCGACAAGCGCCGGGAATATGATCTGCGTTTGTGTCTACGCCCGGAACTACAGCGAAAAAAGCCACGCAGCTTAATTCCAAACGTCATTTCCGCAGCTTCACGCATTTTTTGAGGTCTGGATTCTATCAACTGACAGGTTTATGTCAGTTGTGACTGATTAGGTAGTGAGCATCGAAACCTGATCAACGGAGATTCAAATGACCCATGTTGCAGAAATCGTCACCTTCAGCCTCGCCAAGGGAACCACGCCCGATGAGTTCGTCAAACTCAGCCAAGCGTCGGAGACTTTCGTCCGAAGCGCCCCGGGTTTTGCCCATCGGCAGTTAAGTCAAGGTGAGGACGGCCGCTGGACCGACTACGTGGTTTGGACGGACATTAAGGCCGCAAAAGATGCCGCCGCTCAGTTTCCGCAACAGGATTGCGCGGCGGCAATGATGGCGGCCATCGACCCAAACAGCGTGCAGATGCGCCACGAGGCTGTGCTATGGAACATAACCGCATAACGACGATCAGTACGGCTCTCAATGCGCCGCACTGACCGTCTGTTCGATATCATCCAAATCCTGCGCGACGGCAAATTACACCGCGCGCAGGATATAGCGGATCGGCTCGAGGTGTCGGTCCGCACGATCTATCGCGATATGGACACTCTTGTCGCGTCCGGTGTTCCTGTCGAAGGAGAACGTGGCGTGGGTTACATGGTGCGCGAACAGATCACCCTGCCCCCACTCAACCTGACGCCTGCCGAGCTTGAGGCGCTGAACCTCGGCATGGCCATCGTTGCCCAAGCCGCAGACCCCGAGTTAAAGAGCGCGGCGGAAACGCTGGCCGACAAGATTGACGCAGTTCTGCCCACCCAAGTCATATCCGAGGCGGATGCTTGGAAGTTCGCCGTCTATCCGTTCGCCGACGTCGCGCGCGGGTTGGCTCACATGGCTCCAATACGCGCTGCAATAAAATCGCGACAAAAACTACACCTAAACTACCGACGGATCGATGGCGCGCTGACAGAGCGCACAATCCGCCCCCTGCACATGGAATATTGGGGGCGCGTTTGGACACTGACTGCATGGTGTGAACTGCGCTCAGGTTTTCGCGTCTTCCGCATTGACCTGATTGAAGCTGTGCGCCCCCTGCCCGAGGTTTTCGCGGACGAACCGGGCAAACGCCTAAGCGACTTTGAGCCGCAGGGATGATCCGCTCTTCATCTGGCTAAAAATATCCCCGCCGGAGGCATGGCCCGGAACGGGCCATTTCCGTCACTTCAGAAACGGTTCAGGATCAACGGCTTCGAACCCCTGGCGCACTTCGAAATGGACATACGCGTTATCACCGCCACGCAGTGCAGCGATCTTTTCACCGCGGCGCACCCGGTCACCTTTTTCAACCGTTATGTTTTCGACATTCGCATACACAGTCAGAAGGTCATTGTTGTGTTTCACAACTATGATCGGCACCTGATCTGCATCCGCTGTAATGGCCGCCACGGTCCCCGCTTCCGCCGCTTTCACAGCGGTACCTGGCGCGGCTGCAATGTCGATCCCTTCGTTGCTACCCTTCTCGTAAGTACGAATGATCGTACCGGTCACCGGCAGGGCCAGCGCGGAATTGCTTTGGTTGGTCGGCGCCTCTGCTGTCACATCTGGCGCAGGTGGCGCCGCCACGATCTCTTCGTCCGGCAAGGGCTGCGTTGCGCTCGGCGGTGTGGGCGTCGGCGAACCCTGCCCGGGCTGCGTCACGTTCGTTTCAGGTTCCGCAGTTTGTCGTGGCACCGGTTGCGTCTTAATCGGAATCAGAAGGAATTGCCCTTCCCGCACGGTGAAGTCTGAATCCAGGCCGTTCCAATCCGCCAGCGAGTCCACCGGCACGTCATACAAACGCGAAATCGTAAACGCGGTTTCCCCCCGCTTAACCTTATGCCGGATAGGTTCGGGGCCCGCAGGAATCGGGGCCGGTGCAGGCGCGGCAACAGGCTGAGCAGGTGCCAGTGTCGATGTCTGAACAGAGCCATCCGTCGGAGCCTCATCAATGGCGGTCCCGGCGATCGAGGCGATATCGACATTGCTGGCTGTGTTCACGGCACGCGGCAATGCAACCACCTCGCCATCCCGCAAAGTGTCCGTCGGTTTAAGTCCATTGAACGTTGCTAACTCTGCCTCGGGCAGGCCTACACGGGCGGCAACATCGCTGACCTTGTCGCCGCGACGTGCGATCGCAACCTGATAGGTCGGATAGGTGATTACCCCGCGTGCGTCCGGGGCGGGTCTGTTGGTGGTCACGGATTGCGCCGCGTCGGTCGTCGAAAATCCACCGATCTGGCCACGCAGATCATAATCCAGCGGGCCTTCACACCCAGCCAGAATCGCCAACGCTGCCACTCCAGTCGCACACCGGAGCATCGCTGATTTGGAAACTGCTCTCATCTTACCGTCCTCAACACCTGCCCCTTTTGTCCGGGGTTCCGGCGCATTTTTCAGAATAACCCTTTACGCCTCGTCTTTTCCCAGCCCTTCCAACAAGGGCACAAAACGGACGGGCAACAATTCGTCATAGTCCAGACCGGTTTCTGTACGCCTGACCCGGATCAGAGTTTGAACCGCATCCGACTGCCCCACCGGCAAAACCATGATACCGCCGATTTTGAGCTGCGCCAAGAGCGGCCCCGGCGGGTCCTCGGCAGCGGCGGTCACAATAATACGATCAAAGGGCGCTTGTTCCGGCAGCCCATGCGAGCCATCGGTCAACATCGCAGTAACATTCGTCAAACCAAGTTCGCGAAACAGGTCGCCGGTTTCCCGCACCAGACGCTTGTGGCGTTCCACCGTGTAAACCCGCCGCGCCAGCTTGGACAAAACCGCGGCCTGATACCCGGACCCGGTTCCAATCTCCAAGACAGTATCGCGCGGGCTGACCTCTAGCGCTTGCGTCATCAAACCCACAACCGAAGGCTGGCTGATCGTTTGGCCACAGGCAATCGGCAATGGCGTGTCTTCATAAGCGCGTTCCGCAAACAGACCTTTGACAAACTGTCCGCGATCAATCTGTTCCATTGCTGCCAGAACACGCTTGTCCCTTACCCCGCGCGACCGCAAAGCGAACAGGAACTGCATCGTGGTTTCAGGGTCAAGTCCGCTCATTCGATTGCCTTCAACGCCTCCAGCGTGTCGTGGGCCGTTAAATCCGCCCGCATCGGCGTAACCGAGATGTAGCCTGCCAGATTGACGGCCGCATCCGTTCCCGGGGCCGTCGGATTGTGCTGATACCCGCCCTTGATCCACAAGAAACGCCGCCCCGAAGGTGAGCTGTGCGGCTCAACCGAGAAATGCGTATCCCTGCGGTACCCTTGTGGCGCGACGCGGGTTCCTAACACTTCGTCCGCAGGAACAGGCGGGAAGTTCACGTTGTAGAACAAGCGGTAATCGCCCTGCTGCTTGGGCGTGGCGTCCAGTATTTTGCGCACCAGATCAGCACCAAAACGGGTGGCGGCTTCAAACGGATCCTCCAGACCCAGGTTGCGCGGCCCGAAATACTGCGACAGCGCAATCGACGGCACCCCTTGCAACGCGGCCTCCATCGCGCCACCGACGGTACCCGAGTACAACGTATTCTCAGCCGAGTTGTTGCCCCTGTTCACCCCGGACAATACCAGATCAGGCGGTGCCTCCTTCATCACATCATGCAGACCCGCCAGAACGCAGTCGGCAGGTGAGCCTTCGGCGGCATAGCGGCGCTCGGCCAGCTTGGCGACCATCATCGGGTGTGTGTAGCTGATACAATGACCAACGCCGGATTGCTCAAACGCCGGAGCGACCACCCAAACTTCGCCATCAGGTCCTGCAAGTTCGGCTGCAATCGCCTCTAACGCGATAAGGCCCGGCGCATTGATGCCGTCATCATTGGTCAGAAGAATACGCATATGCCCCATCCATCCCTGCGTTTTTCCCTTGATAGACCCGCCCCCGCGCGGCGGCAAGCGACCGGCACGTGCAATCTGCGGCTTTCGCGCACCACTCAGGCTTAAACTGCGGTATCATTGGTTATTCGGGGAAAACAAAGCACCGGTCGCGGCGAATGGTCAGCCACATGACCCGCCCTTGTTGCGGCACGAATACATTGGGAACCGTGGCCTTCAGGATTGAGCCGTCATAGTCCATGCGGAATTCAACAAGGCTCTCGTTGCCCAAAAAGCGAGCGCGCTCAACGACCCCGCGCGCGGCGACGCCATCGGTCGGCGTTGGCAAGGGGCCCTTGCCGTTGCGGTCAAAATCAAGCCTTACGTGCTGGGGCCGGAATACAATCTCGACATCCGTACCGTCCGGAACCCCGGGCGCAAGGAACTGACCAAACGGCGTTTCTGCGAGCGCCCCATTAACTTGCGCCCGCAAAACGTTGACATCACTGAAAAATGCGACAGCGGCCTTGTCGGCGGGACGTGTATAAACGTTATACGGCGCACCTTGTTGTACGATCTTCCCGCGGCGCATCAGGGCAATCTCGTCCGCCATGCGCATCGCCTCTTCGGGTTCGTGGGTGACCAGTACCACGGCCGCATCTTCCTCTTTGAGGATGGCCAGAGTTTCATCACGAATACCGTCTCTTAGACGGTTATCCAGACCCGAGAACGGCTCGTCCATCAGCATGATCCGAGGCCGCGGAGCCAAGGCACGGGCCAGTGCGACGCGCTGCTGTTCACCCCCGGACAGATGGTGCGGATAACTGTCGACAAAGCGCATGAGATCGACTTTGGTCAGCAGTTCCTCGACCCGCGCGCGTTTTTCTTCTTTGGTGCCTTTCAGACCGAAGGCCACGTTGTCCGAAACGCTCAGATGCGGGAAAAGCGCAAAATCCTGAAACATCAGGCCAATTTCGCGCCGTTCGGGTGGCACCCGGAAAACCGTGTCACAGATCAGTTTGCCGTCGACGTAAATCTGGCCCGACTCCTGCATCTCGACGCCGGCGATCATTCGCAATGTTGTGGACTTGCCGCAGCCTGAGGGGCCTAACAGGCAGGTCACCTGCCCGGCCTGCACCGTGAGCGAGACGTTATCCACAACAACACGCCCCTCATAACGAGCGACCATGTTTCGGATTTCCAAACGTGGAGGAGTTGAGTTCACTGTCACCGACGGGCCCCGTTGCCTTACCCGATAATTTCAATCGGGCTTAGGCGGGGATAGCAACCCCGCCTCTCAGGCGCAAGAGATCAGCAGCAGCCGCCGGATGCGACCTCGCCGGTTGCCTCAAACGGGCTTTCGCCGCCGCAACCTTCGAAGATGCCGTAATGGGTTGAAAAGTCGCCAAAGAACTCGAAATGACGTGCAAAACGTGTGTCCTTTAGCATCATCCAAGTATTGCCACAGACCGGAAAGACCTTGCCGGTTTCAATGGCGTGGTGATCGTCCAACTCGAACAAATGCGGCGCATTGGGGATCGTGCCTTTGTAGACAACCGCTTGGCCATAGTCTTCACACGCAGGTTCCAACTCGGGCAGTTTGAACAGGCGGTATGTGGCCGAGAGGAAATTCAAAGGCGCGACACGTTCTTCCAGAACCGGGTTTTCGATGGTCAGCGGACGATGCGTCACCCGGCGCGGATCGCCGAATCCGGCTTTGCGCGACATCGACAGGAAATCATTCCAGTAGAGGGCACCCGACAAGCACTCGCCATACAGAACCTCGTCCTCGGCCATAGCCTGCGGAACGCGGCGATCGGCGTAGACGTCAGAGAAATACATCTCTCCGCCGTCTTTCAGCAAACGATGCGCACCACGCAGAACGGCCTCTTTATCCGTCGCAAGGTTAATGACGCAGTTCGATACGATGATATCGAAAGAACCCGGCTCAAGATCCAGTTCATCCAGTTTTTCGATAAAACCGTGGTGGAATTCGACATTACTGGCTGAATGACCAAAGGCTTGCGTATGATAGTCCTGATGCGCGCGCGCAACATCCAACTGTTCCGGTGTCATGTCGACGCCAACAACGCGCCCCTTGTCACCCACCATGGCAGACAACGCATAAACATCACGCCCAGCACCGCACCCAAGATCAAGGATGCTCATCCCCTCAAGATCCAGTGGGGCGATCAGGCCGCAACCATAGTAACGTGTCAGCACATCGTCATGAATTTTCGAAAGGATTTTCTTTACATGATCCGGCATATCGTCCGGCGTGCAGCACGCGTTGGTCTGCAAATCCGCACTGCTTTGAAGAACATCGCCGTAGTAGTTCTGCACCGATTCATGCTTCATCGAAGGTATCCCCTTTGTCTGGCTATGGGTCAGCTAATGCAGCAGTGCCCCAAGCGCAATCCGCAGCTGGTCTTTTTGACGAAAGCGTGAGCTAACCCAGCAACTCGAAATCCACACCACCGCGCACTTGTCCGTTCACCTGAATTTCAAGCCGGTGTATTCCCGGAACCAACTTGAAGGTGGTCGCGTCGCCCTTCAGCTTGTGGGTTTTGCGCAACTCAAGGGCCCCGCCGCGCAGCACCGCTTGTTTCAACTTGTGTACCTTAGGCGAGATTTTCCCGCCAGGCCTTTGGAAATGAATAATATAGTCAACCAAAACAGGCTGGTTTTCTGGTCCGTTTAGCGTGACTTCAAAGGTCAATGCACCGCCAATTTCCGCCTCACCATGCAGTTGAACATCAACCGACACATCGGCTTTGGGATCATACCCCAGCATAAGCATCGCACCCGGATGGCCAGATTTCACCAAACCCCGCAATGTATGAGTTGTCATCCAGTCCAGCTCATCTGCATTCTGATCCCCGGTTTTGTGCCAAAGTTTTAGACGATCCAGAACAAGTTCGGGGTCTTTCTTACTGATATCGTTAAGGTGGTTTGCTACAGACCGCGTCACATAGCGCGTTCTGTCGGCATACAGTTTATCCAAAAGTGGTAAAGGGTCCGACAGTTCCAACCCAACGGCCTGGCCCCAAGGCAACCGTGGGCGCGTTCCTTCAGAAACCAACCTGCGCACATGGTAGCTGTCGTGGTCACACCAAGCCTCCATTCGCGCCAGCACTTTTTCGGGATATCGGTTTAGAAACGGGCGAATGGCCCATTCCATCGAAAACCTTTGCGTCAGTTCTTCAAGCACGTCCAAGGACAGATCCGGGTGATCGAGGCCAATCTCGACCACCCAATCGCCTAAAGGAGCGAAGATGAAGTCGCCAAAATCATCATCCGATTTTGTGGGATCCAACGGTGGTGGCAAGGCGCGCAGGATTACCGGCGCGACTTTGGGTAAATCACCGGGCACCGCCTTTTGCAGGCATGCTGCAATCCACGCCATCCGCTCTTTCAGTTCAAGCTCAGGCAGGCGCGAGAGAACCTGTTGCTCAAACGCCAAAGCATCAAATGCCGGATCAGCCGCGGCCATTAAACCGCTGAGGAAACGTGTTTTCTCTGCGTTGAAAAGCTGATCCTTCAGTGAAAAACCCTGCGCCATAGCCTACATCGTCAGGTTGGTTGCGCCACCATCCAACAGGATGTTCTGACCAACGATAAAGCCCGCATGCTGAGAACACAGGAAGGCACAGGCAGCCCCGAATTCCTGCCGAGTTCCGTAACGGCGGGCTGGGATCGTCGCGGCGCGCTCAGCCCTTGCGTCCTCAATCGAGATGTTTTTCTGCAGTGAGACATTGCTGTCCAGCGAATCTGCACGGTCCGTCGCGTGAATGCCGGGCAACAGGTTGTTGATCGTCACGCCATGCGGCGCAACCTGCCGAGATGTGCCGGCCACATACCCAGTCAATCCGGTCCGCGCAGCATTGGACAAACCCAGCACAGGGATCGGTGCCCTGACGGACTGCGAGGTAATGTTCACAACCCGGCCCCAGCCTTTGTCCATCATGCCGGGCAACAAAGCCTTCATGAAAGCAATTGGAGTCAGCATATTGGCGTCCAGCGCGTTGATGAAATCCTCACGATCCCAATCCGACCACAGACCCGGAGGTGGCCCGCCGGCGTTTGTCACAAGGATATCAACACCCTGCGCCGCACTTATCACCTGTTCCTGACCCTCTGCCGACGTCACATCGCACGCAACCGTCTGCACGTCCACGCCGTGTTCCGACCGTAACCGCGCAGCTTCAGCCTCAAGCGCCTCAGCCCCGCGCGCGTTCATTACCAGATCGACGCCAGCCGCGGCCAAAGCCTCAGCACAACCGAGACCCAAACCCTTGCTGCTGGCACTGACCAGCGCGCGTTTACCTTTGATACCCAGATCCATCCGCTCCTCCCCATCTGTTGTTATCCGCATGTCTAGCACCGGCCAGACGAGGAAGACCAGATTTCAAGTTTGATCAGTAAAAGAACTCTTCACGCACGATCTTACCGTTTGCTACGTGGTAGACACCGACTTCTTTCATATCAAAGGTTTCGCCGGTTTCTTTAACCTTGCCTTGCACTTCAAAGATCACGGCAAACCGGTCCTCCCCATGCGGGAACGGGTCACTGACCGACGCGCCGAACACCTCATGCGCCCCTTCCCACCATTCATGTTTGCCACGGATAGCGTCGCGGCCGTGGGTTTCGCGGCCCATATCCATGAAATCCTGCGCTTCAACCGAAACAGCATCCTCGGCATACAGTTTATCCAAATTCTCTTTAGCGCGATCTTCACGGCAGCCTGCGACCAGTTCGTCTGCGATTTCTTTCAAATTCATTGATACTCTCCATTATTTGTTCACTATATGTTCTTATTGCCATAAGGACACGATTCGAACCACCCCCTTTGTCTTGCTTCAGCGGGTTTCCCCGCCTATACGCGCGTCATGCTTGATACCTCGAACCAACCCTCCCTGCCACCCGAGATCGCCCGGCGCCGGACATTCGCCATCATCTCGCACCCCGATGCGGGCAAGACGACGCTGACGGAAAAGTTCCTGCTGTACGGGGGCGCGATCCAGATGGCTGGTCAGGTGCGTGCCAAGGGCGAGGCGCGGCGCACACGCTCGGACTTTATGCAGATGGAGAAAGATCGCGGTATCTCGGTTTCCGCCTCGGCGATGTCGTTCGACTATGGGAATTTTCGGTTCAATCTGGTGGACACGCCCGGCCACAGCGATTTCTCGGAAGACACCTATCGCACTCTGACCGCCGTGGACGCCGCAGTTATGGTGATCGACGGAGCCAAGGGCGTGGAAAGCCAGACGCAGAAACTTTTCGAGGTTTGCCGCCTGCGCGATCTGCCGATCCTGACCTTCTGTAACAAGATGGACCGCGAAAGCCGCGATACGTTCGAGATCATCGACGAAATTCAGGAAATGCTGGCCATCGACGTCACACCTGCCGCGTGGCCGATTGGCGTGGGGCGTGACTTCATCGGCTGCTATGACATGCTGCGCGACCGGCTGGAACTGATGGACCGCGCCGACCGCAACAAGGTGGCCGAAAGCATTCAGATCGACGGGTTGGACGACCCCAAACTGGCCGAACACGTGCCTGAACACCTGCTTGAAAAACTGTTGGAAGAGGTCGAGATGGCGCGTGAGTTGCTGCCCGCGCTGGACCCGCAGGCCGTTTTGGAAGGTCACATGACCCCGATCTGGTTCGGCTCGGCGATCAATTCCTTTGGTGTGAAAGAACTGATGGAGGGTATCGGCGCTTATGGCCCGCAGCCACAGGTTCAGTCCGCCGAACCCCGCCAGATCGCGCCGGATGAAAAGAAGGTTGCAGGCTTTGTCTTCAAGGTGCAGGCCAATATGGACCCCAAGCACCGCGACCGGGTGGCCTTTGTGCGGATGGCCTCGGGGCATTTCAAACGTGGCATGAAGCTGACCCATGTGCGGTCGAAAAAGCCGATGGCAATCTCGAACCCGGTGCTGTTTCTGGCATCCGACCGCGAACTGGCCGAAGAAGCCTGGGCCGGTGACATCATCGGCATCCCCAACCATGGCCAGCTCCGCATCGGTGACACGCTGACCGAGGGTGAGGCGCTGCGCGTCACCGGCATTCCGTCCTTTGCGCCGGAGCTTCTGCAAACCGTCCGTGCGGGCGATCCGATGAAGGCCAAGCATCTGGAAAAGGCCCTGATGCAGTTCGCCGAAGAAGGCGCAGCCAAAGTGTTCAAACCCTCGATCGGCTCGGGCTTTATCGTGGGAGTCGTGGGCGCACTTCAATTCGAGGTACTCGCCAGCCGGATTGAGATGGAATACGGCCTGCCCGTGCGGTTCGAGGCGTCTCAGTTCACTTCGGCCCGCTGGGTGAGCGGCGAAAAGGCTGAGGTTGAGAAATTCGTCAACACCAACAAGCAGCACATAGCGCATGATCATGACGGCGACATTGTCTATCTGACACGCTTGCAATGGGATATCGACCGCGTTGTTCGGGACTATCCTCAGCTTAACCTGACGGCCACCAAGGAAATGATGACGTGATCCGTTCGCGGGAACGCGATGGTCGCTAGGCCGCCCATCTGGGGAATCGTATCGACCATCCGCGGGACGACTGCGGATATCCTCGGGTTTGTGGCCTATCACCTCGATCTGGGGGTCGACCGGATGTACCTGTATCTGGACGAGCCCAATCCAAAAACCTTCAACACGCTGAACAAACACCCGAAAATCGAGGTGCGCAATTGCGATGCTGGGTTCTGGGCCAACAGACAACGCGAAAAGCCGCCGAAACACCAAACGCGCCAGACCGCCAACGCGACGTTCACCTACCGCAAAGCGCCAGAGGACTGGTTGGCGCATATTGATGTGGATGAATTCTTATGGGCGTCTGCACCAATCCGCGACTTGCTGGCGGATGTCCCCAATGACGCCCCCGGCATCCGCATGCGCCCGATGGAGGCGTTGGCGGCCGGCACAGATCTGTACAAGGCCCATATCCCCAACGGCCCGGACCGCGAAAGCATAGTTCAGGCGGTGTATCCAAACTACGGCGCGTTTGTCCTCGGTGGGTTTCTCAGCCATGTTCAGGGTAAGCTCTTCGTCCGGACCGGCCTGCCTAAAATCAGCTTTCGGATTCACAACCTTTTTCAAAACGGCGAGCTGATACCTTGCAAGCATGAGATCCCACAACTTGACCTTTGCCACCGACACGCCCCGGACTGGGACCATTTTGTTCGGCACTATGAATTTCGGTTGGAACGCGGCTCTTATCAACCGGGAATGTCCCCTAACGTGCCCAGAGAACAAGGTGGTCTAAACAAGAACGAGCTGCTCAGTTGGATCGAACGCGAAGGCGGTCAGGAGGGGCTGCGCACCTTTTTTGACGAGATGAGCGGCGCAGACCCAAAGACGTTTTCGCGACTGCAGAAACAGGAGTTGATCCGCCACTGCCCGCTGGATCTGGATCGAAAGATCGCGAAACACTTTCCCGGAAGCACCTGAATTGTTGCAAGAAATCTCCACGCGAGACACCGAGAAAATAGTTGAAGTGACTTAATTTGACCCCGCCCTACGTTTTTGTTATGCCCCGCCCTAGCCGAAAAGCGCCAGACAGCGCTTGGCCATCCGGGCCCGGCACATTTTCGACGCGCGGGCCAGGTCTAGTGTCCGCATATACCGGACATACATGACAAAGTTTAACGAACTGAACTTGAACCCGAAGGTCCTCAAAGCCATTGAGGAAGCTGGATACGAAACCCCTACCCCGATCCAGGAAGGTGCCATTCCGCCTGCGCTTGAGGGTAAAGACGTTTTGGGGATCGCCCAGACCGGAACGGGCAAAACCGCCAGCTTCACGCTGCCGATGATCACCCTTCTGGCCCGTGGCCGCGCCCGTGCGCGGATGCCGCGTTCGCTGGTGTTGTGCCCGACGCGGGAACTGGCGGCGCAGGTGGCGGAAAACTTCGACACCTATACCAAACACCTGAAACTGACCAAGGCACTGTTGATCGGTGGCGTCAGTTTCAAGGAACAAGAGGCTCTGATCGACCGGGGCGTCGACGTTCTGATTGCCACTCCGGGCCGTCTGCTGGACCACTTTGAGCGCGGTAAGCTGCTGCTGACCGGCGTTCAGATCATGGTGGTGGATGAGGCCGACCGTATGCTGGATATGGGCTTTATCCCCGATATCGAGCGCATCTTCTCGCTGACGCCATTCACGCGCCAGACGCTGTTCTTCTCGGCCACTATGGCGTCCGAGATTGAGCGGATCACCGACACTTTCCTTTCCGCCCCTGCGCGGATCGAGGTTGCCCGTCAGGCCACCGCATCCGAGACAATCGAACAGGGCGTGATCATGTTCAAAGGCGGTCGCCGCGACCGTGAGGCCAGCGCCAAGCGCAAGGTTCTGCGCGCGTTGATCGACGCCGAGGGTGACGGATGCACCAATGCGATCATTTTCTGCAACCGTAAGACGGATGTAGATATCTGCGCCAAGTCGTTGAAGAAATACGGCTATAACGCCGCTGCAATTCACGGCGACCTGGATCAGTCGCAACGGATGAAGACACTGGACGGTTTCCGCGACGGGTCATTGCGCCTGTTGGTGGCATCAGATGTGGCCGCGCGTGGTTTGGACATCCCCTCTGTCAGCCACGTTTTCAACTTCGATGTTCCCGGCCATGCTGAGGACTATGTTCACCGCATCGGCCGAACCGGCCGCGCCGGACGCGAAGGCAAAGCTGTGACCATCTGCTCAGGTCGCGATGAAAAAGCGTTGGATGCAATCGAAAAGCTGATCCAGAAGGAAATTCCGCGTCTGGACAACCCGGTTAAAGAAGAACCTAAGGCGGATGCGCCTAAGCCCGAGACGAAGACCAAAACGTCGGACGCTCCGAAAGGCGAAAACAAGAAGGGCGACCGCAAAAAGGACAAAGACAGCAAGGGACGCGGTCGTCGCGACGACAAGGGCCCAACCGTTGTCGGAATGGGTGACCACCTGCCCAGCTTTATTGCCCTTAGCTTTGATGAGCGCCGCGCAGGCTAAATCGCCAGCACAAGGGCCAGTATTGATACTCCCAAAAGTGTCATCCCGGCGATCTCACGCCGGGTGATAGTTTCTCGGAAAAACAAGATCGAAGCGACAAGGCTCAGGATCAACTCCACCTGCCCCAGCGCTTTGACATAGGCGGCGTTCTGCAAGGTGAACGCCAGAAACCAGCAAAACGATCCGCACAGACTGGTCAGCCCCACAAAAACTGCAGTTCGGCGTGTATCCCAAACCGCGCGCAGCTCGGCCCGGTCGCGCCAGAGCAGCCACAGCCCCATGCTGACGAACTGAAAGGTCACAACGACCGCCAACGTCACAAGCGCCCGAAACCACGCGTCGATATCACCCAGTTCCAGCGAAGCACCGCGATAGCTGACCGAGGAAAACGCGAACAACACGCCAGACCCCAACCCAAGGCGCGATGCGCGGTTCGTCAGGTGCTGCCACCAACGCCCGTCGCCGCCGGGTGTTTTCGACAGCAGCAATACCGCCGTTAGCCCAAGAAGGATCGCCGCAAGTGCCCCAGCTGAGACCTGATCGCCTAGCACTATGAACCCAAGGACCGCAGTTTGAATGACTTCGGTTTTCTTGAACGTAATGCCGACCGCGAAATTACGTTGTTTGAAAAGTGCGACCACACAGATTGTGGCCAGTATTTGAGATGTGCCACCGATGGCCGCGAAGACCCAGAACCAAGCTGTAAAACTCGGTAAACTGTATCCACTGGTCGTCAAAGCGACGATCAGAGCCAAAACCGCCAACGGCATTGAATATGCAAAGCGCGCGAATGTGGCCCCCGCTGCGGATAGCTTCACGCTGCTCAGCGATTTTTGCAGCATGAAGCGCACAGTCTGAAAGGACGCAGCGGCGATGGTGACGGGAATCCAAAGGCTCATGCGGACCCTTGTGACCGCAAATCAACCTCTTGGCCAGAGCGGGTGCGATACAGGATCCTTGGCACGCCAGAAATACGCCCGAAAAATATCGGCATAGGAGCGGTAAACGTAAGCGTCGTTTTGGCTGAGATAGCCTTCTTTTCCAGACCGATATAGCGCGGGTAATCTGTACCACGGCGCGGATGGATGCGTGTGATGGACGACGTGCAAGTTGTTGTTAAGGAACAAAAAGGCCAGAACACTTTGGTCTTCAATGATCACAGTGCGCGCCTGTGGGTCATAATGCGCACGATGTTCAAGGAAGGTTCGAATTTTAACTAGCCCCAGACCGATGTAAGCGGACAAGATATAGGCCCAAAGGGGCATGCTCGACAGGGATACGATCCACAAAACAACGATCACGCCGAGTATGTGCAACATCCACGCGCGCAAAACGCTCAGATCCTTCAGTCGCCGCGCATCCGAACGCATAAATGCGATCTGGCCGATCGCAGGCCCTAAAACAATCCGTCCAAGCAGGGTGTTATTGGCGGACAAAATCCGTTTTTGACAGGTTCGCAATCCGGCCCAGACCTTTGGATCCATGTAGTTTGACTCAGGGTCGTCATAGGGATCGGTCAGGGTTTCGTCGCGATGGTGGGCCAGATGCATATCGCGAAACCGCTGGTAAGGGATAAACAACGTCAGAGGCAAAGCCATCAATGCCTCATTCAGCCATCTTTGCCGAAACGGGTGCCCATGCAACGCTTCGTGCGTCAAGGAAGAGTGCAATGCCGCGACCATCCCCATGAAAGGGATCGACATCCAAACCGGCAATAAGAAGATCGCGACACCCCACGCCGCGTAGCAGGCCAATATCAGGGCGAAGGTACGCCACTCGGGTCCAACACGCTCAGACATTGCGACCCCAGGAAATCCGGGCCCAGACACGTTCGTAAATGACGTACATGGTTAGCCCGATGGCCGTATTCACAACCGCCAGAGTTCC
The DNA here is from genome assembly GCF_056533365.1 of Ruegeria sp. G5. Classification (NCBI taxonomy): domain Bacteria; kingdom Pseudomonadati; phylum Pseudomonadota; class Alphaproteobacteria; order Rhodobacterales; family Roseobacteraceae; genus Ruegeria; species Ruegeria sp. G5. Next base: position 37,061 of record NZ_JBQFOK010000006.1, on the reverse strand, counting down.
ACCGATTGCGGCGGAGCCAGTGGCTATCAGGCCGACCAAGGTCATCACCGCAAGCCCCATGGCGTTCCACATCACCGCTTTCACGACTGATCTGCGTCGCGTTTCCATTCCGTTATCCATATTATTGTTATGATTTAAGAATTACGGACCAGCGATTGGTTTGAAAATTCTGAATATGATTAACAAAATTCATCATATGTGATAAATTAAAACACATGACGGAAAAAATCGACAAACGAGATCGCGCGGCCCAGTTTCGACGACGTCTTGCCCGAGCGATGGAAGACAAACACATAAGCCAAAGCGCGTTAGCGCGCGATATCGGGGTCGACAGGTCAACCGTGTCTCAACTGCTGACTGACGAAGGTGCAAGATTGCCCAATGCGCATGTTGTTGGCAGTTGCGCCGCCGCCTTGGGGGTATCTGCAGACTGGTTGTTGTCCTTGTCTGATCGACCCGAAAGCGCCGCCGAACTGTTGGCAAGTTCCATGTCGATCACAGAGGCCCCACGCGCATTGGTCGACGAACGTATCTTTCAATGGCACAAAGAGGCCGCCGGCTACAAAATCCGTTATGTTCCAGCTACTTTGCCGGACATGCTAAAGACCCGGGCGGTGCTGGAGTGGGAATACGCTCCTCATCTGGGGCGTACTGCAGATCAGGCGATCGGCGCCTCAGAGGATCGGCTGACATGGATGCGTAGCGCCCAATCCGACTACGAGATCGCGATGCCGCTTTATGAAATCGACAGCTTTGCCAATGCAACCGGCTACTATCAGGGGTTGGATGTCGATACGCGACACGACCAAATCAACCATCTGACTACACTGTGCGATCAACTATACCCGCGATTGCGCATTTATCTTTTCGACGCGAAACGCCTCTATTCCGCCCCCGTCACGATATTTGGATCGTTGTTATGCGTGTTCTATGCAGGCAGCCACTATATGGCGTTCCGAGATCGTGACCGCGTTGAAACCTTTACCCGGCATTTTGACGCTTTGGTGCGCGAGGCGGATGTCGCGGCGCGGGATTTTTCAAGCTACCTCAGACGATTGCAGGAAAAGATGCGCTGACTCTGATCCTGTGCTATCGTCAATTGGCGCGAACTTTCGGGCATTCCGACCAAAGACGGAGGAGCACAGGAATGGACGCATTACAAACAGCTCAATATGCACGCGCTTTGTATTCGGCACATGGCGACCGGGCCGAGGCCGAAGCGGCGCAGAAGATGCGCGAATGCGAGGCCGCGGGAAACGTACAACAAGCGCAGGATTGGCAGGCGGTCCGCCAAAGCATCCGGCAGATGCGCGGGCCAAATCAGGGCTAGTCAGAGCTTCGGATCGGGGTTCACGGTATGGCCGTCCACGGCGATCACCTGCCCCGAGACCAAACGCGCCGAGTCCGAGGCCAGAAAAACGGCCATATTGGCGATGTCATGCGCCTCGACGAAGCGACCCATAGACGTGCCGGACGCGTAGCCGGCATAGACCTGATCGCGAGTCATGCCTTTGGCATCGGCTTCACGTTGTAAGACGCCATCCATCCTTGGGCCCTCTACCGCACCAGGACAAATTGCGTTGGCCCGAATTCCATGCGGCCCAAGCTCCATGGCCAAGGTTTTCATCAGGCCGATCACGGCCCATTTCGCCGCAGCGTAGGGCGCGCGGTACGGATAGCCATACTGCCCAGCGGTTGAAGATGTAAGAACGATGCTGCCAGAGCCCGCAGCTTTCATCATTGGAACAGCGTGCTTGGCGGCAAGGAAAGCCCCGTCAAGGTTGACTGCGACACAGGACCGCCAAGCCGCTAAATCCATGTCTTCAATGGCGCTTGTTGGGCCTGCAATACCCGCATTTGCACACAGCACGTCAATGCCGCCCTTCTCCTTAACGTCTTGGAAAACGGCGATCATGTCTTTTTCGTCAGCCACATCGGCCAGGTGGCTTGTCCAATGCGCAGGCAATTCAGCCAGCGCACTTTCGTCAATATCCGTCACGACAATTGCATAACCGGCGGCATCAAAAGCCTGCGCCATTGCCAGCCCAACACCCGATGCGCCAGCCGTAATCAGGGCACGTTTCTTCATGTGGGTTTGCGGATCGCAGCGCCTGCGCCTTCTGGATAGGGCAATCCTGCCTGCGCTTGCGCGATCCGGGCCATTGCGGCTTCGATCTCGGGCGAAGGCGCGCTGGGACGACGGGATTCCAGGCTGACATGCAGCAAAAAGCTCTCGCCCGTGGCCAGCAGTTTGTCACCCTCATACATGCTGTGGAACACATGTAGTTTTTTACCCTGCCCCAACAACATCTGCGTACGTACTTGGATCTTTGCACCGGCGTGAACCTCATCCACGTAACGGATATGGTTTTCTGCGGTGAAATAGCTGCCACCCGAGGCAATGTAATCCGCGTCACAGCCGATGATTTCCATGAACCGGTCAGTGGCGGCGGCAAAGGCTTCCAGATAACGCGCCTCGTTCATGTGGCCGTTATAGTCGGTCCAGTCCAGCGGCACGGCACGCGACAAAGTGAGGATCGGTTGTGTCAAGTCTGCCTGATCCAACGTAGGCAGCGCACCCGGCTTCAAGAGCGCATCGTGTTGGTTCAATACCGCACCTGCGCCATAGTTCTGCGCCTTTAGCGCCCGCATCATGCCAACAAGATTGTTGTCGCGGATACGCTCCAGTTCGCGGATCGAATGCATGCCTGACTGCGCATCGGACTGATCCGCGATCAGATCGACCAGTTCATCGGTAAATTCGGGCACATCCATCAGCTTGGTCCACGGCCATTTCAGTGCCGGACCAAACTGCGCCATGAAATGTCGCATCCCAGCTTCGCCCCCGGCCACGCGGTAGGTTTCGAACAACCCCATCTGCGCCCAGCGGATACCAAAGCCCATGCGAATGGCCTCATCAACCTCTTCGGTGGTGGCGATGCCGTCCTTGACCAGCCAAAGCGCCTCGCGCCAGACGGCCTCAAGAAAGCGGTCCGCAATATGTGCGTCGATCTCTTTTTTGATGTGCAGTGGAAAGAAACCGACGGATTTCAACAGCTCTTGCGCACGTTCGACCATTTCCGGCGGGTTCTTATCGGTCGGTACCAATTCGATCAGAGGCAGCAGGTAAACCGGGTTGAACGGATGCGTCACCACGATCTGTTCGGGTCGCAACGCGCCGTCTTGCAGTTCCGACGGTTTGAACCCGCTGGTCGACGAGCCAATAATCGCGCCCGGATCACACGCCTCCTGCAACCCCTTGTAAACCTTCAACTTCAGATCCAACCGCTCGGGCACACTTTCCTGAATCCACTCCGCGCCCTGCACAGCCTCGGCCATATCTTCATGGAAACTCAGAGAACCCTCGGGTGGCAACGGCACATCACTCAGCCCCGGCAGCGACCGCCGCGCATTGTCCAGAACCTCCCCAATCTTGCGCTCAGCTTCAGGATCAGGGTCAAAAACCCGAACGTCCCACCCGTTCAGCAAAAACCGCGCGGCCCAACCGCCGCCGATCACACCACCACCAATGATTGCCGCTGTTTTCACGTCGATCCGCCTCTTCATCTGGCTAAAAATATCCCGGGGGTTTGGGGGCTGGCCCCCAATCTGAACTTATTTCGCCACCGGCGCGCGTTTGGTCAAACCAAGCTTCTTACGCACCTCAGCAGGCCCAATTACCTTCGCGCCCATATTTTCAATGATGGTTCCCGCACGCTCGACCAACTGCCAGTTCTCGGCCAGAACACCCTTGTCCAGCCACAGATTGTCCTCCAACCCTACACGCACGTTGCCGCCCGCAAGCACAGTGGCCGCCACATAGGCCATCTGGTTTCGTCCCAAGGAAAACGCGCTAAACGTCCAATCCTCGGGCACGTTGTTCACCATTGCTATGAACGTATTCAGATCATCTGGTGCACCCCACGGAACCCCCATACATAGCTGAACCAAAGCGTTCGGCTCAAGAATCCCCTCTTTCACCAGTTGCTTGGCAAACCACAGATGACCGGTATCAAAAGCTTCAATCTCGGGCTTCACACCCATATCCGTCATCATCTGCCCCATCGCCCGCAGCGCACCGGGGGTATTGGTCATCACATAGTCAGCTTCGGCAAAGTTCATGGTGCCGCAGTCCAGGGTGCAGATCTCGGGCAGACATTCGGCAATATGCGCAACGCGCTCGGACGCGCCGATCATATCGGTCGCGGCCTCATTGACCGGAAACGGGCTTTCCACACCGCCGAACACGATGTCTCCGCCCATCCCAGCGGTCAGGTTCAGCACCACATCCACGTCTGCATCCCGAATGCGATCGGTCACCTCGCGGTACAAATCCAGACGACGGCTTGGCGCACCGGTTTCGGGATCGCGCACATGACAATGAACAACGGCGGCACCAGCCTTGGCGGCCGCGATCGCACTGTCTGCAATCTGCTGCGGCGATCGCGGCACGTGCGGGCTGCGATCTTGTGTTCCCCCCGAGCCCGTGACGGCACAGGTGATAAAGACTTCGCGGTTCATTTCCAGCGGCATAGCGTTCTCCCCAAGATATACCGTGATTTAACCAGAGTTTTCCCCAGGCTTGTCCCAGGATTCCGATTTGCGTTCCAACCCGACTCTGACGCAGCCTTGTAGAAACACTTGTCAGAATGCGAATCGAACTTGATGCAATCCGCAAAAAACATACTGCAACCAGAACATCGCGCCCTGAAAACGGCAGTGCTGGTGCTGGACGAATGCAACACGCTCAGCTTTGCGTCGGCCGTTGACCCGATGCGCGCGGCAAACCGTCTGGCCGACCGCCCCGCTTTTGACTGGGACTATGTTACGGCAACGCCGGAACCTGCAACGCTGACTAGCGCCTTGCAGGTACCCGGTATACCGCTTGCGCGACTGCAATCCTGCGACCTTCTGATTGTCGTCGCGGGTTTCCAGTTGGCACGCCATGCGACACCAAGTTTGCTGGCCGGGCTGCGTCGCATTGCAGGTACCGGTGCCGCTCTGGCAGGTATCGACGGCGGCCCCTGGCTCTTGGCCGAAGCAGGGCTTCTGGATGGTCATGCGGCAACCACGCATTGGGAAGACCTCGACAGTTTCGCCTCGCGGTTCCCGGATGTAGACGTGCGCCCCGACCGCTTTACTGTCTCACACAACCGGCTGACATCCGGCGGAGCGATCCCCGCGGTCGAGATGATGTTGCACATAATAGCGGCTCGCCACGGTGCCGGCTTTGCCGCACGTGTGTCCGGTTTGTTTTTGTACGACGGGGCGCCGGAGCCCACAAAACCACAAAGCCGCACCGGCGCACCGCACCGCCATACCGCATTGACTGCAAAGGCAAATGCACTGATGCAAGCCTCTTTGGACGACCCCCTGCCCTTGGCGGACATCGCGGCGACGCTGCACACAAGCCCTCGCACTCTGCAGCAACAATTCCGACTGCGGTTGAACACGACGCCTCAGGATCATTACCTGCAGCTCAGACTGGCCGAAGCGCGCCGACTGGTCACCGACACTGAGATGCCGCTGATGGATATAGCCCTTGCCACGGGCTTTGCCTCGCAATCCAGTTTTGCGCGCGCCTTTCGTACGGCTCACGGCCTGTCTGCCCGCGACCTCAGGCAAGAGCGGACCTTCCCCACCCATCACTGACGGGATCCGCTTCATCTGGCCCTAAATATCCCGGGGGAGTCGCGCGCAGCGCGGCGGGGGCAGCGCCCCCTAAAACGGCAGCGGATGCGCGCGGTGCGCCTCGGAAATATCGGACAGCACCTCAGAAGACAGCTGGACATCCTTGCCATCCAAGATCCGCTCAAGTTGCTCCACTTTAGTGGCCCCAAAAATCGCGCTGGTCATGAAAGGCCGCGTCCGGCACCAGGCAAGCGCCATGTGTACAGGGTCCAATCCGTGCCGCTCAGCAATCGCGAGGTAGGCTGCAACGGCTTCGAACGCGCGTTCGCCCCGACGCCCACCAACGTCGGGAACCAGGGACATACGCGAGCCTTCGGGCACCGCCCCGCCTTGATACTTTCCGGTCAAAAACCCAGCCGCCAAGGGGGAAAAGGCCAACAGGCCCACATCCTCATGAACGCTTAGCTCGGCCATATCCGTATCAAAGTGGCGACACATCAGCGAGTATTCATTCTGGATCGACGCGACCCTAGGCGCACCCTGTTCCTCGGCGATGCGTAACCACTGCGCGGTACCCCAGGCACTTTCGTTTGACAGACCAAAGGATCGGATATTGCCCTTTTCGACCTGGACTTGAAGAACCGCAAGGCATTCCGACATGTTCTCCAGCACCTCAGCAGTGTTGTGCCCGCTGGGCGCATAGCTCCAGTTCTGGCGAAACATGTAACTTCCGCGATTTGGCCAGTGGAACTGGTACAGATCAATGCAGTCCGTTTGCAACCGCCGCAGCGAACCTTCGATTGCCCCGGGAATTGAAGCGGCCGTAATCGGGGCACCATCTCGAACATGCGACATGCCCGCACCCGAATGTTTGGTCGCAAGAATATACCCCGATCGACGCGCCGGGTTTGCGGCATTCCAATTGCCCAGATACGCCTCGGTCCGTCCGATCGTCTCCTTCGCGATTGGGTTTACGGGGTACATCTCGGCCGCATCAACAAAGTTGATCCCCGCATCCAACGCCATGTCCATTTGCCGATGCGCGTCTGCCTCAGAGGTTTGCGACCCAAAAGTCATGGTGCCAAGACACAGATCCGTCACCATCATGCCGGTGCGGCCCAAGGGCTTCAATTCCATCTGTCGATCTCCTGAGAATTTCTTTTGATGCCAGACCTCAAGCCTCGGCCTTCTTTTCCCACCGGCCCGATTCCTCGGACCAGTACTGCGCCGAGCAACCCGCGGACGTCAGGTCTTTCCACTGCCCGCGCGCGTGTTGAACTGCTTGCTCATCATTGCCGTCGAACAAGATACAGACCCGTTCAAGAGCCGTGACCTCTTCGGCTGCGACGGCGGCTCCGTCTACGGCCATGACGCAGGCCGGGTCGTTGGTGGCCTCTGGTCCGGTCGTTAGCAAGATCGGCTGGGCCCGGTCATGGGTACCACCGGCACGTCCGTGCGGCAGGAACCCTTCGTCGGGTCCCAACCACAGTTTTTCATCCAGCCAATCCATCCGTGCAGGATCAGTACCACGCACGGCAATCTTCCACCCTGCTTGCCGCGCCTTTTCCAGCAGCACAGGCAATGTGCGCTCCAGCGGCTGACGCGTCAGGTGATAGAAATAGACGGCGCCCATGCGATTACTCGAAGTTGTCCTGCACCAACCGGCTCAGCGCGCGGACACCCCAACCCGTGGCCCCCTTGGGCGCATAGGTCGTCTCAGACGCGACCGAAGCCACCCCGGCAATGTCCAGGTGGATCCAGGGGGTGTCTTCTTTCACGAAACGTTGCAGAAACTGTGCGGCAGTTATCGAACCCGCCGGGCGGCCACCGACATTCTTCATGTCTGCAATGCGCGATTTCAACAGATCATCATAGGCTTTGCCCAGGGGCATCCGCCACGCACCCTCATCTTCGGCTGCGGCCGCCTTGAGGAACGCGTTGCAGAACGTGTCATTGTTCGAAAACACACCGGCATTCTCATGCCCCAGCCCGATAATGATCGCGCCGGTCAGTGTCGCCAGATCAATCATGCCCACGGGTTTGAACCGTTCCTGCGCGTACCACAGGACATCACACAGAACCAAACGCCCTTCGGCATCCGTGTTGATAATCTCGACCGTATCGCCCTTCATCGACTTGACCACATCCCCCGGACGGGTGGCATTGCCCGAGGGCATGTTCTCGACCAGACCGACCAATCCGACAACATTGGCCTTGGCTTCGCGTTTGGCCAGTGCTCGCATGGTGCCTGCAACGACGCCAGCGCCGCCCATGTCCATTGTCATGTCTTCCATGCCACCGGCTGGTTTGAGCGAAATACCCCCGGTATCAAACACGACACCTTTGCCAATCAACGCCAGCGGCGCATCGTCCTTGTCACCGCCCTTCCACTGCATAACCACGACCTTGGATGGGCTGACCGAGCCCTGACCAACGCTTAGCAATGTGCGCATACCCAGTTCGGCCAACTGGTCTTCTTCCAGTACTTCGACCTCAAGCCCCAGTGACTGCATCTCGGACAGGCGGTCGGCAAACTCGGTGGTCGTCAAAACATTGGCCGGTTCATTGGTCAGGTCGCGCGTCATCCGAACACCGTCAGCGATCGCATATAGCGGCGCAAAGGCCGCTTCGACCTCGTCGGGTTTCTGATGCGCGATTGTCACCGGCGCCGCATCTTCTGAGTCTTTGGTTTTGTGAACGTCGAAATCATAACTGCGCAGTGCAATCCCCATCGCCAGATGTTCGGACTTGGCTTGATTGGCAGCCATGACCAACAGCGGCTTACCTCCGGCAACTTTGGCAAGTGCGACACCGGCCTTACGCGCCTCATCCTCGGCTGGACGGCGCGGCAGGACGAGGATATTCAATGCGACCGCAGCCATTCCCGCAGGCCATGCCAGAGAAATCACATCACCTGTTTTGGCTTTGGCGAACCTTTCGCTTTCAACCAGCCGCGCGACGGCCCCACGTGTCAGTCGGTTAGCGCGCCGGGCAGCCGGTCCCATTTTGCCGTCATCGGGGATGATGACCACTACGTGGCCTTCAGCCTGCGCCATCTGGTCTGCGTCAAAAGGCTGAAACTGGATAGGGATAAGACTGCTCATTGCGAACTCCTCAAAAACTGTTCCCCAAGACCTAGCCCGCGTCGGGCGGCTTGACCAGATAGCAGTTTTCCCCGACCGCCAATTGCAGTACAGTTCAGAAAAAATTCCGGCAGGTTCGGGGGAGAAAAAGAAGTGGCAAGACAGGGCAGGCATAAGCCGTCGCGAGCGAGCGCGGTTTACGACTCTACGTCGGGCCCATCTTGGTTCTCAACATTTCAAGCCGTAACGGGGGAAAAGCTGTGATCCTGGATCGCTATTTTGCCCGACGGTTCATCCAAAGTTTTCTACTGATCGGCAGTATTTTTCTGACCCTTCTGATTCTGATCGACCTGATTGAGCAAGTCCGCAGGTTTGATGATGAGAATCTATCCTTTGGTCGGCTTCTACACCTCACGCTACTGAACACGCCCGCCGCGATCAGTGAGATGCTGCCTCTGCTGGTGATCTTGTCGACCATAGCCTTGTTCGTGGGACTGGCCCGCAGTTCAGAGCTGGTGGTGACACGGGCCATAGGTCGATCAGGCATTCGGGCCTTGCTGGCACCGGTAGCTTTGGCTTTGCTGATTGGGGCCGCAGCGGTTGCAATCCTGAACCCAATCGCCGCGGCGACCTCCGAGGTATACAGTCGGTTGTCGGATTCTTACCGCAACAACGGCAGGTCAGCCTTTTCGATCAGCAGCGAAGGGCTCTGGCTACGTCAGGCCTCCGAGAACGGCCAGTCGGTGATTCATGCGCGCGGCACGACAAATGGCGAAGCGCTGAAACTTAATCAGGTAACAATCACAACCTTTGCGCAGGCTGGCAACCCCGTACAACAAGTCCTTGCTGACAACGCGGAACTGGCCCCCGGGAAATGGGTTTTAACAAACGCCAAGGTCTGGTCACTGGCCGCCGACACGAACCCCGAAAGCAGTGCAGCCGAACATGACGTGCTTGAGGTCCCAACCTCTTTGACCCGTCAACGTATTCTGGACACGCTGGGGCAGCAGGGATCAGTGTCGGTCTATGATCTGCCCGAGTTAATACGTGATTTGAGAGATGCCGGGTTTTCGACTAAGCAGTACGAAGTGTGGCTTCAGGTGCAATTGGCGCGACCGTTCTTCCTTGCCTCGATGGTTCTGATTGGCGCGGCCTTCACCATGCGCCACGTTCGTTTCGGAGGCACCGGGATTGCGGTTTTGTCGGCCGTTTTGCTTGGCTTTGCCATCTACTTTGTACGCAACTTTGCCCAAATCCTGGGAGAAAACGGACAATTGCCTATCTTCGTCGCGGCCTGGGCGCCTCCTTTTGCCGCCATCCTTTTGTCATTGGGTCTGTTGTTGCACGCGGAGGACGGCTGATGCGTTTGCTTTCAAGCCTGTTTCTATCTGCGGCTGTGGGTCTGGGCTTGCCAATGGCAACGTCGGCGCAATCCCAACCAGGATTGGACTCAACCCAAGACACCGCGCAAGAAGAACAGCCGGCCCTGCTTGTCGCCGACAAAATTTTCATTACCCCTGAACGCGTTTTGGTTGCCGAAGGTAACGTCGAAGCCTTTCAGGGCGACGTTAAAATAACGGCAGACCGCATAACCTATGACCGAGATTCCGGGCAGCTGACGCTGGATGGGCCAGTCCGCCTTGATCAGGGTGGCGCGACCACCCTACTGGCAGATTCCGCAGAGCTGGACAGCGGGCTTCAGAACGGGCTGCTGATCGGAGCCAGAATGGTGTTCGAACAGCAGGTGCAGGTCGCCTCGGTTCAGGCCAAACGTGCCGGGGGCCGCTACACCCAGTTCAACAAAGTTTCCGCCACATCCTGCCACGTCTGCGCGAATGGCAAGCCCCCTCTTTGGCAAATCCGGGCCCGCAAGGTCACACACGACCAGTTGGAACGGCAATTGTACTTTGAAGGTGCGCAATTTCGGATTTTGGATCTACCGGTTTTCTATTTCCCGTACCTGCGCCTGCCCGACCCCACACTGGACAGGGCGACCGGATTCCTTGTCCCTTCTCTACGCACGACGTCGCAATTGGGAACCGGCCTTCAGGTTCCCTACTTCTTCAAACTCGGCGACCACCGAGATCTGACGCTGACACCTTATGTTTCGTCCAGGACGAAAACTCTGGGCTACCGGTATCGCCAAGCGTTCAAACGTGGCCGCATCCAGTTGCTGGGCGCACACACGCGGGACGATTTGCAACCCGGAGAGGATCGTGGATATTTCTTTGCGGATGGCTTCTTCAACCTAAACGACGGCTACCGGTTCACCTTCGACATCAAGACAACATCTGATGATGCTTATCTTGCAGATTATGGCCTGCCGGATTTCGACCGTCTGCGGAGCGAAGTCGCCTTGGAAAGGATACAGCGCGACACTGCATTTCGAACCAGTTTTATCCACTATAAAACCCTTAGGGACAGCGAAGAACAGGATGAGATTCCGTCCCGTGTTTTTGACCTCAACTATCAAAAACGGCTTTTCCCCACATCTGTCGGCGGCGAAGTTCGGCTTGGATTTGTGACGCACGCGCATGAAAGAACCTCGGACGAAGATGTCTTAGGTCGCGACGTGGCTCGCGCAACATTTGATGCCGAATGGCTGCGCAGTTGGATCTTTACGTCAGGGGTACGCGCTGACGCTCGATTAGGGGCCGCTGTTGATACGTTCAATATTCGGCACGATAGCAACTTTGCGGATCAGGTCACCCGAACAACACCTCGCGCCGCTCTAACGTTGCGGTATCCCATGACGCGGCGTGAACAGTCTGGTGCGACGCAAGTTCTGGAACCAATAGCACAGGTCGGTTGGACCCAGGTGTCCACGAATGACGTTCCTATCGACGAAAGTACCTTTCAGGAGTTCGACCAAGGGAACCTGCTGTCATTGTCCCGTTTCCCGGCACCGGATCGCCGTGAGGACGGCGCCACAGGTGTCATCGGCGTCAACTGGGCGCGCTACGGTGCTAATGGTTGGAGGGCACTGGCAACTGTCGGACAGGTGTTTCGAGCCGATGCCGACCCCGAATTCAACCTAACATCTGGCTTGCAGGGTACGACGTCTGATCTGCTGCTGGCGGGACAATTACAAACAGCAAACGGCTGGTCACTGGCAGGACGCGGGTTAGTGAACGGAGATTTCAGTTTTGCCAAGGCCGAAATGCGGGCCGCGTGGCAACAAAGTTCAGCCGGTGTCGCAGGCAGCTATATCTGGCAGGAACCTGATCCGGACGAAAATGCCGATGATGAGATTTCGGAAATTCGGCTGGACGGGCGATACCGTGTAGATCAAAACTGGATGACCCGCGCCCTTGCACGATATGATCTGAGCGAATCCGAACCCATCCGTTACGGGCTTGGCGTGACATATCAAAACGAATGTGTACAGGTTAACATGACCGTCAGCAGACGCTTTACTTCGTCGACTACTATTGAGCCTTCGACAGAATTCGGGTTTACCGTAGCTCTGACGGGTTACTCCGTTGAAGGTGGCGGCCAACAGTTCAAGAGAAGATGCAGTTGATTTCAGGTTTCTCCAGTCTCGCTCGTTCCTGCCTGTGCAAAGCGGCAGCACCCGTGTTGGCCATGGCGCTGAGCCTTGGTGCAATTCCTGCAGATGCGCAGGGCCTCTTTTCGCCAGCTATCAAGGTTAATCAGGACATCGTCACCTGGTACGAGCTGGAACAACGCCAGCAGTTCCTCAGCGTATTGGGCGCGCCCGGCTCATCCGATGAAGAAGTTCGGCAAGCCCTGATTGATGACCGCCTGCGCAAGCAAGTCATGCGAGAGGCTGGAATTTCGATCAGCCCCGAAAACATTCAGCTAGGCATTGATGAATTCGCGTCGCGCGGCCGCTTAGAAACGGAGGAGTTTCTGAATTTGCTGGCCGAGGCAGGCGTTTCGCGTGAGACTGTCCGCGATTTTGTCGCCGACCAATTGTCTTGGCGTGATTTTATTTCGGCACGTTTCCTGTCTCAGGCTCGCCCGTCTGAGGATGAGGTTAACCGAGCCCTCGGTCAGGCAGGCGGCGGCGGTCTTCAAGTGCTTTTGTCCGAAGTCATCATACCGGTCAATCCGCAGACTGTAGCGCAAGTAAACCAGCTGGCCGAAGAGATTTCACAGGTCGAAGGATTTGATGCTTTTTCCGCTGCCGCGACCCAGTATTCTGCGGCTGGAACCAGAAACAACGGCGGGCGGTTGGATTGGCTGAACATCACCGACTTGCCCCCCGCTCTGCAGCCCGTGATTCTCGGCCTTAAAAATGGTGACGTGACACAACCGATCACGCTCCCTAACGCTGTGGCCTTGTTCCAGCTTAGGGGCCTGCGCGAAATCGCATCTGGCACACCAACCTATTCCAAGATCGACTATGCAATCTACAACTTGCCCGGCGGTCGCAGCGCTGAAACCCTCGCCCGAGCAGCCAAGCTGCGCGAAGAAATCGACAATTGCGATGACCTGTATGGCCTCGCCAAAGACCAACCCGAAGAAGTTTTGCAGCGGATTGAGGCGGCACCGGCAGAAATCCCCCGCGACGTTGCGCTGGAATTGGCGAAACTGGACCTGAACGAAGTTTCGACCAACCTGACAGGAAACAATGGTCAGACCCTGCGGTTCCTGATGCTGTGCACCCGCACTTTGGACCGCGGCGAAGAAACATCGCGCGTGGACGTAGCCAACGCCCTGACGCAACAGCGCTTGCAAGCGTTTGCGGACAGCCTTTTGGAACAGCTGCGCGCGGACGCGATAATTATCGAGCAATGACAACCCCAATCGCGCTCAGCTGTGGCGACCCGGCTGGAATTGGCCCTGAGATAGCCGCGAAAGCATGGGCAAATCTGCAGTCGAGCTGCCCGTTTTTCTACATCGGTGACGCACGTCATCTGCCATCAGGCACGCCATACCAAAAGATCCACGACCCGGAGCAAGCCGTTCAGGTTTCCTCCGAAGCCTTGCCGGTTCTCCAACTGGATTTCCCCGTAGAAAACACGCCGGGTGAGCCTTCCCCGACAAACGCTCCCTACGTGATCGAGTCGATCGAACGGGCAGTGGCGCTGGTCAAAGCAGACCAAGCATCGGCCATTTGCACAGCACCTATTCACAAAAAGGCGCTAATTGACGGCGCAGGCTTTGCCTATCCCGGACATACCGAGTTTTTGGCGGCGCTGGCGGGGCGTAGCCGTGTCGTAATGATGCTGGCCAGTGACCAATTGCGCGTCGTGCCTACCACAATCCATATCCCGCTATCCCGGGTAACGGCCGAGCTAACCCCTGACCTTCTTCGCGAAACGATCTCTATTACCGCCGAAGGCTTGCGCGCGCAGTTTGGAATTGCGCATCCCCGTATCGCTGTTGCGGGCTTGAACCCACATGCTGGCGAAGGCGGTAAAATGGGTCATGAAGAATTGGACTGGATTGGCCCACTCATCTCAAGCCTGCCAACCGAAACCTACTCTGTTACCGGCCCTCATCCTGCAGACACACTTTTTCATGCAGCCGCGCGCGCTCGGTACGATGCAGCGATTGCGATGTATCACGATCAGGCACTGATCCCGATCAAAACACTGGATTTCGACAGAGGTGTAAACGTCACACTGGGCCTTCCGTTCATCCGAACATCGCCCGACCACGGAACGGCACTGGACATCGCTGGCAAAGGCGTAGCCAACCCGACAAGCCTGATTGAGGCCCTGAAGTTGGCCCAACGTATGGCAAAAAGCCCTTGATCCTTCACCTGGCTGAAAATATCCCCGCCGGAGGCAAAAAAATTCTGGCGCAACTGTCCCAATCCGCGCCACGGTAACCGGATCATGAGCGCCATAGACAACCTACCCCCGTTACGGGCCGTCATCGCAGAGCACCAGCTTTCAGCGCGCAAATCGTTGGGGCAGAACTTTCTTCTGGACCTCAACCTAACCGCCAAAATAGCGCGCCAGGCAGGTGACCTGAGCCAATGTGACGTTCTCGAAATCGGGCCCGGGCCTGGCGGCCTGACGCGTGGCCTTTTATCTGAGGGCGCACGTAAAGTCGTGGCGGTTGAAAAAGACACGCGCTGCATCGCAGCCTTGCATGACATTGCTGCTGCGTATCCCGGCCGCCTCGACGTCATCAACGGTGACGCACTTGAAATCGACCCATTGGCCCACCTGACGCCACCGATACGCGTGGCTGCCAACCTGCCTTATAACGTCGGCACAGAATTACTTGTTCGCTGGCTGACGCCCGCGGAATGGCCGCCGTTCTGGCAGAGCCTGACTTTGATGTTTCAACGCGAAGTCGCTGAACGGATCGTCGCGCAACCGGGCAGCAAAGCATATGGCCGTCTGGCAATTCTTGCCCAATGGCGCGCCGACGCCCGCATTGCGATGTCATTGCCGCCCGGCGCGTTCACACCACCACCAAAAGTATCCAGCGCTGTGGTCCATCTGACGGCCTTGCCTCAGCCGCGTTATCCTGCCGACGCAGCGACCTTATCCCGCGTCGTGGCCGCCGCCTTCAATCAGCGTCGAAAAATGCTAAGGGCATCGCTGAAAGGTATTGCACCTGATATCGAAGACCGCCTTATGAATGCTGGCATCCAGCCGACAGAACGGGCCGAACAGGTGCCGCTCGAAGCGTTTTGCGCCCTGGCCCGCGAAATCAAGCCCGTTTAAAACAAAAAAGCCCCGGCGTTTTCAGGCCGGAGCTTTGGATGGGAATACAGAATACGTTTATTCAGCCGCTTCCGGTGCGTCGCCCTTGTCAGAAGGTGCCTCTTCGGCAGCCGGTGCAGGCTTAGGCTTGCGTGCGCGTGGTTTACGGGCAGGCTTTTCCTTTTTCTCGGGTGCTTCCGCCTCTTTCGCCTCAGGCGTTTCAACCAAACCCGATTCCGGTGAGGCTTCTTGGGCAGAGAAATCCATGACGTCAGGCTGCGGTGCCTCTGCTGGGTCGGCTTGCCGGGCAGCTTCGCGCTCCTGGCGTTCTGCGCGTTCGCGATCGCGTTCTGCCTGACGCTCACGGTTCTGGCGTTCTTGCTCTTCGCGGCGGGCTTCCATTTCGCGCTGCGCTTCGCTCAGCAAGCGCAGATAATGCTCTGCGTGTTGCTGAAAGTTTTCAGCGGCAACACGGTCATTGGACAGCTGCGCATCGCGTGCAAGCTGATTGTATTTGTCAATAATCTGCTGGGGCGTGCCGCGCACTTTGCCCTCTGGGCCCGAGCTGTCGAAAACCCGGTTTACAACGTTGCCGCCAGAAGGACGATTGCGGTTATTCTTGGCCCGTGAGCGGGATTTGGAAGATCTCATCTACTTTAGTCAGCCTTGTCATTCACTGCCGATTACGTCGCGTCTCGCACTGCTCAATGGCTTTAGCCGGAACGCGATGTCGACTTTTTTGGGCTTGGCGTCAGGGGCCCGCTGCAACAGCGTCAACCTCTCCGACTGATCCTGAGTAAACACGTCCTACGCGATCAGACAAGGGGTTTGTCCAAATTTTCGCAGCTTTTTTACGTCAATCGGCGCTTTTCAGCCTCATTAACGCCGGTTACCCCGGCATTCTTGCGAACACAACGCGATCTCGGCCGTCCAGATCGGGAATAATGCGTGTTTCCGCAAGGCCAGCCGCTTGGAATAAGGCTGCAACGCTGTGGCCCTGAGTTGGCCCGATCTCAACCAGCAACCGCCCGCCCGGCAAAAGGAAATCTGGTGCCCCGGCTGCGATCTGGCGGTATGCACCCAACCCATCGCCCTCATCGGTCAATGCCATTCTCGGCTCATGCTCACGCACTTCAGGCGACAAGGCGTTCATCTCAGACAGCGAAATATAAGGGGGATTAGAAACAATTAGATCAAAACGACCCTCAATGTTTTCAAACCAATCCGAACGTGTGATTTCAATTCTACCTTGAACCTTGTGCTGAACGGCGTTCGCGCTGGCCTGAAGGCAAGCAGCCTCGCTCAGATCCACGCCTAAACCCGTGGCACTGGTTCGTTCGGCCAGCAAGGTCACCAAAATACAGCCGGAACCGACCCCGAGATCAAGCACACGATCAAAAGGCTCGCTCAAGGCTGCCTCGACCAATATCTCTGTCTCTGGCCGCGGGTCCAGCACATCACTGCTGACCCTGAAGCGACGACCGTAGAACTCTCGCTCGCCCAACAAATGAGACACCGGAATGCGGATAGCGCGCAGCGCAATCAATTGCTCATAACGTTCTGCAATTTCGGGCGAAAGTTCTTCGGGTGCGATGAGCGTGACGCGGCTGGCTTCAATCCGTGCGGCATGTGCAAGCAGAACCCGCGCATCGCGCGCCGGGTCGTCGACTCCTGCCGCTCGCAGCCGCGCCGTTGCCGCGACCATCGCCTGGGCGGCTGTTAACGCCGAAATCATTGCGCCATCTCCGCCAAAAGACGAGCCTGATCATCTGCGGTCAGGGCGTCAATGATTTCATCCAAATCACCCTGCATGACCTGATCCAGCTTATACAGTGTCAGGTTAATCCTGTGATCCGTCATGCGCCCTTGCGGGAAGTTATAGGTGCGAATGCGTTCGGACCGGTCCCCCGATCCAACTTGACTGGCCCTGTCGGCCGAACGCTCGCTGTCGATCCGCTGACGTTCCAAATCATAGAGGCGGGTCTTTAACACCTGCATCGCGATCTCACGGTTGCGATGTTGCGATTTTTCGGAACTGGTCACCACTAACCCAGTGGGCAAGTGCGTAATCCTGACGGCCGAATCGGTGGTATTGACGTGCTGCCCACCTGCCCCGGAGCTGCGCATCGTGTCGATGCGAAGGTCATTGGCATCAATCTGGATGTCCACGTCTTCCGCCTCGGGTAAAACCGCCACTGTGGCCGCTGAGGTGTGGATACGCCCACCACTTTCGGTTTCGGGCACGCGCTGTACCCGGTGCACGCCGGATTCGTACTTCATCCGGGCAAAAACGTTATCGCCCTTGATATGAGCAACGACTTCTTTGATCCCACCCAGATCCGAGGCCTGTTCTTCGATGATTTCAAATCGCCAACCGCGCGCCTCAGAATAGCGTTGGTACATACGAAGCAAATCACCTGCGAATAATGCGGCCTCGTCCCCGCCTGTACCGGGGCGAATTTCCAGCATGGCCGGGCGCGCATCCGCCTCATCACGTGGCAAAAGCGCCAGTTGTAGTGCGCGTTCTGCATCGGGGATCCGGGCCTGCAGATCGGGAATTTCTTCTTCGGCCAGTTCTTTCATGTCGGGGTCGGACAGCATGGCTTGCGCCTCGGCAAGGTCCGCCACCAGTTGTCGCCATCCCATGATCTGATCAACCACAGGCTTAAGATCTGAGTATTCTTTGGCCAAAGCCGCAATATCCCCGCCCGACGCACCATCGGCCATGGCCGCTTCGAGGTATTGGAATCGCTGAGTTATCTGTGCAAGGCGTTCTTCGGGGATCATCCCGGCGGTGTCTATCAAACCGGGGCTTTGGTCAAGGGCCGAGCTTGTGTTAGGCTATCCCGTATGAAGGGGTTGGTTTTCATTTTATCGCTGGTCGCAGTACCTGCCATGGCGGATTACGTCGGGCCGGACGGGAAAGTGCGCGACTGTTATTGCACCGACAAGTCAGGTTCGCGCGTGGAACTGGGCGAGATGATCTGCCTACAGGTCGATGGTCGAATGTTCATGGCCCAGTGCCAGATGTCGCTGAACGTGCCGATGTGGCGCGAGGTGCAAGAGGGATGCTTGTCGTCAGGGCTACAGAGCAGCAAGCCACCCATCAACTCGGTGACGGTTTACCCCAAAATCTGAACGGCCAAAGCGCAATCGACCGTATATTCGCAGTGTATCACCGTCCTGCTGCGCGGTGGTGTAGTCGGGAAAGCCGATCCCTTTTGTGCGGGTGACATAGGTGATCATGCCGTCGTTAACCGAACCCGCCAGAACCGAAGTACGCGGTGCGGTTCTGGCAACCGCGTCAAATTTCGCTAACCCTTCGGGCCCGGTTTCAACAAGCCGAATGACACCGCCGCGCAAATTCTCATCCGCATCACCGATTGGTGCAACATGCCAATCAGCCGGATCAGAGGGCGCGAACCGTACATAGCCCAAGGCCAATACAACCAACGCGACCCCCAGCCAAAGCAACATTCTCTTCATCCCGACCTCTTTCTTTCAGCAGACCATATGCCGTTTACATCATCCGGCAAGATGGGACGAATTGGCCTACCGCGACGTCACACCCGGCAGAATACACAGCAATTCGAAAAGAAGGTTGGCCGCCGTCAGCGCTGTGTTGCCCGAAGCGTCATAAGGCGGGGAAACTTCGACCAGGTCGCAACCGACCACGCTAAGGCCTCTTAACGCCTGGATGAGTTGCAATGCTTGCGGCGTTGTCAGCCCGGCAATTTCGGGTGTGCCCGTTCCGGGGGCAAAAGACGGGTCCAAGCTGTCGATGTCGTATGAGATGTAAACGGGGTGCTCGCCAATATCTTTGCGGATTTGCGCACCAATCACTGTCAGATTCTGTTGCCACAACTCCCACGCTGGAAACTGCTTGAAACCCCAACCTTTGGCCTCGGTCAAATCCGATGCGGAATAGCCCGAACCGCGAAGACCTATTTGGAACGTCTTGTCAGGGACAATCAAACCTTCCTCATATGCGCGGCGGAAAACTGTGCCGTGGGTCTCTTTTTCACCAAACATCTCGTTATTCACACCGGCATGGGCATCGACATGTACCACCGCCACGGGCCCATGTTTGGCAGCAATCGCGCGTAGGATTGGCAGGGTAATTGCGTGATCTCCGCCCATCGCGACCGGCGTGACATCCTGCGCCAGAATGGCGTCATAGCTTTCCCGGGTGATCTTGAGGCTATCAGCCAAGGAAAATGTATTGATGGCGAGATCACCGATATCGGCAATCTGAAGGCTGTCAAACGGCGCAGCAAACGTCGCCATGTTGTAGGGTCGGATCATCGCGCTTTCGCTGCGGATTTGCTTGGGCCCGAACCGTGCACCAGACCGCCACGAGGTGCCTATATCCAAAGGAACCCCCAGAACGGCAACATCCAAACCCGCCAGCGACTCGGCCTGCGGTAATCGCATAAACGTATTCGGCCCCGAAAACCGCGCCAGATCATTGCCGCTGATCGGTTGGTTGAACTCTGCCATCTTGCTATGCCCCTTGTCCGGTGTTGTTGGCTCACCGATACCGGAAAGATGGCTAACCAAAGGTTAAGGCTGCAGCTTGTTCCACCCCAAAAGACAAATGATTTGTGTGGCGACATGAGCCCCTGCGATCGCCGTTGCGCCGGACGTGTCGTAAGGCGGTGAAACTTCGACGACGTCGCCGCCCTTGATGTTGATCCCGGCAATATCACGCAGGATGATCTGCGCCTGAATCGAGCTCAGCCCGCCCCAAACGGGCGTACCCGTGCCCGGCGCAAAGGCGGGATCCAGACCATCAATGTCAAAGCTCAGATATACCGGGCTATCACCCAGAATTCCTTTGATCTTTTGAGCCACTGCGGCGGGCCCGGCCTCGTAAACCTCGCGGGCGTCAATGATGTTTACGCCCAGCGTGTCCTCGTTCGTTGTGCGAATTCCAACCTGAACCGAACGCTTTGGATCAACGATCCCCGATTTCACCGCCTTGTAGAACATTGTCCCGTGATCGACCCGAGACATGTCATCATCCGCCCAGGTGTCCGTATGAGCATCAAATTGCAACAGAGACATCGGCCCATATTTTTCAGCATAGGCTTTCAGGATCGGGAAACTGATATAGTGGTCGCCCCCCAATGCGACCGAGGCGACATCTGCGGTCAGAATGGTGCGAATATGATCAGTCAAGGTATCAGGAAACGCCGGAATATTGGCATAGTCATAAGCCATGTCACCGTAGTCGATGATCGCCAATTCGCTCAGGGCGTCAAACGGCCAACCGTAGGGCGCATCCGGCGACTGCAGCGCACTGGCTTCCCGGATCGCGCGGGGCCCCAGTCGGGTTCCGGGTCGGTTGGTCACCGCCTGATCAAAAGGCACGCCGGTTACGGCAATATCCGCGCCTTTTAACTCTTTGGTGTACAACCGCCGCAGGAACGAGGTCGCGCCGCCGAAAGTGTTTTCGAAGGACAAGCCCTTGAGTTCATCATTGGTGAACGCCTCGTCCACCTGATTTTTTGCGTCTTCCAGTGCCATTTCTATCCCCGTTCAGCCCAATGGCTGCGCCTTTTCGACGATGCGCGCAAAGAAGGATGCCCCAACTGGCGCGACATCGTCGTTGAAGTTGTATTTTGGATGGTGCAGCCCGGCGCTGTCGCCCTGCCCAAGGTTCAGATAGGCCCCCGGTCGCGCGTTCAGCATGTAAGAGAAATCCTCGGCCCCCATGTTGCGGGTCATGTTGTCGACCACGTTATCTGCGCCCGAGATTTCGCGGGCCACATCCGCCGCGAACCCGGCCTTGGCCGCATCGTTGATGGTGGCGGGATAATTCACCTCATAATCCAGCCGCGCCTCAACCCCGTAAGAGGCCGCCTGCCCCTGTACGATCTGTTCCATCCGCTCCATCACCATTTTCTGGACCGACGGGTCAAAGGTGCGCACAGTGCCGTTGATATAGGCGGTGTCGGGGATCACGTTGTTGACCGTCCCGGTGTGGATCTGCGTGACCGAGACCACCAGATCGTCCAGCGCATGGTGATTGCGGCTGACGATGGTTTGCAGCGCCTGCGCGATGCCACAGGCGGCCATGACCGGATCGCGGGTCTCATGCGGCATGGCCCCGTGGCCGCCAACGCCCTGAATATGGACGTGGAACGTATCCACCGCCGCCATGATCGCGCCCGGCGTGGTGTAAAACGCCCCCTCGGGGATGCCAGGCGCGTTGTGCAGGGCATAGACCTGCGAGATGTCGAACCGGTCCATGATGCCGCCTTCGACCATCACGCCCGCGCCGCCGCCCTCTTCCTCGGCGGGCTGAAAGATCAGCGCCACGCGGCCCGCAAAATTTCGCGTCTCGGCCAGATAGCGCGCCGCCCCCAGCAGCATGGTCGTATGCCCGTCATGACCACACGCATGCATCTTGCCCGGATTGGTCGAGGCATAGTCCACGCCCGTCTCTTCGGGGATCGGCAGCGCGTCCATATCGGCGCGCAGGCCAATCGTGGGCCCATCCGCCTGCCCGTTGATGATCGCAACGATGCCGGTTTTGGCGATCCCCTCATGCAGTTCATCCACCCCGAATTCACGCAGGCGATCGGCGACAAAGGCGGCGGTCTCAAAGCATTCGAACTCCAGTTCGGGAATGGAATGTAGGTGCCGGCGCCACGCGGTCATATCGGCTGAGAAATCGGCAATTCGGTTGACGACGGGCATCTGGGGTGGACTCCTGATCCTGACTGCGGAATGGATGCATCTGACACGGGAACGAAAGGGTTCGCAATGGCTGAAAATCCCCTGATCCACGACAGCGACGCGGGTATAGAACGTCTTTTGGAAATCATGCGTCGTTTGCGGGACCCCGAATCCGGCTGTCCGTGGGATATCGAACAGGATTTCGCCACTATCGCCCCCTACACAATCGAAGAGGCTTATGAGGTCGCCGACGCCATCGAGCGTGAAGCCTATGACGAATTAAAGGGCGAGTTGGGTGACCTGCTGTTTCAATCCGTCTTCCACGCGCAAATGGCCGAAGAAGCGGGTCATTTCACCTTTCAGGACGTGGTGCGTACCATGTCGGACAAAATGGTTACTCGCCACCCCCACGTATTCGGTGACGAATCCCGCGATAAGTCCGCCGCGCAACAAACGCGGGACTGGGAAACCATCAAAGCAGCAGAACGCGCAGGTAAGGAACAAAAAGGTGCTCTGGACGGCGTCGCAGCCAACTTGCCTGCCCTTCTACGCGCCCACAAATTGCAAAAACGAGCCGCCCGTGTCGGCTTCGACTGGCCCGACGCAAGCCATGTGCTGGCCAAGATCACCGAAGAAGCCGCCGAATTGGAGGAAGCCCGCGACAGCATGGACCCCGATGCGCTCGAGGATGAATTCGGAGATTTGCTTTTCGTAATAGTCAACTTGGGTCGCCACCTTGGCATAGAACCCGAGGCCGCTCTGCGTCGTACAAACGCCAAGTTCACCCGACGCTTTGAGCAGGTCGAGGCGCGCCTTGCCGCCCGGGGCAAAACGCCCGTTCAAAGCGATCTGGCTGAAATGGACGCCCTTTGGAATGAGGTGAAAACCGAGGAACACCGCGCCAATGGCAAACTCCCGCCGGTGAAAGCGGTGAGCGACTCGTAATACGGGTAGACAACCCCGCGCGCACTTGCGAGTGTCCGACCTTCACGATGCCCGGAGACAGCCATGCCCCCTCGCAAGATCATCATCGACACCGATCCCGGACAGGATGATGCCGTCGCCATCCTGTTGGCCCTCGCCAGCCCGCAAGAGATTGAGGTTTTAGGCATAACCACTGTCGCCGGAAACGTCCCTCTGGCGCTAACGTCCAAGAACGCCCGGATCGTGTGCGAGCTGGCGGGTCATACAGAAGTATCTGTCTACGCCGGGTGTGACCGCCCACTGAAACGGCAATTGGTGACCGCGGAGCACGTACACGGAAAAACAGGTCTGGATGGACCGAACCTGCCGGATCCGAAGATGCAACTGTCGGACGGCCACGCAGTAGATTTTATCATTGAGACCCTGCGCGCCCATGAACCGGGTACCGTAACGCTCTGTCCTTTGGGGCCTTTGACCAACATCGCAACCGCGTTTGAAAAAGCGCCGGACGTTGTCGAACGCGTGCAGGAAATCGTTCTGATGGGCGGTGCGTATTTCGAGGTCGGCAACATTACTCCGACGGCAGAGTTCAACATTCACGTCGACCCCGAAGCTGCTGATATCGTTTTTAAATCCGGACGCCCAATCGTTGTTATGTCATTGGACGTGACACACAAGGCGTTGGTCACCAAGCCCCGGAATGATGCATTCCGTGCGATCGGCAACAAACCCGGAATAGCCGTCGCTGAGATGACCGATTTCTTTGAACGATTCGACAAAGCGAAATACGGCAGCGAAGGCGCCCCCCTGCACGATCCTTGTGTGACCGCTTACCTCATCCAGCCTGAGTTGTTTTCCGGCCGGCATGTGAATGTCGAGATCGAAACACAATCCGAACTGACGATGGGTATGACGGTGGCCGACTGGTGGGGTGTCACAGACCGCAAGCCTAATGCGCTGTTCGTGGGTGACCTTGATGCCGATGGTTTTTTTGCCCTTCTTACGGAAAGGCTGGCCCGACTATGAGCGCCGCACTCCGATTGGCACGCCCAGAAGATCTGGAGCGCTTGATGACCCTTGTCACCGCATTCCACACCGAGGCAGGCATCGCTCAGGACACGGATCAAACCCGAAACGCGCTAATGCCTCTGCTTGAAGGCATCCCGCACGGATGCATCTACCTGATCGGTCCCGGTCGTGCGCCGCTTGGATACATCATTATGACCTTCGGCTGGTCTGTCGAGTTCGGCGGCATGGACGGTTTTGTGGACGAAATTTACATTCGTCCAGCCGTCCGAGGTCGTGGGATCGCCTCCGAAGTCATGTTGGCGTTGCCAAAAGCCCTCGCTGGTGCCGGGCTAACCGCCCTGCACCTTGAGGTCGACCGAACCAATGAAACCGCGCAGAAACTGTATCTGCGCACCGGCTTCAAGCCGCGCGATCGGTATATGTTGATGAGCAAAAAGCTCTGATAGCAGTCTGGTATTCAGCCCCCCAGCGAATACGCGTTAGCGCATCTCGCCGCTGTACATGTAGGTGGGCGAATCCATGTGTTTTACTGGGTCCGACGCTGAAACCGACTGACCACTTACCGGATAAAAACCAGGTGCCGAGCAGGCTCCCAGAAAAACGGTGCTGATCACAGAAGCAACGATAAGGAATTTCGAACCAGTCATGGCGTTCTCCTTGTCAATAATGTGATCATGCTACGAGCGTTGGCACGCGCTCAAATAGGGAAAAGTTCACACAAAATTGCCATTATGTTGCCACAATCCTGTCAACTGTTTGCAATCGCAGCAAAAAATAATTTAAATTAATTGAGTAATCTTTACCTAACGTCACCTTTTCACAATTTTAAGGTGAGTTTAAGAAATTTTTAAACCCCACAAAGGGGTACACATCCAATCACGTGCATAGCTGATTCCCTTCGGAATCGAACCTAAGTACGAAAAAAGACCCGGCTTTCTTTGAGAAAGCCGGGCTTTGGCTAGATCTGCTGGCACTGTTATCGCTTTAAGATCGACGCGCCTGCGTATTCGGCGACTTCGCCCAGGGTCTCTTCGATGCGGATCAGTTGGTTGTACTTGGCCAACCGGTCCGACCGCGCCAATGAGCCGGTTTTGATCTGACCACAGTTCGTCGCCACGGCCAGATCGGCAATCGTGGCGTCCTCGGTCTCGCCCGAGCGGTGCGACATCACGTTGGTGTACCGCGCACGGTGGGCCATATCGACGGCGCGCAGCGTTTCAGTCAGCGAGCCGATCTGGTTCACCTTGACCAGCATCGAGTTCGCGCAGCCACGTTCGATTCCTTCAGCCAGCCGTTCGGGGTTGGTCACGAACAGGTCGTCGCCCACCAACTGCACCTTGTCGCCGATGGCGTCGGTCAGGGCTTTCCAGCCGTCCCAGTCGTCTTCGGACATGCCGTCTTCGATGGAAATGATCGGATAGTCGTTCACCAGCGCCGCCAGATAAGCCGCGTTTTCCTCGGAGGTCAGGGTCGTGCCCTCGCCCGCCAGAACGTATTTGCCGTCCTTGTAATATTCGGTTGCGGCGCAATCCAGCGCGAGGTGGATTTCCTCGCCCGGTTTGTAGCCCGCCTTTTCGATGGACTTGAGGATGAAATCCAGCGCCTCACGGGTGCTGGCGATGTTCGGGGCAAAGCCGCCCTCGTCACCGACACCGGTGGCCAGACCGGCGGCCGACAGCTCTTTCTTCAGGGTGTGGAACACCTCGGACCCCATGCGCACCGCCTCGCGGATATTTCTGGCCGAGGTCGGCATGATCATGAATTCCTGAATGTCGATGGGGTTGTCGGCATGCTCACCACCATTGATGATGTTCATCATCGGCACTGGCAGAACGCGGGCCGAAGTGCCACCCACATAGCGGTACAGAGGCTGCGTGGTGAAATCCGCCGCCGCCTTGGCGGTGGCCAGAGAGACACCCAGAATGGCGTTTGCGCCCAGACGGCCCTTGTTCTCGGTCCCGTCCAGTTCGATCATCGCCTGGTCGATAGCCACCTGCTCGGTCGCGTCAAAGCCCACCAGCTCCTCGGCGATCTCACCGTTCACGGCGGCAACGGCCTCGAGCACGCCCTTACCCATGTAGCGCGCGGTGTCGCCGTCGCGCTTTTCAACCGCCTCATACGCGCCCGTTGACGCACCAGAAGGCACCGCAGCACGGCCCATCGTGCCGTCCTCCAGTACAACGTCAACCTCAACCGTCGGATTGCCCCGACTATCAAGTATCTCCCGCGCGTGTATGTCGATGATCGTGCTCATGAGGCCCGTTCCTATGGCTGTCTCTGGTTGCAAGCCTCATACCAGCAAGCGGCCAAAAGTAAACCAACTGTCCCGCGGAGAATGACGTGGAAAAGGCCTGTTTGCGCAAACCTGCGTCGATGCGTCAGGCCATCGCCGAAATGTCGCGTGCCAGACGGCGTTCGCGTAGGAATGTATAAAGGCCGGACGATAAGATCAGCAATGCTCCGGCAATGGTCAGGGTGTCCGGGCGTTCGCCAAACATTATCATTCCCGCCGCGATTGAAAACACGAGCCGTGTGTATCGAAATGGGGTCAGGGCCGAGGCATCGCCGACCCGCATAGCCGTCACGATGCCATAGTATCCCAGCACGCTGACCGTGACGGCACCGACGAGGGGCCAGTACTGCTCTGACCCGAGGTGAACCAAAGGCTGCCCCTGCGCGATCATCAGTATCGCCCCTCCGAGGATAGCGGCAAGGTAGGCCTGCATAGCCACCACGGCTGATGCGATGTCTGCGTGCAGCTTCCGAGTGATCAGATCGCGCGCGGCGATCGCAACCACACTGATGACAACCAGCAGCGTCTCAGGCTGGAAACCGGACAGGCCCGGCCGGATGATCAGCAAAACGCCAATGAAGCCGACGAACACCGCGCTCCACCGCCGCCAACCGACTTGTTCACCCAGAAAAAGTGCGGCCCCCATCGTCACCGCCAATGGCAAGGCTTGAAAAACTGCCGCAACCGTGGACAGATCAACCAACGCCAGAGCGGTTATGAACGCGATTGCGCCGATCCCCTCACTAACGGCACGCATAACCGGCAAAGGCTGCCACGCAGCGGCGTATATAATGCGCTTGCGGGTGACGATCGCCATCCCGGCAAAGATCAGACCACAGATCAAGCCCAGAATAATCATGATCTGACCGGTCGGCACGGATACCGACAGGATTTTGATAAACATGTCCTCAAGCGCAAAGGCTGCCATCGCGCCGACAACCAGCAATATGCCGTTCACGTTGTTCATGATCTTTTCCGTCAAACAAGGCGCAGGCCAGTCTAAGAGGCGCGCTATGTCACTGAAATCTCAACCCTGGCACCCAAGCAAGCACTATCCGCTTGGGCAATTATGAATTCCCGTGCGATGACTGTTTCGGTTTTGTGATGGATCAGTCCTGTTCCAGCGGAACGCCGTACAATTCCAAGCGATGCCCTTTTAGCTTGTACCCAAGCTTGGCCGCGATTTTTTCCTGCAAAGCCTCGATCTCGGGGTCGACGAATTCAATGACCTGCCCCGATTGCATGTCGATCAGATGGTCGTGATGGTCCCGTTCGGCATCTTCGTAGCGTGCCCGCCCGTCGCCGAATTCCAACCGCTCTAGAATACCGGCCTCTTCGAACAGCTTTACCGTTCGATAGACAGTTGCAATGGAAATCCCAGAATCGACTTCGGAAGCACGCGCGTACAGCTCCTCGACATCCGGATGATCCTCGCTTTGCTGCAGCACTTGCGCAATAGTACGGCGCTGGCCTGTCATGCGCAGGCCCTTGGCTTCGCAGCGGGCGATGATCGTATCGGACATAGTGACCCTCGGGGTTTCTTCGGTTCTCTGTCTTAGTACGTCTGCGCGGTCGGCGCCACAGCAGATTTACCTCTCACGCAGCCCGTCGCAGATCAGCCCAAACCGGCAAATGGTCCGATGCGATATGCGCAGGACGTGCGTCGTGAACCCCGTGCAACACAGCCTCAAGACCTGCGCCCAGCGCTATCCGGTCCAATGCGCCAAGGGGCTGCGGGGCGGGAAAACTGGGCACTGGTGGCAGAAACCGCATGGCTGGCGCGAGATGATCCAGAATCGGTTGGCGTGACCATTCGTTGAAATCCCCTGCCCAAACGGTGGGCATCTTGTCCAGATCCTCGTCAAAGCGCCTGATATGCGTGATCTGCTGCCGGCGCGACGCAGGTAACAAACCCAAGTGCATTCCCATGACACGCAGAGGGCCAATCGGAGTGTCGAATTCCACACGCACAGCGCCCCGTGGCTCAAGTCCCGGCAGATCGTGATGACCGGTTTGCCGAACCGAGATTTTGTCGCCGCGCCATATCACTGCATTTCCGTGCCACCCTAGGCTGCCCGCACCCCCAAGATCGACGATCTGCCACCCCGCCTCGTCCAGCATGAAATGCGGAAGCGCCGCAGGGCGTGGAGGCAGGCGTTTGTCCGCCTCCTGCAAGACAACAATGTCCGCTTTCATACTGTCGATAACCTGCATCGTCCGCTGTGGTTGACGGCGAAAATCCAAACCAACGCATTTCTGAATGTTGTAACTGGCAATACGCAGTGTTGGCGGCATATGGGTCCTATCGTGTGGCTGCCCTCAAAGTGCCACGTAGATCCACGGACGCAAGGCCCTGTGCCCCCTGTTTCTGTGCCGTATTCATTATTTGAACGGTTCTTGTGCAAAACCCGACCGATGGACGCTTGCCGCATTTTGTGCGATTTCAGCTGAAGCCCGGTATCACACAAGCGTTACCCAAGGCCCTATCTTTCGAAAAGACGAGCGCCAACATGGTTTCAAACGAGGCCCAAGCAAGCAACTCGACCAAGGCCAGCATCGTCCTTGTCATGGGCGGTATGCTGTGGGGTATTTACTGGATTCCGGTGCGGTTTTTCTATGATCTGGGGTTAACCGGACCATGGCCGGGTCTCGCAATGTACAGCGCCGCACTTTTGGTTCTGGTCCCGCTTGTTTGGTCTGAGCGTCGCCAACTGGCGCTTCAATGGCGAGACCTCGTGCTAAGCGGCATGTTCACCGGAGCAGCGTTCAGTCTTTATTCCATCAGCCTTGTTTATACCGAGGTCGTCCGCTCGATCCTGTTGTTCTACCTGACACCAATCTGGGGAACATTGCTGGGCCTGTTCTTTCTGGGCGAGCGCCTGAGCTGGCAACGCTTCGCTGGGCTGATTTGCGGCGTTGGCGGCTTACTGGTCGTTCTGGGGGATTCAGGTTTTATTCCCTGGCCAAGCAACTTGGGCGATTGGATGGCGCTTGCGTCGGGCTTTTGCTGGGCTTTGGGAACGCTGGGTTTATACCGAACTGCCAGCGTGTCGGTCTCGGGGCAAATCTTTGCTTTTGTACTCGGCGCGTTAATCCTGTCGCTGATCAGCCTGTTGTTTCTGGATGGGCCGGTCTTACCGTCCGTTGAAAAAGGCGACTATCTCTGGGTTCTGCAGCTTGTGCTGCTGTCCTCATTCTACACCTTGCCAATGGTTTTCATGACCATCTGGCCCGCCACCAAGCTATCACCCGGGCGTGTGGGTCTGTTGTTGATGAGCGAGGTCGTCGTTGGCCTTGCTTCAGCCGCCGCATTCGCCGGAGAGCCCTTTGGACTTCGTGAACTTTTGGGGGCCATTTTGATCGTCAGCGCGGCCGTGTTAGAAATTCTACGAAAGTAATATGGGACGTCGCTACGTTCCGCAAAATGTCGCGTGAACGACCTCTTGTTCTGTTGGCGGGTTCTTAAGGTCCGCTGCATCGGGTTGGTCTGAATACGGGTTCGACAACACGGTATTAAACCGGTGGAACGGCTCGTAATCCCCATTTACTGCGGCCGTGATCATCTGCTCGACCCGGTGGTTGCGCGGGATATACGCCGGATTGGCCGCGCGCATTGTATCTGTTGGCAACGCTTCACGTTGTATTCGCTGTTGCCAACCTTCCGACCACTGATCAAATGCTTGCGGGTCGGTGAACTGATCCCGCGCTTTGCCGTCGCTCAAGGCGCGGAACGTATTGGTGAAATCGGCCTGATTTTGCGCCATACGGGCCAACAAATCCGATATCATCTGCTGGTCACCTGCGTCTGTGCTCAATAGCCCCAACTTGGCCCGGAACCGTGTCAGCCAGTGTTCCTGAAGCATGTCCGGCATGGCATGCACAATCTCGGTCGCTTCCTCTACGGCCGCATCTTTGTCATCCATCTGCTGGATCAAAGATGTCGCCAGTTGAGCTGCATTCCAAACGGCAATATCGGGCTGGTTGGAATAGGCATAGCGCCCCATACGGTCGATCGAACTGTAGACAGTGTTCGGGTGATAGCTGTCCATAAAGGCGCACGGACCGTAGTCGATGGTCTCTCCTGCGATCGAGCAATTGTCGGTGTTCATGACACCGTGAATGAACCCGACGCTCATCCACGCGGCAATCAACTGTGATTGGGCCTCAACCACTGCACGCAACAGTCCCATGGGGCCTTGGGCCTGAGGATAGTGTCGCTGGATCGCGTATTCTGTCAGGCTGCGCAGACTGTCCAGTTGGCCACGTGCCGCAAAGACCTGAAATGTGCCCACCCTAAGGTGGCTGCGCGCAACACGGGTCAGTACTGCGCCGGGCATCGGTCCTTCGCGCAGAACGATTTCGCCGGTTTCAACCGCGGCCAGCGCTCGCGTCGTAGGGACGCCCAGCGCATGCATGGCCTCGGACACCACGTATTCGCGCAATACCGGGCCCAGCCAAGCGCGACCATCGCCTTGGCGGCTAAATGGTGTCGGGCCCGACCCTTTGAGTTGAATGTCCCGGCGGATCCCATCCTGACCAACGGTTTCCCCCAACAACACAGCACGTCCATCGCCGAGCTGGGGGTTGTAGCTGCCAAATTGATGACCGGAATACAATTGCGCTATCGGCTCGGCCCCTTCGGGCAAAGTGTTGCCAGCAAAAACCTGCGCCATTTCCTGCGCATCACCCGGTGTGATGCCAAGAATTTTTGCCAACGCCTCGTTGAATGCGATCAGGTGCGGTGCGCGTACAGGCACCGGAGCCTGACGTGCGTAAAAGCTGTTGGCAAGCCGCGCATAGCTGTTGTCAAAAGGGATCGTAAGGGTCATGGCGCAAACATATTCCTGATCCGCGCGAATACCATAGCGGATCGCGTGCTCTCGTGCATAATCGGCGCAAATCGTATGAGGCCCCGATGACCGCACAAGAGATTATCGACCACCTTAACCTGCAACGTCACCCCGAGGGTGGCTGGTTCCGCGAGACATGGCGCGCCGACAACCCGGGACGGGCCACGGGAACATGCATCTATTTCTTGTTGGCCGAGGGGGAAAGCAGCCATTGGCACCGCGTGGATGCGGCGGAAATCTGGCTCTACCACGCCGGCGCGCCGCTGACCTTATCCCTCAGCGCCACCGAACAGGGGCCAGCGGTCGATCATTTGCTGACACCCGACCTTGCGCACGGTGCGCCGCAAATCATTGTTCCAAAGGGTCACTGGCAGGCCGCGCGCACGACCGGAGCATTCACATTGGTCAGTTGCACGGTTTCACCGGGGTTCGAGTTCGATGGGTTCGAACTGGCCCCCGCCGGGTTTGACATCCCACGCGGGTGAATGATGGATCACCGTGCTCTCATCGCTTCTCTGACCGCAGAAGAAAAAGACCACCTGCAAAGCCGGTCCAACATGGCAGGGCTGAAACATCTGGGCGTTTACCTGCTGGCTTTGACCGCAACCAGCGCCGGTATCGTTTACCAAACGCCCTTTTGGCCGGTTCTTGTGTTACCGCAAGGCGTGCTGCTGGTGTTCCTGTTTACCCTTAGCCACGAATGCACGCACAAGACACCGTTTCGCTCTGGTTGGCTGAACGAGGTCGTCGGGCATCTTGTCTCAATTCCCATTGCTCTGCCCTTTACGTGGTTCCGCTATTTTCATATGGCCCATCACAAATGGACCAATCACCCTGAAAATGATCCCGAGTTGGGCGGCAAACCCCGCCCGGATAATTGGCCCAGTCTTATGATCTACCTCAGTGGGTGGCGTTATTGGCACGGGATGGCGCGTGTCCTTATGCAAAACGCCTTTGGCCGGATCGACGCGCCCTACCTGCCGCTGCGCCAACACAAGGCTATGAGGGTTGAGGCTCGGATGCTCCTGGGCGTCTACGCGATAGCGGCCGTTAGTCTACTGGTGTCACCTTTGGTATTCTGGCTCTGGCTGCTGCCGGTTCTTTTCGGCCAGCCGTTTCTGCGGCTCTACCTGTTGGCTGAACACGGGCTGTGCCCCCCGGTCGCCAATATGCTTGAGAATTCAAGGACCACTTTCACCAACCGCCTGATCCGCTTTGTTGGGTGGAACATGCCCTATCATGCGGAACACCATGCATTTCCGAACGTACCGTTCCATCAGTTGCCGACCTTACATAGGTGGACCCAAGCGCATTTGAAATCGACGTCGGACGGGTACGGCGCATTTGCGGTGGACTATGGGCGGTCGGTTGGGCGTTAACAGACTATTCAGTGAAGTTGGGTACGAAGAAGCTGAAATTTGCGGATTTCAGATGAACCAAATCGCCGTCGTGATTTTTACCGGCCAAGCGCACAGTGCTGAACCAGAAGCGGAAACTAAGATAGCCTACCAGATTGGTTTCTAGCGCCTCTTTTTCCGTCGTAGTCAGGCCGTCCAACGCGTCCTGCCCGTTCAGCAAAAAATTACTATACTCCACCCAAAATTCGTCATCTCGATCTTCAAAGCTAAACTCTACTTGAAGAGCCTCAGTGTGTCCTTCTCCCCAGTCACCAAGGAAAGTGACACTTGCCTGGATTGGAAGAAAATATGACCGATACATACAGGCCGTCACCTGTGCACGTGTATCTAGATTTGGTGCACCTGCCGACCTTGCCCGACTAGACTCTGCGGGGAAAAAGTTGCCCGGCCTCTTATTCTCAATCGGTTTTTTTTGAAAACCACTCAGTTCCGCAGACAAGGAAACCGGGTCAAAATGTTCAGGGCAAGAATGCTCTGCCACCTGCATGGACACGTTGGTGTCAGGTGTTCTTGGAGAGACAACTTCCCACTCGCGCGCATGGGCACCTTGACTAATAACCAAGAATACCGCGCCGATTAGTAGGCCCCAAAACCTATTCATTTATTTCTCTCGCGTATTCTATACCGACGTAGAAAGACGCTCGAACATCAACAGGCATCGTGCCTTCACCATCCTTTTGGTCGAAATCGACATCCGTTGCAAAAAACTCCACTTGTGCGCGTCCGAGATAAGGGTTTCTGGGTGCTCCGAAACTACGCGCACCTGGAGCTTTGATTTCACCTTCTTCGGATAAGAGCCTTGAATGCGTGTATAAAATTCTTAGCTGATCGGTCGTCGGAGCCAGTGACCATTGCGATTGAACCACGAAGTTCCCAATTTCCCCCGTCATGTCAAATTCGGCGTTCGCAAAAGTCAGAGAACCGCTGTATTCACAAAAATAGAGTTTCCCGCTCAGGGTCAGGTCGTTAGCTTTCCCAAACCCACGTTTAGCGTTACCCGCGACAGCAAACCGTGCACTCGACACACTTTTTCGCGGCCTTGGACCAGCATCGTCTTCAACAACTTCACCCGATCTCCTTATGGTAATCGAGTTCTGGGGCAGGCTATTTTCCAGAAAAAATGGATAGAAGTTGGAGCCGGTTGCCCTTAGCCACTTTTCAAAGTGCATCGAAACAAGGGCTTCGGGCTGCTCGCATTGGGAATCCGTCTCGTACTGCAACGGGGTAGCCTCAGCCTCACTCCAAGGGCTTCCTAGACTGATCTCTAAATCCGCGCTTTCGGCCAAGTTCGCATTCGCCAAAACATACAAACACGCCAATGCAGGCACATTCAAAAACCGAAAACTCAAAAACGAAAACATATAAATTAACTTATAGGTTGTACTTCAAAATACAACCAATTCAGCCTGCGGCGACACTACTCACCACACCGCCACCAACAAGTGCTTTGACCCCGGTTGTCCCCGGGCACGAAGTCGGCAGCCCTCGGGCCACACGGACGGCGAGATAGGCAAAGGCCTGAGCCTCCAGCATGTCACCGTCCAGCCCCACCGCCTCGACCGGTTCGACCGGGCAGTCCAGCCCTGCGCGCAACATCTCCATCAACACCGGATTGCGACGGCCGCCACCCGTAACCAGCACGCGCGCGGGGGGTTTGGGGCAATGCTCCATCCCTTGCATGACGCCTGCCGCGCACATGCCGGTCAGGGTCGCCACGGCGTCGGCGTCCGACAGTTCCTGTACCAGCCTGATCATCTCGGCAAAGTCGTTCCGGTCCAAGGATTTCGGCGGCATCTTGCTAAAGAACGGCTCGGCCAGGAACAGCTCAAGCGCGCCCATCTCAACGGTTCCTTCACGGGCGAGCGCACCGTCTTTATCCATCGGAACGCCAAGGCGGGTTTGCATCAGATCGTCTACAGGGGCATTGGCGGGACCTGTATCAAAGGCCAGCAAAGCGCCGGGCGCTTCGGGCGTGTCGAAACTGGGGTCCACGTAGGTTAGGTTGCCAACCCCGCCTAGGTTCAGAAAACAAAGCGGCTCCCTCGCCCCGATCCATTTCGCGCAGGCAAAGTGAAAAAACGGCGCAAGCGGCGCACCCTCGCCGCCCATAGCCACGTCGTCGCTGCGAAAATCCCACACGACCGGCACACCCAAAGCTTGGGTCAAACCGTCGCCGTCGCCGACCTGCAGCGTCCCTCGTCCCCGTGGCTCATGCGCCAGCGTTTGACCGTGGAATCCGATCAAATCAATCTCGTCAAATTCAGACAGTGCCTCGGCATGCGCAATTGTCACCAGTTCCGCAGCAGCATCCACATCGGGCCCGTGCCACTGGCCCAAAGCCGCCCTTAAAACAGAGCGTTCGCCCTGGGAATACGCGCGATACCCACTGGGGCCAAAGCCGTGAATGCGCAGGCCGTCTGTTTCAATCACAGCAGTGTCTACGCCATCCAGAGACGTTCCCGACATTGCGCCCAATGCCCTAACGGTACCTGTTTTGCTGATCGCCCGGCCCATGCTTATCCTCGTGTATGCGTCACGCTCGTTCCGTTGGCGTGTTGGCCACAACCTGCACGGTAACGCGAACCCAAGGCAAGCCAGATCGACCGCATCCCATGCATTTCGTGCAAAAGGTGCCTTTTCCTTGCCACCCCCACCGCCTATACACTGCCCCGCAACATAAACCCAAAGGGCACGGATATGACCTACCACCCCAAATCGGATTTCATCGCCACGATGATCGAGCGCGGCTTTCTCGCCGACTGCACCGATTATCAGGGCCTTGACGAGGCGCTGATCAGCGGGGTGCAAACGGCTTATATCGGCTATGACGCCACTGCGCAGTCACTGCATGTGGGCCACCTGATGAATATCATGGTGCTGCGCTGGCTGCAAAAGACCGGCCACAAGCCGATCACCCTGATGGGCGGCGGCACCACCAAGGTGGGCGACCCCTCGTTCCGCTCAGATGAACGCCCCCTGCTAGGCCCCGAACAGATCGACGCCAATATCGCCGGGATGCAAAAGGTCTTCGCCAAGTACCTGTCCTATGACGACAGCGACACCGGCGCGCTGATGTTGAACAATGCGGAGTGGCTGGACAGCCTGAACTACCTCGATTTCCTGCGCGACATCGGGCGGCATTTCTCGGTCAACCGGATGTTGTCTTTCGAGTCCGTTAAATCGCGGCTGGACCGCGAACAATCGCTGAGCTTTCTCGAATTCAACTACATGATCCTGCAAGCCTATGACTTCCTTGAGCTGAACCGCCGCTATGGCTGTGTTCTGCAAATGGGTGGCAGCGACCAGTGGGGCAATATCGTCAACGGGATTGACCTGACCCGCCGGGTGCTGGATCAGGAAATCTATGGCCTGACCACTCCGTTGCTGACCACCAGCGATGGCCGCAAGATGGGTAAGTCGCAAGGCGGGGCCGTCTGGCTGAATGGCGATATGCTGAGCTCTTATGAATTCTGGCAGTTCTGGCGCAACACGACAGACGCCGATGTCGGGCGGTTCCTGAAAATCTTTACCGAACTGCCGGTGGATGAATGCGACCGTCTGGCCGCGCTGGAGGGGTCGGAGATCAACGAGGCCAAAATCCGCCTGGCAAATGAGGTCACTACCCTTTTGCACGGCGCCGAGGCCGCATCGACCGCCGAAGCCACCGCCCGTGAAGTGTTCGAGAAAGGCGGTGTTGGCGATGACCTTCCAACGCTGACTTTGGGTGCGGATGATCTGCCTACCTCGATCGTTCAGTTGATCGTGAAATCCGGGCTGGCCAAGTCAGGCAAAGAGGCCAAGCGCCTGATCGCCGAGAATGGGGCCAAACTGGACGACGCCCCTTTGACAGATGCAGGGATGATGATTGATGCCGGAGCGCTGTCGTCTCCAATAAAACTGAGTGCTGGGAAAAAGCGCCACGCGCTGGTACAACTGGGTTAACACCGGTCTTTCGCAAACAAAAAAAACGGCCACCCAAATGGGTGGCCGCTGTCGTTTCAGGGGTGAGATAACTTAGCCTCTGCGACCGTTGCCGTTGCTGCCACCATTGCCAGCTCCGCCACCGCCATTGCCGGCACCGCCGCCTTGGCCGTTGTTACCGCCACCGTTGCCGGTTCCAGGACCCGAACCACCGGTGTTGCCACCGCCATTTCCGGGGTTGCCATTGTTCCCGTTGCCGTTTCCGGGGCCACCGTTGTTTCCGCCATTGCCGCCACCGTTGTTTCCACCGTTGCCGCCGCCGTTGTTTCCGCCGTTGCCGCCGCCGTTGTTCCCACCGTTGCCGCCGCCGTTGTTTCCGCCGTTGCCGGAACCGCCGCCGCCATTGCCAGCGCCGCCGCCTTGGCCGTTGTTTCCACCACCGTTACCGGTTCCGGGACCCGAACCACCGGTGTTGCCACCGCCATTTCCGGGGTTGCCATTGTTCCCGTTGCCGTTTCCGGGGCCACCGTTTTTGCCACCGTTGCCCCCGCCGTTGGTCCCACCGTTGCCGCCACCGTCGTTCCCACCGTTGCCGC